>JAEEZZ010000160.1 GCA_016292255.1 Oscillospiraceae bacterium
TTGATCTTGGAAGAAATGATCGCGGTGTTCGGACAGAGGTTGATGGTGGACACGTTGTAGGCAACATCCGGAACGCCCTTTTCTTCACAGGCCTTGGGAGCGCCTTCGGAGTCGGCGTGCTGGCTGATGAGCTTGCAGCCGCCCTGGATCAGCTTGTTGGCGCCTTCCTTCTCGGCGGCCTCGTCATACCAGGAACCGGTGAAGGTCACGTCCATGGTGGCCTCGGGAACGATGGAACGCACGCCCAGGAAGAAGGAGGTGTAGCCGGAAACCACTTCGGCGTAGGTGAAAGCGCCCACGTAACCGATCTTGGCCTGGTCGGCGGTGAACTCACCGGCGTCGATCATGGCCTTCAGCTTCATGCCGGCAGCCACACCGGCCAGATAACGGCCCTCGTAGATGGAGGCGAAGGCGTTGTGGTAGTTGTCCAGACCCTCGGTATGAGCGCGGGTGCCGGTGGAGTGGCAGAACTGAACGTCCTTGTACTCCTTGGCGGCCTGAATCATGTAGTCCTCGTGACCGAAGCTGTCGGCGAAGACGACCTTGCAGCCGGCGTCAGCCATATCGCAGGCGGTCTCGTAGCACTCCTGGCCCTCAGGAATGTTGGTCTTGAGGATGTACTCCACGCCCAGCTTCTCGCAGGCGGCCTTGGCGGCGTTGATGAAGTTGAGGTCGTAGGTGGAGTTCTCGTCGTGCAGGGTGATGAAGCCAACCTTGAAGGCACCGGTGGGAGCGGGCTCAGTGTTCTCAGTGTTCTCGGTGTTCTCGGTGTTGGCGGGCTCCTCATTCTGGGTGTTGTTCGCGGGGGGAGTGGTGTTGTTCTGGTTGCTGCCGCCGCAGGCGACCAGAGCCAGCGCCATGACCAGAGCGAGGAGCAGAGCAAGAATCTTTTTCATGTGTTTGTATCCTCCTTTAGAATGTAGATGGGTTTGACGGCGCGGCCGAAAGTAAGGAAAATTTACCGCGCGTCTGAACAACGGACCCGAGGTCCGAGATTCACGGTTTCCAACAATGTATTATACAGGATGCGACGCCGGATTTCAACAAAAAGCGTGAGCGGCGGGAAATTTCTTTTCCATGATGCAAAACCGCAGCTTCTCACCGGGTCATTTCCGCCATTCCGCCGAAGTTCCGCCCGCGCCATAGCAATCTGTGATTTCTGGCATAACAAGGAGTGACGGGGCGTGCGCAAAATGCGGACAGATGTGCACGGGCGGAGGTCAGAAGGTCTTGCGCTTCTCCTGGCCGCCGTCCAGCTCCAGCAGGGCCGCGGCGGGATCCTTGATCTGGGCCAGGAAGATCATGGCGGCGATGATGTAGGGCTTGAAGGAGGCCTGCTTGTAGAGGGGCACCAGATAGCGGTCGAAGACGGAGCTGTCCACCTCGCCCTCCTCGCAGCTGACGCCGGAGATGTCGGCGGGCAGGCAGTGGAGGTAGAGGGCCTTGCCGTCCTTCGTCAGCTTCATCATGTCCTCGCTGCAGGTCCAGTCCCTGTGCTGGGCGTTCTCCGCCAGCAGGCGCTGCTCCAGCTCGTCGATGCCCGCCTTGTCGCCGGCGGCGTAGAGCCTGGTGCGCTCCTCCATGGCGGCGAAGGAGGCCCAGGACTTGGGATAGACGATGTCGGCGTCTTGGAACGCCTCCTTCATGTCGTTGGTCTTGGTGAAGCGGGAGCCGTACTTCTCGCAGTTCTCCCGGGCGATCTGCTCCACCTCCGGCATCACGTCGTAGCCCTCGGGATGGGCCAGGGTCACGTCCATGCCGAAGCGGGTGAACAGGCCGATGACGCCCTGGGGCACCGACAGGGGCTTGCCGTAGGAGGGGGAGTAGGCCCAGGTCATGGCCACCTTCTTGCCCTTCAGGTTCTCCACGCCGCCGAAATGGTGGATCACGTGGAGCAGGTCCGCCATGCACTGGGTGGGGTGATCCACGTCGCACTGGAGGTTCACCAGGGTGGGCCGCTGCTCCAGAATGCCGGTGCGGTAGCCGTCCTCCAGGGCGTCCATGAAGGTCTTCTGGTATTCGTGGCCCTGGTGGATGTACATATCGTCCCGAATGCCGATGACGTCCGCCATAAAGGACACCATGTTGGCGGTCTCCCGGACGGTCTCGCCGTGGGCGATCTGGGATTTTTTCTCGTCCAGCACCTGCTCCTCCAGACCCAGCAGATTGCAGGCCGAGGCAAAGGAGAAGCGGGTGCGGGTGGAGTTGTCCCGGAAGAGGGAAATGCCCAGGCCGGAGTTGAAGATCCGGGTGGACTTGTTGTGCTCCCGCAGATCCCGCAGGGCGTCGGCCACGGCAAAGACCGCCGCGATCTCGTCGTCGGTCTTGTCCCAGGTCCAGTAGAAGTCCTGCTTATACATATTGTTGATCCGCAGCTTTTCCAGCTCGCGGGCCAGCTCAAAGGCTTTGCTCATGGTATCAGGCTCCTTTTTAATTGTAGCGCGGGCAATCTGCCCGCAAATGGGCAACTGGCGGCAGGCGTGTAGGGACGGCACTCTGCCGTCCGGCGTTCGGCACGAACGCAATTTGCCGCAGGCAAATCACGATGACCGACCTGTTTGGATGAAATGTATCCGCCTACAATACAAAACGTGGGATCGCCCTGCGGGCGATCGTTCGCCTGCGGTGAACCGGACGGCAAGGTGCCGTCCCTACGGGGTCAGCGGATGTCGTTCCCCGTCAGCTCCTGGCGGAAGGCGGTGGCGGACTCGGATTTGTCGCCGGGCTGATAGAGCATCGGCACGGCGGCGTAGAGGGCGGCGCAGACCACCAGGTCGTGCTTCCAGGTGATCTCGTTGGGGGCGTGGGCCTGACTCTCCGCGCCGGGGCCGAAGCCCACGCAGGGGATGCCGTAGCGGCCCTGGATGGACACGCCGTTGGTGGAGAAGGTCCACTTGTCCGTCAGCGGACGGCCCTCCCGCTTGGCCCGGGCGGTCTCGTCCACCCAGAGGCGCTCGTCTCCCCAGAGGGCCTTGTGGGCCTCCACCAGAGCCCGGACATGGGGGGCGGTCTCCTTGTTGATCCAGGTGGGGAAGAAGGCCTCCGTCTCGTAGACGTGGCCGGTCCAGGAGGGACGGTCGTACATATACATGGAGACCTTCACGTCCTTGGCGTACTTCTGCACCGCGGGCAGCTCCTCGATCTCCTTGAGGCAGGACTGGTAGGTCTCTCCGGCAGTCATGCGCCGGTCGATGGAAATGGCGCAGGAGTCCGCCACGGCGCAGCGGCTGGGAGAGGTGTAGAAGATCTGGCTGGTGGTGCAGGTGCCCCGGCCCAGGAAGCGGGCGTCCTCGAAGTGCTGGGGGTTGTACTTGGGATCCAGCATCTTCACCAGACCCTTGATCTCTTTGTCGTCCCCCGCGTCGTTCTCGTTCAGATCCCGAACGTTCAGCAGGATCTCCGCCATCTTGTGGATGGCGTTGTCCCCCCGCTCCGGGGCGGAGCCGTGGCAGCTCACCCCGTGGACGTCCACCCGGATCTCCATGCGGCCCCGGTGGCCCCGGTAGATGCCGCCGTCGGTGGGCTCGGTGGAGATCACAAACTCGATCTTGCTCCGGGCGTCCTCGGGCCCGTCAAAGTACTCGTTGACGATGGACTGCCAGCACATCCCGTCGCAGTCCTCCTCCTGGACGGAGCCCACCACCATGAGCTTGTAGCCCTTGGGCAGCAGCCCCAAGTCCTTCATGATCCTGCCGCCGTAGGCCGCGGCGGCCATGCCGCCCTCCTGGTCGGAGCCGCCCCGCCCGTAAATGACGGTGTCGGTCTCATAGCCTTGGTATGGATCGGCCTCCCAGTTGTCCCGGTTGCCGATGCCCACGGTGTCGATGTGGGAGTCGATGGCGATGATCTTGTCGCCCTCGCCCAGCCAGCCGATCACGTTGCCCAGCTTGTCGAATTCCACCTTGTCGTAGCCCAGCTTGGTCAGCTCGGCCGCGATGCGCTTTGCCACGCCCTCCTCCTGGCAGGATTCGGAGGGAATGGCGATCATATCCCGCAGGAAGCGGGTCATTTCCGTTTGATAGCCCTCGGCTGCGCGCCGAATCTGTTCGTAATCCATGGCGTACCTCGATTCGTGGGGGTGTGGTTGATCCGAAAAAACAATTTACCGAATGCTATTGTAGCATAAGTGTTTCGGAAGTCAACCCATTTTCCAAAGAAAGTCAGCCATCCAGAAAAAATTTTTGAAAACAGGACGATTCTTTGTTGATTTCTCGAAAAGCTGTGATATGATAATAAGGATAGAACAAGTCTGAAACAGGAGGTTCGCTATGCTGAAACCGCATGAATTGGAAATGCTTCGCAATGTTGCCAAGGGCGTTGCCGCCGAATTTGGCAGCGGTTGCGAGGTTGTTGTGCATGAAATCTCTCCCGAGGCCGCGGAGCACTCGCTGGTGGCCATCGAGAACGGGCAGGTCACCGGCCGGAAGCCGGGAGACGGCCCCAGCCAGGTGGTTCTGGAGCAGCTGAAAAAGGCAGGGTCGGATCCCACCGTGGATCGGCTGAGCTACCTGACCCGGACGCCCGGCGGCAAGCTGCTGAAATCCTCCACGGTCTTTCTCCGGGGGGAGGACGGGAAGGTCTGCGCCATCTTCGGCATCAACTTCGATATCTCCGCGCTGGCGCTGGCCGAGGGGGTGCTCTCGGAGCTGACCTCTCCCGAGGAGAAGGGGCAGACGGAGCCCACCCAGATCCCCAACAACGTCAATGCCCTGCTGGACGATCTGATCGAGCGCTCCGTGAAGCTGGTGGGCAAGCCCGTGAGCCGCATGAACAAGGACGACAAGATCACCGCCATCCGCTTCCTGGCCGACAGCGGCGCCATGCTCATCACCAAGTCCGGCGACAAGATCGCAAAATTCTTCGGCATCTCCAAGTATACGCTCTATTCATACTTAGACACCAAGCAGGAGGACAAAAAGCATGATTGACCTTTCCATCCACAAGGAGGGCCTTGCCCACAACATCCAAAAGGCGCGGGAGAACAACGTCATCATCCCCACCATCGCCCAGATGCAGGATCCCGACAAGATCCCCGA
Organism: Oscillospiraceae bacterium; assembly: GCA_016292255.1. GTDB lineage: Bacteria > Bacillota > Clostridia > Oscillospirales > Oscillospiraceae > JAFRPC01. The sequence continues at coordinate 5,037 of JAEEZZ010000160.1, forward strand.
GAAGATCAAGGCCAAGCTGGCCGAGACGGAGCTCTGGGCTGTGGATCCCGTCAATCTGTTCCGGATCAACTGGCACAACGAGGCTAAGGAGTCCGGCGGCCTGTTCCAGAAGGTGCCCAACTACGTGGAGATCCCCTCCGCCCTCTCCGGGGTGCCCTGCCGCATCCTGGCCATGGCGGGCAAGTGGTTCCCCACGGGCTGCCACAAGGTAGGCGCGTCCTACGGCTGCCTGGTGCCCCGGCTGGTCACCGGCCAGTTTGACGCCACCTATCACCACGCAGTCTGGCCCTCCACCGGCAACTACTGCCGGGGCGGCGCCTTCAACTCCAAGCTGCTGGCCTGCGATTCTGTGGCCATCCTGCCCCAGGATATGTCCAAGGAGCGCTTCGACTGGCTGAAATCCATCGCCGGACGGATCATCGCCACCCCCGGCTGCGAGTCCAACGTGAAGGAGATCTTCGATAAGACCTGGGAGCTGAAGCAGGATCCCACCATGATGATCTTCAATCAGTTTGCCGAGATGGGCAACCCCCTGTGGCACTACAACGTCACCGGCACCGCCCTGGCGGAGCTCTTTGAGGCGGCGAAGAAGCCCGGCCAGAGGCTGGCGGGCGCGGCCTTCACCTCCGGCTCCGCGGGCACCATGTCCGCCGGCGACCTGCTCAAGGAGCGCTACCCCCGCGCCAAGCTGGCGGTGGGCGAGGCCCTGCAGTGCCCCACCATCGTCTGCAACGGCTTCGGCGGCCACCGGATCGAGGGCATCGGCGACAAGCACATCCCCTGGGTGCACAACGTCCGCAACACCGACATGGGCATCGCCATCGACGACGAGGACTCCCAGCGCCTGCTGCGGCTGTTCAACACCCCCGAGGGGCAGCAGTACCTGCGGGACGAGCTGCACATGAGCGACGAGCAGATCGGGAAATTCACCTGGATGGGCATTTCCGGCATTGCCAACGTGCTGTGCTGCATCAAGATGGCCAAGTGGTACGAGCTGACTGAGGACGACGTGCTGGTTACCGTGCTGACCGACTCCGCTGTGATGTACAAGTCCCGGGTGGCCGAGCTCAACGAAATGTACGGCCCCTACAGCGTCACCGAGGCTGCCAAGGATCACGCCCTGCATATGCTGGGGCTCAAGACCGACAATATGCTGGAGCTGACCTACCCGGAGCGCAAGCGGGTCCACAATTTGAAGTATTACACCTGGGTAGAGCAGCAGCAGATGGACGTGGAGGATCTGAACGACCAGTGGTACAAGCCCCAGGTCTGGGACGAGGTCCACGCCCAGGCCGCCCAGCTGGACAAGCTCATCGAGGCCTTCAACGACGAAGTCGGTCTGCTGGCTCGCCTGTAACCCCGCCTGTAGGGACGGCACAGCTATGCATAAGTTCCGGCAGCCAAACACGCTGCGCTTTCGCTTGCGTCTTTGGGCCGTCACTTATCTGCCGTCCGCTTTCCCCCGCCCTGACGCGGAATGCAAAACGCAAAACGCAAAACGCAAAATTGTGGTATTTTGCAGATTGCCATCTGCAAAATGACGATTTGAACGATACCGAAATTTTTAACTTAAATCGCGAAAGGAGAATTACTTATGAAGCAATCCATCACTCGCGTACTGTCCCTGCTGCTGGTCCTGGCGCTGGCTGTGGGCCTGCTGCCCATGGCAGTCCTGGCCGGAGGGGACGAAGAAACGATCTGGCTTGCCTCCGCTTTCGTTAGCTACCCCATGGCCGGGGCGCACCCGAATCTGACCGGCATGACCGAGTATGACACAGACCCCTGCGTGGTGGACGAGGTCCATTTCTTTGAACTGAACAGCAGCGATCAACCCATCGGCGCGTTCCTGAACGAGAACTACAGCTTTGTGGCCGGTCAGAAATACGCCTGCCAGGTTCTGATGAGCGCGAAGCCCGGTTACCGCTTTGACAGCGAAAATACGGACGGCTACGTCAATAACCGGTATGCCGACTTGAACGTGCTGGACAGCGAAACGGCTGTCCTGACGGTCTATCTCACCTGTGCTGCTGAGTACTGCACCGTCACCTTCGACGCCAACGGCAGCAAGGACGCACCCCCCGCTCCCATTCGGGTGCCCTACGGCGCTACGGTCTGGGACGTGATCCGAAACTTTGAGGCCGTGGCAATGCCCGATCAACCCTGGGAATATTTCTGGGACTGGAGTCTGGATCCCTTCGCTACCGATTTTGGCGCTAACTATTACTTCGTCAATCCGGTTACCGAGGATCTGACCCTTTACGCCATGTGGATCCCCTGCCCCCGGGAGGTAGAGCTCTACGTGGAGCTGCCGGAAGGCTGCATGACTGACGGCGTGGACAAACCCTCCATCACCGTCCCGGAGGGTGCCTCTTACGCAGCGTATTCTGATAATCTCTATGTGGGCCTGGTGGACGGCTGCCCGCACCCGGATCTGGTTTACTGCGATCCCCTGCAGAGGGGCGTGACCTACTACAGCCGGGCGACGGTGTACGCGGAAGTGGCCGGTCAGCTGCCCGCGATCCACCTGCACGGGGCGGAGCTCGTCAGCGTCGAGGGCCACGAGAGCTGGCTGGACATCATCTACAGCGTGACCCCCCAGGACGACAGCGCTGTGACCAAGGCTTCCGTTGCCATCAACACCCCCAGAGCGGGCCAGAACGCCATCGAGCACCACCCCGAGGTCATCAGCCTGACCCCCGGCGTCCAGGCGGGCGTGCAGGGCTGGTTCGATTCCCCGGAGCTGGGCACGGAGATCTGTGAGGACGCCCTGGAGGGCGGCAAGACCTATTACGCCCTGATCAACGTGGGCGACGAGACCGGGAACTATATGCTCTCCGCCAACAACCTGTCCCTGGAGCTGCTGGGCAAGAACGCCGAGCTGATCCGCATGGTGGATCTGTCCGACGTTATGCCCAATCACGTTGGAGCCGTGGTGGGCGTGACCATTCCCCGGACCTACAACTTCACTGTGAGCGTCAAATACGGCGGCGGCAAGTTCCGCTCCGACCGGAGGATGTCCAAGTGGGTCAAGACCATGGACTTCGCCGACACGGAGGAGGGCCCCGTCACCCTCTACGCCAAGGCGGAGCCCGGCTATATGTTCAAGTCGTGGTATGACGCCACCAGCTATGAGACCCTGAGCAAGGATCCCGTGTACACCTTCGACGTGGATCACGACGTCAATATCGTCGCCAGCTTCGTGAAGAAGTCCTTTGACGACGTGGGAGCCTGGGATTACTTCTATGAGCCCGTTATGTGGGCCGTCAACCACAATCCCGTTATCACCCGCGGCGTAGGCGACGGCCTCTTCGGCGTGGGCAGCCCCTGCACCCGGGCCCAGATCATGACCTTCCTCTGGAAGGCCAACGACGCGCCGGATCCCATTACCACCGAGAGTCCCTTCTCCGATGTGAAGCCCGGCGACTACTACTACAAGGCCGTCCTTTGGGCGGTGGAGAACCATATCACCCGCGGCGTGGGCGACGGCCGCTTCGGCGCGAACGATCCCTGCACCCGAGAGCAGGCCATGACCTTCCTGTGGAAGTCCAAGGGCTCCCCGGAGCCCCAGTCTATGGAGAATCCCTTCACCGACGTGGATGCCGGCAGCTACTACTGCAAGGCCGTCCTCTGGGCCTCCCAGCAGACGCCTCCCATCACCGCAGGTATGGGCGGCGGCCTCTTCGGCGTGGGCGTCACCTGCACCCGCGAGCAGATCATCACCTTCCTGTATAAGGTTTACGGCCCGAAGGGATAATCAACAGGGAATAAGGAATAGGTAATAGGTAATAAGTAATAGGTGCCAGCGCAGGGTGGGCGGCGTCCTCGACGCCCCGAACCATGCCGAAACGGAAACTTTCGGGCTGTCGGGACGCCAGCCCCTACCCCGTCCGGACGCACCCACCTGTAGCGCGGGCTATACTCCGTGACTCTTCGAGTTCAGCCCGCCCAACCACACACAAACAGGAGAACCCCCATGCGTAACGTCATCTGTGCCCGCTGCGTGAAATGCGGCAGGGAATACGAGGCCGTCCCGAATCTCACCAACTGCGGATGCGGCGGTATTCTCGACATTATCTACGACTACGACTACATCAAAACGAAGCTGACCAAGGAGACCCTGGCAAATCGCCGCAATCCCACTATGTGGCGCTACCGGGAGCTGCTTCCGGTGGAGGAAACGACGCCGGACACAGAACTGCGGGTGGGCTGGTCGCCCCTCTATGAGGCCCCCCGGCTGGCAAAGGAGCTGGGCATCCGGCAGCTCTGGATCAAGGACGACGGGATCAACCCCACCGCTTCCCTGAAAGACCGGGCCTCCGCCATGGCGGTGGCCAAGGCCCGGGAGGCCGGGGCGGAGGTCATCGCCTGCTCCTCCACCGGCAACGCCGCCTCCTCCCTGGCGGGCAACGCCGCGGCGGCAGGGCTCAAGACCTACATCTTCGTCCCGGCCCGGGCCCCCAAGGGCAAGGTGGCCCAGCTGATGACCTTCGGGGCTACGGTGATCTCCGTCCAGGGCAGCTACGAGGACACCTTCGAGCTGTCCAGGCAGGCCATCGAGCGCTGGGGCTGGTACAACCGCAACGCGGCCATCAACCCCTACCTCTCCGAGGGCAAGAAGACCGTGGGCCTGGAAATGATGGAGCAGCTGGGCTGGCAGGTGCCGGACTATATCGCCATCTCCGTAGGCGACGGCTGCACCATCGCGGGGCTCTGGAAGGGCCTCAAGGATCTCTACGCCATCGGCTTCATCGATCGCCTGCCCCGGCTGATCGCCGTCCAGGCGGCAGGCTGCTGCCCCATCAACCGGGCCGTGGAGGAGAACGCCCCCTGGCGGCCCATGGAGGAAAACACCCTGGCGGACTCCATTGCCGTGGGGGTGCCCCGGAACCCGGACAAGGCCATCCAGGCCATCCGGGAGTCCAAGGGCCTGACCGTGGAGGTTACCGACGGGGAGATCATGGCTGCCCAGAAGCTGCTGGGCACCCGCTGCGGGGTCTTCGGCGAGCCCGCCGGGGTCACCGGCACCGCGGGGCTGAAAAAGCTCTGCGCCCAGGGGAAGCTTCCCCCCGACGCCACGGCGGTGTCCGTGGTCACCGGCAACGGCCTCAAGGACGTGGCCAACGCCATCCGGGCCTGCGGCGAGCCCATCTCCGTTCCCTCGGATCTGGGCCGGCTGCTGGAGGCCTTTGCAGAGCGGCACATTCCGCTGAAATAGACGACTGAAATAGACGACTGAAATAGACGACTGAAATAGGCGACCCAAATACGGGCAGGCGGACAGCCCACCTCAGCGCGTCAAAGAAGTTGAAAGTTGAAAATTGAAAGTTTAAAGTTGTGGTATCGTTCAAATTGCCATTTGACCGATGAGAAGAAAAGCGAAGAATTCCAGCTCAATGATTCTTTTTACTGTGTAATTACGGGTTGCTGTGTAATTACAGGTCAAAAAAGCGGAAAAAGCCTGTTTTTGCAGCTTGGATTTCCTTTTTTAAATGGCAATTTAAAAAACACCTTCATTTTCAACTTTCAACTTTCAATTCTCAATTCTGCCTGCATCCGGGAAAAATGAATGCAGGAAGCTCTTTGACAGTCTGGGGCAGGCCACCGGTCTGCCTGTGTTTGCGTTCAAAAAAAGATTGGATAAAGTTCATAATTCCTTTTAATTATTCACGAATTATGTTCAAAAATACGCGATACAATGTCGGTGGATCAAGAAAAAAACCACAGCAAAGGAGCGTTGAAGCATGAATGAATACGAATTGAACGGATTTGAACAGGACAGAATGCGGAACGACGAGCCGGAAAAGGCCGCCCTCTCCGACGAGCGCTTTGCGCCGACCATGCCCCCCGAGTCTGTGAACGAAACCGCAGCGGAGCCTGTGAACGAAACCGCAGCGGAGCCTGTGAACGAAACCGTAACAGAGCCTGTGCAGGAAGCCCCGGCGGGGGCCGAGCAGGAAGCCGGCGCCCGCCCGGAGGCCGAGGCTGCCCCGGAGAGCGCCCAGGAGCGCCAGATCCCCCAGGCACCGGTATTCGACCCGGAATACAAGGCACCGCCGGTGTCTCCCTCAGAGCCGGAGTATCAGCGGCACGCCACAGAGCCCTCCTTCCAGGATTACTATTACGCCTCCGGCCCCATGCGCACGGCCCGGCCCGCCCAGAACGAAAACTCCCAGCCCGGTTCCCAGAGCTACGGCGCTCAGAGCTACGGCGGCCAGAGCTACGGCGGCCAGAGCTACGGCGGGCAGAGCTACGGCGCACAGCGCTATGGCGAACCCTATTACACCCAGCGGAGCAGCGCCCCGGCGACGCCCCCTGTCCATCCCGCCCAGACGCCGAAGAAGAAGCGCTCCGGCTTCTGGAAGAAGGCTGTGGCCGCGGCCCTGGCCGTCGTTTTGCTGGGCGGCGGCGCAGGCATGGGCGGCGCAGCACTGATGAACCATCTGCAGAAGAACGGCTCCTCTGACAGCTCCACCAACGTCCAGGTGGCGGTCCCCCGGGAGACCAAGGATCTGAACATCGTGACCGTGGACAGCGGCAAGCTGATGACGGCCCCCCAGGTCTACAAGAGCAACGTCAACTCCACCGTGGGCATCACCACCGAAGTCACCACCAACTACTGGGGCTTCCAGTCCACCGGCGCGGCGGCAGGCTCCGGCTTCATCCTCACGGAGGACGGCTATATCCTCACCAACGAGCACGTCATCGAGGACGCCAACTCCATCACCGTGGCCATGTACGACGGCACCAGCTACCCCGCCAGGGTGGTGGGCTATGACGCCAGCAACGACATCGCCGTGCTGAAGATCGACGCTACCGGCCTGACCCCCGTGACCCTGGGCAACTCCGACGCCCTGGAGGTGGGCGACGAGGTGGTGGCCATCGGCAACCCCCTGGGCGAGCTGACCTTCTCCCTCACCAAGGGCAACGTCAGCGCCCTGAACCGGGCCGTGACCCTCTCCAGCAACGTCACTATGAATCTGATCCAGACGGACGCCGCCATCAACTCCGGCAACTCCGGCGGCGCGCTGTTCAATATGTACGGCGAGGTGGTGGGCATCACCAACGCCAAGTATTCCTCCAGCGGCTACTCCTCCTCCGCCAGCATCGACAACATCGGCTTTGCCATCCCGATCAATTCGGTGCGGAACATCGTGACCTCCATCATTGAGAAGGGCTACATCTCCACGCCCTACATCGGCGTCACGGTGGGCAACGTCAGCCAGGAAAGCCAGGACTACGGTATGCCCAAGGGCGCGGCCATCCGCTCCGTGGAGAAGGACAGCCCCGCCGAGAAGGCCGGTCTGCAGTCCAACGACATCGTCACCGCCGTGGACGGCGAGACCATCAGCTCCTACGAGGAGCTGGGCAAGCTGATTTCGGAGTCCCAGGTGGGCGACGAGCTGAAGCTCACCGTCTACCGCAAGGGCGAGACCCTGGAGCTCACCGTCTCTGTGGGCGAGCGGATCCAGGACGCCATCCCCCAGTCCAGCAGCCAGAGCAGCAGCGGCTACAGCGGCGGAATGCCCTGGTATCCGGAAAACCCGTAAACCGTAGGGGGCGGCGTCCTCGACGCCCCGAACGGCGCGGGAAGTGACCGTAGGGGGCGGCGTCCTCGACGCCCCGAACGGCGCGGGAAGTAATATGTAATATGTAATATGTAATAGGTAATAGGTAATAGGTAATAGGTAATAAGCAGGAGGCCGGTGGGTCTCCTGCTTTTTTCACGATTGCAAACGGGGGACACGTATGGTATAATCATACAAACGATTCTGCCTGCGGGGAGGAAAACGCTATGACAGAGTTTTTTGTGAATGGGAAGACGGTCAGAGCGGAGAAGAATCAAAAGCTTCTGCGCTTTCTGCGGGACGAGCTGCGGCTCACCAGCGTCAAGGACGGCTGCAGCGAGGGAGCCTGCGGGACCTGCCATGTGCTGATCGACGGCAAGCTCACCAAGGCCTGCGTCCCCTCCACCGACAAGCTGGCGGGCAAGTCCGTGCTCACGGTGGAGGGCCTGTCCGACTTTGAGAAGGAGGTCTACGTCCACGCCTTTGCCGAGGCGGGGGCCGTTCAGTGCGGCTTCTGCATCCCCGGCATGGTGCTGGCCGCCAAGGCCCTGCTGGACGGAAACCCGGACCCCACCCGGGCCGAGGCCCGGGCCGCCATCCGCTACAATATCTGCCGCTGCACCGGCTACGTGAAGATCGTGGACGGCATCCTGCTGGCGGCCAGGGCCTTCCGGGAGGGAAAAGTCCCCGCCCCCGCCGCCGACGACTATCAGGTGGGCTCCCGGGTGCACCGCATCGACGTGGCGGAGAAGGTGCTGGGCTACGGCAAATACCCGGACGACCTGTATGTGGAGGGGATGTGTTACGGCTCCGCCGTGCGCAGCGCCTATCCGCGGGCCCGGGTGCTCTCCATCGACACCGCCGAGGCCGAGGCCCTGCCCGGGGTGGTCTGCGTGCTGACGCAAAAGGACATCCCCGGCCAGGTGAACGTGGGCCATATCAAGAAGGATCAGCCCACCCTGATCGGGGTGGGGGAGATCACCCACTACCTGGGGGACGCCGTTGCCCTGGTCTGCGCCCGGGATCGGGAGACCCTGGAGGCGGCCAAGAAGCTGGTCAAGGTGGAATATGAGGTCCTGCCCGCCGTCCACGATCCGGTGGAGGCCGCAGCCCCCGGCGCGCCCCTGGTCTTCGAGGGGGACGAGAGCAACGTCCAGGCCCACAAGCACGTCTCCCGGGGGGACGCGGCGGGGGCCATCGCCCGCTCCGCCCACGTCCTTTCCCGGCACTTCGAGACTCCCTGGACGGAGCACGCCTTCCTGGAGCCGGAGTGCTGCGTGGCGCTCCCCCTGGAAAACGGCGGCGTGAAGCTGCTGACCACCGACCAGAGCGCCCACACCACCCAGCGGGAGTGCGCCGCCATGCTGGGGGTGGACTTCGAGCACTGCCTGGTGGAGAACCAGCTGGTGGGCGGCGGCTTCGGCGGCAAGGAGGATATGTCCGTCCAGCACCACGCGGCCCTGATCGCCTACGTGGCCCGGGTGCCCGTCAAGGTGAAGCTGTCCCGGGCGGAATCCATTCTGGTACACCCCAAGCGCCACCCCTTTTCCATGGATTTCACCCTGGGCTGTGACGAAAACGGCATTATCCAGGGGGTCAAGGCCAAGGTGGTCTCCGACACGGGCGCCTTTGCCTCCCTGGGCGGCCCCGTGCTGGAGCGGGCCTGCACCCACGCAGCCGGGCCTTATGCCTATGAGAGCTTCGAGATCGAGGGCACGGCCTACTACACCAACAATCCCCCCGCCGGGGCCTTCCGGGGCTTCGGCGTGACCCAGACCTGCTTCGCCATCGAGAGCCTGCTGAACGAAATGGCGGAGCTGGTGGGCATCTCCCCCTGGGAGATCCGGATGCGGAACGCCATCCGCCCCGGGGGCGTGCTGCCCAACGGCCAGATCGTGGGCCCGGAGACGGGCCTGGTGGAGACCCTGGAGGCCGCCAAGCCCTACTACGACGCGGCCCTGGCCGCGGGAGACCCGGTGGGGCTGGCCTGCGCCATGAAGAACGCGGGTGTGGGCGTGGGTCTGCCGGACTGGGGCCGGGCCAAGCTCATCGTGGAGGCCGACGGCAGGCTGCATATCTACTCCGGGGCCTCCTGCATCGGCCAGGGCCTGGGAACGGTGCTGGTGCAGATGGTGGTCACCAACGCCCACCTGAAGCCGGAGCAGATCGTCTACGAGCGCTCCAACACCTGGATCGCCCCGGACTCCGGCGACACCTCCGGCTCCCGCCAGACCCTCATCACCGGGGAGGCGGTGCGCCGGGCCTGCGAGAAGCTGGTATCCGCCATGGAGGGCAAGACCCTGGCGGACTTGAAGGGGCAGGAATTCTACGGGGAGTACCTGGCCAAGACCGACCCCCTGGGGGCGGAGGTGCCCAACCCCGTGAGCCACGTGGCCTACGGCTACGCGACGCAGATGTGCGTCCTGGATCGGGAGACCGGACGGATCAAGCATCTCTACGGCATCCACGACGTGGGCAAGGCTGTGAACCCCCTGTCCTGCGAGGGGCAGATCGAGGGGGGCATGGTGATGTCCATGGGCTACGCCTTGACGGAGCGCTATCCCTTTGACGACAACTGCAGGCCCACCGCCAAATTCGGCACCCTGGGCCTGTTCCGGGCGGATCAGGTGCCGGAGATCACCGCCATCGTGGTGGACAAGCCGGGCCTGCCCTACGCCAACGGGGCCATCGGCATCGGGGAGATCACCTCCATCCCCACAGCCCCCGCCATCGCGGAGGCCTACTACCGGCTGGACGGCCAACGCCGCACCACCCTGCCCCTGCAGGGAACGCCCTATGCGCGCCCGTAGGGACGGCACAGCTATGCATAAGTTCCGGCAGCCAAACACGCTGCGCTTTCGCTTGCGTCTTTGGGCCGTCACTTATCTGCCGTCCGCCCCGCACGGACGCACCCTACTGTAGCGCGGGCTATTAGCCCGCCCGTTACCCCGCACGATCGGGGAAAGGAAATCTGCCGCAGAGCACCCAAAAGTGCTCTGCGGCAGATTTTTTGTCGGCCTGGCGGCCTCTCCTTATGTCACACGCTGAACAGCAGCTCCGAATAGGCGGGGAAGGGCCATTCGGCGGGGGGGATCACGGTCTCCGCCTCGTCGCAGGCGGCCCGCAGGCTGACCATGGCCGGGCGCAGACGGTCGCGGATGGCCTCCGCCTGCAGCGCTGCGGAGGGGATCGCCCCGGTCTCCGCGGCCAGCTGCTCCAGCTCCCGGGTCTGGGCGTCGATGGCGTCGGCCAGCTGGCACAGCCGCTCCACCCGGCCGGCCTCGTAGGCGCAGGACAGGCCGGGGTCGAAGGCCCGCTTCGCGGCGGCCGCCGCTGCAAGCTTGGCCCCGAAGGCGCTGACAGCGGGCAGGATCTCCTGCCGGGACATGGAGAGCATGGTCCTGGCCTCGATGTGGACGGTCTTGCAGAAGTTGTCCAGCAGAGCCTCGCAGCGGGCGGCCAGCTCCGTCAGAGTGTAGACCCGGTGGCGCTTGAACAGCTCCACGTTCTTCTCATCCAGCAGGTGGGGCAGGGCGTCCGCGGCGCTGGGGTAGTTGCTGAGCCCCCGCTTGGCGGCCTCCTCCAGCCAGGCCCGGTCGTAGCCGTTGCCGTTGAAGATGATCCGCCGGTGGGCCCGGAAGGTCTCCAGGATCAGCTGGTGCAGGGCGGCGGGGAAGTCCTCCGCCGCTTCCAGCCGGTCGGCGTAGAGCCGCAGGGACTCCGCCACGGCGATGTTGATCATAATGTTGGCGCAGGCGATGCTGTCGGCGGAGCCCACCATGCGGAATTCGAACTTGTTGCCGGTGAAGGCAAAGGGGGAGGTGCGGTTGCGGTCGGTGTTGTCCCGGGCGAAGCGGGGCAGGGCGTCCACGCCCAATTTCAGGGTGGTCTGCTCCGCGGCGTTGTAGGGCCGCTCCGCCACGATGGCGTCCATGATGGCGGTGAGCTCGTCCCCCAGGAAGATGGACACCACCGCGGGGGGCGCCTCGTGGGCCCCCAGCCGGTGATCGTTCCCTGCGGTGGCCGCAGAGATCCGGATCAGATCCTGGTAGTCGTCCACGCCCTGGATCACGGCGCAGAGGAACAGCAGGAACTGGGCGTTTTCATAGGGAGTGTCGCCGGGGGAGAGCAGGTTCATCCCCGTGTCGGTGGAGATGGACCAGTTGTTGTGCTTGCCGGAGCCGTTGACCCCTGCAAAGGGCTTCTCGTGGAGCAGGCACACCAGATCGTGGCGCAGGGCCACCTTTCGCATGGTCTCCATGATGAGCTGGTTTTGATCCGTGGCGATGTTGGTGGTGGTGTACACCGGGGCCAGCTCGTGCTGGGAGGGGGCAACCTCGTTGTGCTCGGTCTTGGCCAGGATGCCCAGCTGCCAGAGCTCCCGATCCAGCTCCTCCATGTAGGCCGCCACCCGGGGCTTCAGAGAGCCGTAGTAGTGGTCGTCCATCTCCTGCCCCTTGGGGGGCGGCGAGCCGAAAAGGGTCCGGCCGGTGAAGATCAGATCCTTCCGCTTGAGGTAGAGGGACCGGTCGATCAGAAAGTATTCCTGCTCCGCCCCCACGCAGGTGCGTACCTTCCGCACCTCCCGGTTGCCGAACAGCCGGAGAATTCGCAGGGCCTGCCGGTTGAAGGCGTCCATGGAGCGCAGCAGGGGGGTCTTCTTGTCCAGGGCCTCGCCCCCGTAGGAGCAGAAGGCGGTGGGGATGCAGAGGGTCTTGCCCTTGAGGAAGGCGTAGGAGGTGGGGTCCCAGGCGGTGTAGCCCCGGGCTTCAAAGGTGGCCCGCAGGCCGCCGGAGGGGAAGGAGGAGCCGTCGGCCTCTCCCCGGATCAGCTCCCGGCCGGAGAATTCCGGAATGATCCGCCCGTCGGAGGCGGGGCTGATAAAGCTCTCGTGCTTCTCCGCGGTGATGCCGGTCATGGGCTGAAACCAGTGGGTGAAGTGGGTGGCCCCGTGCTCCAGGGCCCAGGTCTTCATGGCGGCTGCCACTGCGTCGGCCACCGCAGGCTCCAGCTCGGAGCCCTCGTCAATGGTGCGGCGGAGCTTTTGATAGACCTCCCCGGAGAGGGTGGCCTTCATTACACGGTCGTCAAATACCAGACGGCCGAAGCATTCAAAATCGTGATCCATGGTAAAATCCCCTTATTTCCGTTTGGATTACCCTATTATAGTGAATATTCATGCGTTTGTCAAGCACAGAAAGGGGAGAATTTTGAGAGCATATCACGTACATTCTGCATAAATATTCTGCTTTACAATTTGTTCACTTTTTGCTATAATCAACTCCATGCGTGAAGCACAAGAGATCGGGAGGATGAGAGAAATGAAACTGAAAAATAGGATCGCCCTTCTGCTGGTCTGCTGCCTGTGCCTGAGCCTCTGCGCCTGCGGCAGCAACGAGCCCAAGGCGACGGATGGCAAGCAGGGCACCACAGCCGGCAGCACCGCTGTGCCCGGCACCACAGAGCCTGCCGCTTCGCAGACCATGCGCTGCGGCGACTGGACGGTGGAGGTTCCCGTCGGCTATGAGCTGAAGATCGGCGACTTCATGGACGAGACCGACACCCGCTACTTCTCCGTGCGGAAGTCCAACTTCTCCTATTTTGACTTCTCTGCGGACGGAGAGGAGAGCATCAGACGGCACTACTACTACAACAGAGAAACCTACATCAACGAGCAGAAGGACGTCAAGGGCAGATTCGGCGGCAATGAGTGGGTCGGCTTCCAATACAGCGACGGCTACGGCGGCTACGGCGTGGAGGCCTATGCCTTTGTGGGCGGCGAGATGATCCGCGTTGCCTCCGCCGGCTACGACTTTGACAGCGACGTGCTGAAAGCTGTGCTGGGCTCCCTGCAGTACGATCCCAGCGGAGCGCCCGAGCCCCCCGAGACGGAAGCCCCGGAGACCGAGATCCCCGAGACCCTGGCCCCCGAGACTGAGGCCCCCGAGACCACCGAGTACGAGCCCAGCGAGGGCGCGCCGGTCTATGCCAACGTGATCCAGATGCAGGACGTGATGCTGGGCATCAAGGAAGGCTACACGGAGATGCGGGACGGCCTGCCCTATATGTACGTGATGCAGAACGACAGCACCGGCGGCCGGGTGACCGTGCAGAATATGTCCGGAACCGCCGAGGATCGGATCGCCTCCGTCATGGCCGGGCTGGAATACGAGCTGCGGGAGGAGAACCTCAACGGGATGCAGTGGCTGATCGCGGAGTACGACGGCTTCTACTGCTTCGGCGCCGACACCGGCAGCAACTCGCTGGTGTTTACCATCGACTACGGCGGAACCGAGAAGGAAATGCAGGATCTGATGTTCGGCGTAATGGCCAATCAGCCGCAATAAGCTATTATGTATTGTGCAAAGACCGTTTTCCCATTCCGGGAAAACGGTTTTTGCTTTTTTCTTGACATTCGAACAAATGTTTGATATACTGCAGGCAGGGGGTGATCCGATGCAATACAGCACCGATGTGGATATGATCGCGGTCTGCAACGCCGATGGGAGCTTTCAGCCGCTGCGCTTTCGCTTTGAGGACCGGGACCAGACGGTCCGGCGGGTGCAGGTGCTGGAGGTGCTGGCCTGCCGGGAGGTCAAATACGTGACGGTGGAGGCCTACGAATACACCTGCCGGGCCCGCACCGAGGAGCGGGAGACCCTGGTGCGGGTGCGCTACGCCATCCGCAGCCACCGATGGAGTTTGTTTTTGAATCTGACATACTGAGTAGGGGCGGATGCCCACATCCGCCCTCGTTTCCGGGGAATAGGGCCGATGTAGGCATCGACCCCTACTGAATCGGGGCCGATCATTTTGTCGGCCTCGATTTTTCTTGGAAAAACACAAAAATCGTGATAGAATGATATAAAAATAACACAAGTATATGCTATAACGAAAGCGTAGAAAAGAGGTGCGCGGCGATGAAGCTGCTGCTGATCGAGGACGATCTGCAAATCTGCAAGGTCATACAGAAATTCTTTGCCGACCAGGGGACGGAGATCCGGGCGGTGAACGACGGCGACACGGCCCTGCGGGTGGTGGAGGAGGAGATGGAAGACTACTCCCTGGTGCTGCTGGACATCATGCTCCCCGGGGCGGACGGCTTCTCCATCTGCCGGGCGATCCGGCGGCACAGCGAGATCCCGGTGATCTTCATCACCGCCCGGGGCCGGGAGGAGGACATTCTCCACGGCTACGCCCTGGGCTGCGACGACTACATCGTCAAGCCCTTCCTGCTGTCGGCGCTCTACGCCAAGTGCGCGGCCCTGGTGAAGCGGGCCGAGGGGCGGCCCGACCGGGTGCTGCACTGCGGTCAGATCGCGCTGGACACCGTGAAGCTCACCTGCTTTGCGGCGGGCCGGGAGGTGGAGCTGGCCCCCAAGGGCTTCGCCATCCTCTACTATCTGATGGAGCACCCGGGCTGGGTGGTGGATCGGGACACCCTGCTGCGGAAGGTCTGGGGCGAGGACTACTTCGGCGTGGACCGGGTGGTGGACAACCACGTAAAGCGCCTGCGCCAGGCCCTGGGCCCCGCCGGCGACCAGATCCACACCGTCTTCGGCCGGGGCTACAAGCTGACGGAATAGAATACATAATGCATAGTGCATAATGCATAATTGAGCCCGTAGGGAGCGAACTCGAAGAGTCACGAAGTATGCCCACATCGCTCCTTGTCCACCGCACCGAAAAGGAGAAGAACATGAGGAAGAGAAGAAATAAATTCAAGCAAAAGCGCACGACCTTTCGGGCGCTTTTGATCCGCGCCCTGGCGGTGGTGCTGGTGCTGACGGCGGGCTTTGCCGTGGGCTTCCAGGCCTGGCTCAAAAAAAACATCGACGATCAATGCTGGAAATGGGCGAAGGAACGCAGAGACGTCTTTCAGCGATTGATCCAGGACTGCAAATACGAATTTGCGGAGGATGGCCCGGAGCGGCGGATGCAGATCGTTCGCTCAGAGCTTGCACTGCACAACGAGTATTTTGAAGTTATCATGCCGGACAGGGAAGACAGCAGACAGGCGATCTGCCCGACGGTGTTTCCCGATTGCCGCTGCTGCGCCGTGCTGGCGGACGAAAAAGGCAACATCGCTGCGACTGACCGCGCGCTTCTGTGGGCGATCCTTTCGTTCCAGGATGACGACCCGAATATCCACGACCCGGCGCGTACGCTGCCCAGCACGAAACGTCTCTATCTGTGCGATCCCGAGCAGCTGAAGCTGCCGGAGGTAGAACAGTTTTTCCAACAGTGCGCGGAGCTCTCCGTACCCACAGAGGACAGCATGCACTACGTGTATGTGGAGTTTACCAGTCTCTACGTCAATCGGGCGGAGCACAGCTTCATCCCCCACGAGGGCAAGTTGATCGTAAACTCGTGGGATCGCTCCAAGCTCCTGTACGACGACTACTACGATACCCACGACTGCGAGGTGACGGAGTATCCGGTGGAGCTCAACGTAGACCTGCCCGGATACGAACTGATGGAGCTCCATGCGCCCATAACGGACGTCTGGTACGAGACCGACGAAGAAAGCGGTGAGGTGACGCTGGGGGAGCGGGAGAGATACCTGTCGGAGGTGGCTTACCCCTACGCCCAGGGCGGATTGGTCAATTATTTCGGCGCGCCGAAGGCGGAGCTGGAAGAATTTGAACGCATTCAGAGCTTCTCCGAAGACGTGTTTGGCAGGACGTGGTGCTATCATCGCCTGGAGGACGGCAGCGCGGTGTATTCGATCAATAGCTCTGTTGAGCTCGACGGAAAAACGTACACGCTCCACCTTCGCTTTATGCTGAATTACAAGAATGAGATTGTGCTGCGCTTCTATTTCAAGTACCTTGCCCTGTTTGCGGCGGCGCTCACGCTGCCGGCGCTGCTCTGGTGTCTGTGGCGGAACTACCAAAACAAGCTGCGCTACGCCATGGAGGACTACCAGCGCAGCCTCACCGACAAGCTGGCCCACGACGTCAAGACGCCCCTGATGGCCATCAGCGGCTACACGGAAAACGTTCTGAAGGGCAGGCTCACCGAGGCGGAGCGGGAGGAATACTTGAACGCCATCCTGGACAACGTCTCCTATACGGAGGCCCTGGTCAGCCGCACCAGGCAGCTCAACAGCATGGAGGGCCGCGGGGCGAAGCCCGAGACCCTTGTCCCGGAGAAGCTGGCGGCGGAGCTGATCCGAAAATATGAGCCTCTGCTGGCGGAAAAGCAGATCAGCTGCAGCGTTGAGGGCAGCGCTTCGGTGCAGGCGGATCCGGAGGCGATGGAGACGATTTTGGAAAATCTGATCTCCAACGCGGTCCGATACACGCCGAATGGTGGCAGCATCCGGATCGAAATGAATCCGAACCTGCTGACGGTCATAAATACGGTGGAGCGGAAGCTCGACGTGAAAAATCTGAAGGAGCCCTTTGTCCGGGGCGACGCCGCCCGGAGCAACGTGAAGGGCAACGGCCTGGGTCTGGCTCTGGCGGATCAGGCCGCAAGGCTCAACGGCTTCAAGCTGAACCTCAGCTGCACGGACAGCAAATTCACGGCAGAGTTGAAATTTTGACACATGCCCGTCATTGCGAGCCAGTGGGCACACTGGCGTGGCAATCCGTTTCTCCGTTGCCTTCCCCCTGGGGGGAAGGTGCCCCAGTGCGCACACTGGGGCGGATGAGGGGAGCCAATTGATTTGAGCACTTTGTCGATGGCGTGCGTTCATCGGGACACCCCCTCATCCGTCATCGGTCTTCCGTGAGACGCCCGATGCCACCTTCCCCCCAGGGGGAAGGCTTTGTGGGGGACGCCCGGAGTTGAAAGGAGAAGAGCATGAAAAAGAGAAGAAACAATTCAGGCAGAAAGCGTACCACCCTTCGGGCGCTGCTGCTGCGGGCCCTGGCACTGGTGCTGGCGCTGACGGCGGCCTTTTCCCTGGGCATCCAGGCCTGGATCAAAAGCTA
Organism: Oscillospiraceae bacterium; assembly: GCA_016292255.1. Lineage (GTDB taxonomy): Bacteria > Bacillota > Clostridia > Oscillospirales > Oscillospiraceae > JAFRPC01. The sequence continues at coordinate 22,543 of JAEEZZ010000160.1, forward strand.
CATTGACGGCGAATGCTGGGAATGGGCGGAGACCTGTGCCGGAGGGTTCCAGAGACAGATCCGGGACCTCGAATACGAATACGCGGCGGAAGGCCCGGAGCAGCTGATGCAGATCATTCGCTGGAAGCTTGCACAAAGCGGCAATACTTTTTCCGTTGTCATGCCGGACAGGAAGGACGACTTATTTCAGAAACAGGGAATTTCCCCGTATGTTTATCCGGAGTGCCAAAGCTGTACTGTACTGGCGGACGAGGCGGGCAATATCGTTGCGACCGACCGCACGCTTTTTTCGATGGTACTTGTGTTCCGGGATGATGACCCAAAGCTTCAAACCCCGATCTCTTCCGTAAACATCCTGAAACGCCTCTATTTGTGTGACCCCGAACAGCTGAAGCCGGCGGAGCTGCCGGAGCTGGATGCGTTTTTTCAAACCTACCGGAGGCTTTCGGAACCGACAGCGGACAGCGTCAACACCGCGGAGGTGAAGCTGACCAGTATCTACGTCAATCGGGCGGAGCACAGCTTCATCCCCCACAGAGCCATAATCAAAAATTATACGAAGAAGCGATCCAATCTTCAATCTGACTACGACTATTATCATATCACGGAGGAGGAGATAGCGATCGACGTAGACCTGCCCGGTTATGAATTAGTGACGGTCCATGAGGGAGTGCGCGGTTTTGAAGTCAACGTGGACGATGAAACCGGCGAAGCGGTGTTGGCGGATCGGGAGCAATACCTTTCAAAAGTGGAATACCCCCATGGACTGTTGGGCACGGAGTACGATTGCAGCTTCGGCGGGTCGGAGGCGGCCCTGGCGGAATTTGAGCGGGATCAGAGCTTCTCCGCCCCTTTGAATGAAAATGACAGATACAACGCATCCATTTCCCGGCGGTATCATCGCCTGGAGGACGGCAGAGCAGTGTTTTTGGTCAATGGCGGCGTAGAGATCGGGGGAGAATGGTATTCGCTCCACGTTCGCTGTATGCTGGATTACAGGAATGAGCTTGTGGTGCGATACTGCGGCAAGTGGATCGCTCTGTTCGCGGGGGCGCTCACGCTGCTGGCCCTGGCCTGGTGCCTGTGGAAGAACTACCGCAACAAGCTGCGCTATGCCATGGAGGACGCCCAGCGCAGCCTCACCGACAAGCTGGCCCGGGACGTCAGCGCGCCCCTGGCGGCCATCGGAGACAGCACCCGCAAGCTGCTGGGCGGCGATCTCTCCGCAACGGAGCAGACGGCGCATCTGAACGCCATCCTGGACGAGATCGCCGATATGGACGCCCTGGTCAGCCGCACCCTGCAGCTGAACCACATGGGGGAGGCCAGGCAGCCGAAGCCGGAGCAGATCAACCTGGAAAAGCTGGCGGCGGAGCTGCTGCAAAAATACGAGCCCCTGCTGGGGGAGAAGCAGATCACCCACAGCATCGACGGCAGCGCCGCGGTGCAGGCGGACCCGGCGGCGATGGAGACGATTTTGGAAAATCTGATCGCCAACGCGGTCAAATACACGCCGGAGCGGGGCGAGATTCGCGTTGCCGTGGAAAAGAAGGTCCTGCGCGTCACCAACAGCGTGGCGCAGAAGCTGGACGTGAAGAAGCTGAAGGAGCCCTTCGTCCGGGGCGACGCCGCCCGGAGCAACGTCAAGGGCAACGGCCTGGGCCTGTCCCTGGCGGAGCAAGCCGCAAGGCTGAACGGATTTAAGTTGAGCCTGTCCTGCACGGATCAGACGTTTACGGCAGAACTGAAAATATAAAAAACAGATGGCCGCCCCGAACCGGGCGGCCATCCGTTTTTCGTAGGGGCGCACAGTGTGCGCCCGCCCCATTCGCACCAAGTCCCGTAGCGGCGCACAGTGTGCGCCACGGTACAAGGGTCCCGTAGGGTGCGGCTCTTATCCGCAAGGATGAGCCGCCCGGTTTGCGAAGCAAACAATCGCCCGCAGGGCGATCCCGCCGGGTATGTTGCATTGACCCGATCGCGTCATCTGAACCCGGCAGGATTTGCCTGCGGCAAATTGCGTTCGTTCCGAACGCCGGAGCGCTCACCCCTTGCGGGGTAAGAGCGCCCCCTACGGGGACGGGAAACGGCGGGCGGATCGCCCGCGCTACGGATGGGTGCGTCGGTGCGGGGACGCGGACGGCAGGGTGCCGTCCCTACGGCGCGAAGGAAACGGCGGGCTAATAGCCCGCGCTACAGGAGGGCACCCATCCGTTTTTTCTTGACAGCTTCCACGCGGCATGATACCATAGACCCACAAATGACCCCTGCAAGGGGAGAACAGAGAGGTAGCTGCAATGCAAGATCAGAAGCTCCACGGCTTCCGGCCCGTCCGGGCCCGGGACTTTGCCGAGCTGGGCGGCACACTGCGGGAATACGTCCACGAAAAGACCGGCGCTCAGCTCTGCTGGCTGGATCGGCCCGACCCCAACAAGACCTTTTCCATCGCCTTCAAGACCCTGCCGGAGGACTCCACCGGCGTGTTCCACATCCTGGAGCACTCCGTCCTCTGCGGCTCCGACAAGTACCCCGTCAAGGAGCCCTTCGTGGAGTTGTTGAAAACCTCTGTGCAGACCTTCCTCAACGCCATGACCTATTCCGACAAGACGGTCTATCCCGTTTCCAGCCGGAACGACCGGGATCTGCTGAATCTGATGGACGTCTACCTGGACGCCGTCTTCCACCCGGTCATCTACCACAAGCCCGAGGTCTTCCGGCAGGAGGGCTGGCGCTTTGAGGGAGAAGGGGAGCAGGTCTGCTGGCAGGGCGTGGTATTCAACGAGATGAAGGGCGCCTTCGCCTCCCCCGAGCGGCTGGTGGATATGGAGCTGGATCGGCTCCTGTTCCCCGACAACTGCTATCGCCACGTCTCCGGCGGCGACCCCGTCCACATCCCCGAGCTGAGCTACGAGCAGTTTATCGCCAACCACAAAAAATACTACCATCCCTCCAACGCCCGGATCTCCCTGGTGGGCAGCGTGGATCTGGACGCCTGCCTGGAGAAGATCGACAGCTTCCTCCGGGACTATGACCGGCAGGCGCTCTGCTTCGATATTCCCATGCAGCAGCCCGTGGCGGCGCAGCGGGTCACCATGCCCTACGCCATCGGCCCCGAGGAGGATCCGGCCCACCGCAGCATCGTCGCCTGCGCCGCCCTGCTGTGCAGCTATGACGACGACCTGCGAAACAACGCCTTCTCCATCCTGGCGGACTATCTCACCGGCGACGACGACGCCCCGTTGAAGCGGGCCGTGCTGGACGCCGGGCTGGCCCAGGACTTTGAAGTGAAGCTGAACGACGGCACCCAGCAGTCCACGGCCGCCTGGGTGGCCTGGAACACCGACCCGGACAGACAGCCGGAGCTGGAACAGACCGTGCGGGACACCCTGAGCCGTCTCGTCACGGAGGGGCTGGATCGGGAGCGCCTGGAGGCCTGCTGCCGCCGCTTCGCCTTTGAGCTGCGGGATCGGGACAGCGGCGGCGTGCCCCGGAGCCTGGCGGAGGCCCTGGATATGCTGGACACCTGGCTCTACGGCGGCGACCCCGCCCGGGGCCTGCTGGTGGAGGACGCTCTGGCGGAGCTGGAGCAGGCCATCGGCACCGATTTCCCCGAGCGCCTGCTGCGGGAGCTCTTTTTGGACAACGAGCACACTGCCACCGTTACCCTGGTGCCCTCTGCCACCCTGGGGGCTGAAAACGCCGCCCGGGAGCAGGCGCGGGTCCGCGCCCTCACCGCCGCCTGGACGGAGGCGGATTGGGCGGCCCAGGCCCAGCGGGCCGAGTCCCTGCGCCTGTGGCAGCAGACCCCGGACAGCGAGGAAGCTTTGGCTACCATCCCCGTGCTGAAGATCCGGGATCTGGCGGACGCGCCCACCCCCCTGCGTATGACCGAGACCCGCCTGGGGGACGTCCCCCTGCTGCGCCACGAGACGGGCAGCAAGCTGGCCTTCCTGCGGGCCCACTTCGAGGCCTCCGATCTGAAGCTGGAGGAGCTGCCGGCCTTCACCATGCTCTGCGAGCTGCTGGGTGCCATGGGGACGGAGCACTATGACCGCTCCCGCCTGCCCCTGGAGCTGATGCGTACCGTGGGCCGGATCAAAATGAAGCCCGCCATCGTGGAGGGCAAGACGGCGGATTCCTGCCGCGTGCTGCTCTCCGTCTCCCTGGCCTGCCTGCCGGAGTGCGTCCGGGAAGCCGCTGCGCTGGTGAGCGAGATCATGACCCGGACTCGCTGGGACGACCTGCCCATGCTCCGGGACAATCTGCAGCAGATGGCGCTGAACGCCCAGATGGCCCTGTCCTCCGCCGGCCACCGCTTCGCCCTTTCCCGGCTGAGCGCAGGCATCACCGCCCACGGCGCGGCTGCGGAGTACAGCTCCGGCGTGGAATACGCCCGCTGGCTGAAACGCATGAGCACCGCCGACGACGAGACCCTCCGGGGCCTGCTGGCGACGCTGGATGCCCTGAACCGCCGCCTGGTCACCCGGGAGCGGCTGATCCTCTCCGCCAACGAGCGGGTCAGCGACGACGCCCTGGAGCTTCTGCGGGGGGCCATGCCGGTCACGGGGCAGTCTGCCCCCACTGCCGCAGTCTACGCCCTGCCCGGCGCACGGCAGGAGGGCGTGGTGATCCCCGCCGCTGTGGGCTTTGCCTGCATGGGCTCCAGCCTGCGGCTCCACGGGAGAGATTACAGCGGCTGCTTCCCGGTGCTGGCCAACATTCTGAACTACACCTATCTCTGGAGCGAGATCCGTGTCCAGGGCGGCGCCTACGGCTGCGGCTTCAACTGCAGGAGCAACGGCGACCTCTTCTTCTACACCTACCGCGATCCCCAGCCTGCCCGTTCCCTGGACGTGATGCGCGCCGCACCGGCCTATCTTCGCACGTTCTGCGCCGATTCCCCGGAGCTGATCGGCTTTATCCTGGGCTCTGTGTCCGCGCTGGATCCCCTGCGGGGGGAGGAGGAGAGCGTCACCGCCGGGGAGAACCGCTGGCTCTGCGGCATGACCGAGGAGAAGATCCGACGCCTGTACGCCCAGCTGATCCACACCACCCCCGCGGATCTGCTGGCCCTGGCTCCCGCACTGGAGGAGCTGATCGGGGAGCGGGCCGTCTGCGTCACCGCCGGCAAGCCCCAGCTGGAGGCCTGCGGGCTGCAGGAGATCCTTACGGTGTAAATTCATTTGAAAAACCAAGAGGCCGCCGCATTTCGGCTGAAGTGCGGCGGCCATTTGACGATCTGGAATTAAATCTTCTTATGCTTCACATTACATTATCTCATAGGATTCTCGCGGCTTTTTCCGGTTTTTTCTCGAAATGCCTCTTGAAAATTCCTTGTGAACATTCTATAATGCTAAAAGGAAGTATATGGGGATTTTTCGTCAAATCGCATATCCCCTCCCTTCCGAAAAACACATGGGGGCGCAGACCCCGGCGCTGAACGCGCACAAAAAGGAGATTATCATGCTGAAACTCTACGAAACCGGTATCTATCTTGTTGACGGCGAGAAGATCGTCACGGATCCCGCCCAGCTTCCCAAGCAGGTTTCCCAGGAAGAAGCCAGCAA
>JAEEZZ010000161.1 GCA_016292255.1 Oscillospiraceae bacterium
ACCTCCCATTATTCCTTGCGCGGGTCGATCCACTTGACCGCGCCGTCCTCGGCCTTGAAGCGGCCGTAGGTTCCCAGATTCTTCTCGTAGGCCTCGTTGGGGCTCATGCCCTTCTTGATGGCGTCCATCATCTTGCCCAGGTTCAGGAACTGATAGCCGCAGATCTGGTTGTTCTCGTCCAGGGCCTGCTTGACGATATAGCCCTCGGTGAGCTCCAGGTAGCGGGCGCCCTTGGCCATGGTGCCGTAGGTGGTGCCGGTCATGGAGCGCAGGCCCTTGCCCAGGTCCTCCAGACCCGCGCCGATCCGCAGACCGTCGTCGGAGAAGGCGGACTGGGTGCGGCCGTAGACGATCTGCAAAAACAGCTCCCGCATGGCGGTGTTGATGGCGTCACAGACCAGGTCGGTGTTCAGCGCCTCCAGAATGGTCTTGCCGGGGAGGATCTCACTGGCCATGGCGGCGGAGTGGGTCATGCCGGAGCAGCCGATGACCTCCACCAGCGCCTCCTGGATGATGCCGTCCTTGACGTTCAGGCTCAGCTTGCAGGCGCCCTGCTGGGGTGCACACCAGCCGATGCCGTGGGTGTAGCCGGAAATGTCCTTGATCTCCTTGGCCTGGATCCATTTTCCCTCCTCGGGAATGGGGGCGGGGCCGTGATTGGGGCCCTTTGCCACGCAGACCATTTCGTCGACTTCCTTCGTGTATTGCATAGCACACAATACCTCACTTTCGTCATAATTTTAAATGCAAAATATTATAGCATAAAATTTTTTGAATTTCAAGAAATTATTGTTTGATTTGGGGGATCCCCGTTATTCGCAGTCGAAGATCGCCTTGCTCTCGGTGATGGGGCCGTACTCCGTCTTCCAGCGCAGATGGGGCTCGCAGACGTCGTAGGCGGGCAGGGCCTCCCGATCCATGTCCAGCACGATCATCAGATCGTAGCGGTTGGGCCGGCTGGAGCAGGAGGACTTGAGCTCGAGACCGTGGATGCCCGGGATGCGGAGCGTCTCGGCGAAGATGGCCCGCACCGGCTCCACCAGGGCCTGCACGTCCGTCCCCGGGGTGAACTTCGCAAGGATATAATGCTTCATAAAAATACTTCCTCTCTGATTATTGATACATTTTATCACGGCGGGCCGCCCTTGTCCACCGTTTTTTGGGGAACAAAGGAAACTCTGTGAAAAATCATGGATTTCCCTCTTGCCAGACCCGGCGGAATTATGTATAATAACAGATAATTCTACAAAAAAGACAGGAATAATTGCATGAAGCGTTTTGCACTCATTTGCCTGCTTCTGCTGACGCTGACAGGCTGCTGCGCGGGGCAGACAGCGGCCTCGACGGACTCCGCCGCAGCGGAGACTGTCCGGGAGCTGATTCCGGCAGAAAGCCCCCCGGCAGAGACGCCCGCCTGCGAGACCCTCGCACCGACGGAACCGCCCGCGCTGGCGGACTGCGTAGAAATGCTGCTCCCCGTGGAGCTGACAGCCTGCCCCGACGAGCCCGAGGCGGAGATCACCGTCTCCTTTCCCCGGGTGGAGCTCCCGGCGGAGGAGCGGGTCTGCTCCCTCACCCTGGAGCTGAACGGCAGACCCTGGCTCAGCTGGCCGGAGCTGGAGCTCCGCCCCGGCCTGGAGCAGAAGGCCACCCTCCGCTATTCGTTTGCCCTGGGCGACCGGGATCGGGAGGAATACCTTGTGGCGACGCTGCGGCAGGGGGATCGGACGCTGACCCGGGGGACGGTCATCCGGGTGGACAACGACGAGCCGGAGCTCTATTACGCGAAAAGCGGGGAGGAACGGCCCTATTCCATCGACGTGCTCCGCAATCAGAACGTGGTGATCGTCTACGGCAAGGAGGGCGAGGACTACAGCCTCCCGGTGAAGGCGTGGCTCTGCTCCACCGGCTGGTCTACGCCCTACGGCTACTACCGGCTGGGGGGCAAGCAGAGCTGGTGCGCCCTTTTCGGCGGGGTCTGGGGGCAGTACGTCTGCGGGATCTACGGCAACATTCTGTTCCACTCCGTGCCCTACTATTACAAGACGAAGGACAGCCTGGAGACTGAGGAATACAACAAGCTGGGCAGCGCGGCCTCCATGGGCTGCGTCCGCCTGCCTGTAGAGGGCGCCAAGTGGATCTATGACAACTGCCCCGTGGGCACCTCGATCCACATCTACGACACGGAGGAGCTGCCCGTTCCAAGACCCACGTCGATCCGGCTGGATCCGGAGGATCCCCGATCCGGCTGGGATCCCACGGATCCGGATCCGGAAAACCCATGGAAGCTGCCGGCGGGACTGCCGGTCGAGAAAGGAGGCAAGCAGCATGAAGGGACTGCGTCCTGAGGACTATTTGGAGCCGACCTGCATATTCTGCAAGCCGGAGGATGAAAAGCACAGCCCGGTGGATCTGCACCGGTGCATTTCCCGGCTGGACGAGTACCTGAGCCGGAACGATTACGCCGCCGCAGAGCGCCACCTGGACTACTGGCGGCAGGAGGCCGTGGCGGGCCGGGACTGGCGGGGCCAGCTCTCTATCGAGAACGAGCGTATGGGCCTGTTCCGAAAAATGGGCAAGCGGGAGCGGGCCATGGAGGCCGTGGAGACGGCGGAGGCGCTGATCGGCCGGGCCGGGCTGGAGGATACCGTGACTGCCGCCACCACCTGGCTCAATATCGGCACGGTCTATAAGAATTTCAACGAGCCCGGGACTGCCCTGCCCTATTATGAGCGGGCCCGGGGCATCTATGAAAAAGCCCTCCCGCCGGAGGATGGCCGGCTGGGGGGACTGTACAACAACATGGCCCTTGTGCTGGTGGATCTGGGCCGTTTTGCCGAGGCCCGGGGACTGTATGAAAAGGCCCTGGTCATTATGGAGCCCCAGCCCAACGGGGCCCTGGAGCTGGCCATCACGGAGCTGAACCTGGCCAACCTTGCCGAGGCCGAGCAGGGCCTCCTGGAGGCCGAGACTGAGATCGAAGCCCGGCTGGATCGGGCCCGGGCCTTGCTGGATCGCCCGGAGCTGCCCCGGAACGGCTACTACGCCTTCGTCTGCGAAAAGTGCGCCCCCACCTTTTCGTATTACGGCCGTTTCGCAGATGCAGCGGAGCTGCAGGAGATTGCGAGGAAGCTTTATGCAGGGAATTGAACTCTCCCGCCGATATTTTGAAACCTACGGCGCGCCCATGCTGCGGGAGCAATTCCCGGAATGGGCTGACCGGCTGGCGGTGGGACTGGTGGGCAGCGGCTCGGAGTGCTTCGGCTTTGACGACGCCGTTTCCCAGGATCACGATTTTGAGCCGGGCTTCTGCATTTTCCTTCCCGAGGAGGAGCTGCTGGATCGGCGGACGGCCTTCCGGATGGAGCGGGCCTATGCCGCCCTGCCCAAGGAATACCTGGGCTTTTCCCGGCCCAAGCTGGCCCCTGCGGGTGGCGCCCGCCGGGGCGTGATCCGTCTGGGGGACTTTCTGGAGGCCCGCACCGGCAGCCGGGACGGGAGCCTGAGCCTGGATCTCTGGCTGCGCCTGGAGGAGCAGTATCTGGCCGAGATCGTAAACGGAGAACTGTTCTGGCCGGGGGACGGGGTCTTTGCCGGGATCCGGGAGCGCCTCTCCCGCCAGCCCGCCGACGTGCGGAAGAAGAAGCTGGCGGGGCGTCTGCTGGGCATGGCCCAGGCGGGGCAGTACAACTACCCCCGCTGTCTGGCCCACGGGGAGCCCGCCGCGGCCCAGCTGGCCGTGGGGGAATACGTCCGCCACGCCATCGCCGTGATCTTCCTGCTGAACCAGCGCTACCTGCCCTATTACAAGTGGCAGTTCCGGGCCCTGCGGCAGCTTCCGCTGCTCTCCGGCGAGGCCGAGACTCTGGAGCTGCTGCTTACCACCGACAACGGAAAGACCATGGCCCGGGCCAAGCAGGATATGATGGAGAATCTGGCCGGGACGATTATCACCGTCCTTCAGGATCAGGGCCTCACCGAGGCCGTCTGCGGCGACCTGGAAAAGCACGCCTACTCGGTCAACGATCAAATCGCGGACGCCATCGTCCGCAATGCCCATATTCTGAGCGTCCTGTAGGGGCGGCCACCGGCCGCCCGCAAGCCGCAGAGGCTACCCGTCCCTGCCGTAGGGGCGCACAGTGTGCGCCCGGTTTGCGCAGGGGCTGCCCCATCCCCACCGTAGGGGCGAGCATTGCTCGTCCGCAGCCCGTTCGAGAGCATTCTCGGGCGGGCTTGTAATTTTCCGGGCAGAACGGTGTCATAGATAGCAGAAGGCCTTCTGAATGAAACAAAGGAGAAGCACATGAACGAAGAAAGCATCCTGGACTGCCTCCGGGATCGGGATGAGGCTGCCCTTGCGGCCATCCGTGAGAGCTGGGGCCGCCCTGCCCTGGCGCTGGCCCGAAGGATCACCGGTTCCGAGGAGGACGCGGAGGAATGCGTCCAGGACGGGCTGCTGGCGGTCTGGGAAACGGTTCCGCCCAAGCAGCCCGAATCGCTCGGCCATTACTTCACCGCCCTGGTTCGGAACGCGGCGCTGAACTGTCTCCGGGACAGTCGCCGTCAAAAACGGGGCGGCGGCACGGTGACGGAAGTCTTTGAGGAGCTGGAATACTGCGCCTCAGCCAAGGACGATGTGGAGGAGGCTGTGGCGGCCCGCCTGCTGGCGGAGCGGATCAACGTCTTTCTGGGATCCCTCCCTCGGCGGGAGCGGGAGCTCTTCCTCCGGCGCTACTACGACCTGGAGGATCTGGATACCCTTGCCGCCGCCAAGGGCCTGAGCAAGGCCCACGCCTCGGTGCTGCTGTTCCGAACACGAAAAAAGCTGAAAGCGTTCTTGGAAAAGGAGGAACTGCTATGAAAACCGAAAGCATTTTGCGCGCCCTCTCGGAGGCCCGCCCTGCGTATCTGGACGAGGCCCGGGCAAGCGCCGGAACGAAGACGCGAAGCCGCCATCCCCTGCGTCGGGCCGCGCTGATCGCGGCCACGGTGGCCCTGCTGGTGTCCGGCGTCTATGCGGGAAGCGTACTCTTTCCCGCCAAGGTTCCCGCCACGGAGCTCCACAACCCCGGCGGCTTTGACGTGGCCTGGCAGGAGAAGACAGCAAGAAGCGTCTGCGACGACGGCTGGGTCTTTTCCTTCACCCAGTACACCAACAAGGACGGCAACGACCTGCAGCTGTGCCGCTACGGCTTCAGCGGCGTCAACCTGCGCCATCGCTTTGACGACGCCTACGTCCAGGCCGAGCTCCACACGGGGGATGACCCCAGCCCGACCCTGGTGCGCTACGAGGACTATCTCCGGGATCCGGCACAGTATTCCGGCGACGGCGTTCGCATGGATCTTTACGTTCCCGACCGTCTGATCTGGGGCATGGGCTCCGCCGCCCAGGCGCGGGATATGGAAAAGATCGAGGCCATTCTGACCAATGACAGGGAGCCGGCGGAGCTGCTGGCCCTGGATCCGGCAGAGTTCGAATTTGAGACCATCGACAAGGAACTGTTCTTCGGCCTGATGCGGGAGGCTCTGACCGGAGAGCCCCGTGAGGAACGGACGGATCTGAACTATTGGAACCACCAACCCGCGGAGATCCTGGTGGAGCCCCAATGGACGGACGGATACCGCTTTCAGATCGGCTGTCTGATGTCCTCCGGCTGCGTGGACGAGTTGTTCATCGACGTGCTCTACCGCACCGGCGAGGGCTACAAGGACTACGTCCAGCTCTCCGACCTGGTGGAGGACGGGACAGCCACCCCGGAGCAGCGGGAGGCCTGGGCGCTGATCCAGACTGTTGCGGAGCAGATCAAGGAAGAGGAATACTTCCCGGCCAGAAGCGACCTCTACCGGGACAAAACTCTCGCAGACATCGACTTCAACCGTCTCCTGCGCTTCCTGAACGGTCTCAACGAAGGGAAGGATCTGTCCCGGTACGCCGAGCACATCGAAGCGGCCGACATGGGCTGAAAACAAAGACAAATCCCACAGAGGCGTTCCTCTGTGGGATTTGTTGTTTTCCGATGGATCGGCTTATTGCTGCAAATACTTCTCCGTCAGCGCCAGCTGCTCGGGGGTGTTGACGCCCAGGATCTGCTCGTTGAGCTGGGCAGTGTAGACCGCCACCCGCTGGCCGTGGCTGCGGAGGATGGCGGGGACGTCGGTGAGATAGTACTCATGCTGGGCGTTGTTGTCCTTGATCTCGTCCAGGCTGGCCAGCAGGGCCTTGCAGTCGAAGGCGTAGATGCCCACGTTCAGCTCCCGAATGGCCTTCTGCTCGGGGGTGCAGTCCCGATCCTCCACGATGCGCAGGAAGTCGCCGTGCTCGTCCCGGAGCACCCGACCGTAGGGCAGATACTCCTCGCAGGTGCCGGAGAGCATGGTGCAGGCAGCGCCGTTGGCGGCGTGGTATTCCAGCAGGCCCTGATAGACCTCTTTTTTCAGCAGGGGCATATCGCCGTAGCAGACCAGCACCGTGCCGTCGAAGTCCTTCAGATGCTCCCTGGCGCACATCACCGCATGGCCCGTGCCCAGCTGGGGATCCTGGACGGCGTGGGGGTAGGCCGGGAAGGCCTCAAAGACCAGCTCCCGCATATAGCCGCCCACCAGAACGGTATTTTCGGCAGGAATAAAGTCCAGCGCGTTCAGAACATAGTGCAGAAGGGGCTTCCCGCAGGCCTGACGCAGAACCTTGGGCAGATTGCAGCTTTCAGACATCATGCGTGTGCCTTTTCCGGCCGCCAGAACGACTGCTTTGATTTCCATAGTATGATTCACTCCATTTTTTATCATCCTGCGGCAGGGCGTGCCGCCGCTTTCCAAAGTATATCGAATCCGGTCGATAAAAGCAAGCTTTTTTTGCATTTTTGCATTTACAAAAATCGGGAGCGGGGATATAATAGTGCAAATAAAACTCTGAACAAGGAGAACCGCCATGATCACCTTTGAAAACGACTATTCCTGCGGGGCGCATCCCGCGGTATTGCAGCGGCTGATCGAGACCAATCTGATCCCACAGCCGGGCTACGGCTTCGACACCTTTTCCGAGAGCGCCCGGGAGAAGATCCGGGCCGCCTGCGGCTGCCCCGGAGCGGAGGTCTACTTCCTCAGCGGCGGCACCCAGACCAACGCCGTGGTGCTGGCCTCCATTCTGAAGCCCTGGGAGGGCGTCATCGCCGCCCAGACCGGCCACATCCACGTCCACGAGGCCGGAGCCCCCGAGGCCCTGGGGGCCAAGGTGCTGGCCCTGCCGGAGCACGAGGGGAAGCTGAACCCGGCGGAGATCCGGGCCCTGGCCTCCGCCCTGCTGAAGGACGAGAACGTGGAGCACATGGTTTACCCCGGCGCGGTCTATATCTCCCATCCCACTGAATGGGGCACCCTCTACACCCGGAGGGAGCTGGAGGCCATCTCCGCCGTCTGCCGCGAGTTCGGTATGCGGCTCTATCTGGATGGGGCCCGGCTGGCCTACGGCCTGGCGGCCCGGGATACGGACGTGGATCTGCCCCTGATCGCCTCTCTCTGCGACGCCTTCTACATCGGCGGAACCAAGTGCGGGGCCCTCTGCGGCGAGGCGGTGGTCTTCCCCCGCCGAACCCCGGCCCACTTCGTCAACTTCATCAAAAAGCACGGCGCGCTCATGGCCAAGGGCCGCCTCTGCGGGGTGCAGTTCGACGCCCTGTTCACCGACGGCCTCTATTTTGCCCTGGGCAAGCAGGGGGTGGAGACCGCCGAGACCCTCAAGACCATCCTGGCGAAGCACGGCATCCCCTGCTATATGGACACCCCCACCAACCAGCAGTTCGCCATCATGGAGAACCAGCGCTACAACGCCATCCGGGAGCGGGTCCCCGTGGGCTTCTGGTCCAACCCCGACCCGGCCCACACCATCGTCCGCTTCGCCACCGCGTGGTACACCACGGAGGAATACTTGACGGAGCTGGACACTGCGCTGGGATGAAGTATCCGCTGACGCGGATATGAAGTACGGCTTCGCCGCATGAAGACGCTTCGCTTATGAAGTATGGCTGCGCCATATTTGACACAACGGGAAGCTTTCCCCGCTTTATCAATTCATTTCTTTTTCATCTGTTTATTCGCAGAATAAACAGATACCACAATATGTACGAAGCACATACTTCATATCTCCAAAGGAGATACTTCATATTCCGCAAGGGATACTTCATTGCAAAAGGTGAAATGTTTATGATGAATTACGATCCTTTCATTTGTCTGAAAAATGAGCGCCTGGCCGCTGAGATCCTGCCTTATGGGGCCACGCTGCGGGCGCTTTGGGTGCCCGACCGGAACGGGGAGCCCCTGGACGTGGTGCTGGGCTATGAGACGCAGGTAGATTATGTTAATCACGACGGCTGCTTCGGCGCCACGGTGGGCCCGGTGGCCAACCGGATCGGCAAGGCGGCCTGTCTGCTGAACGGCAAGCCCCTGCATCTGACGGTGAACGACCGGGGCAACTGCCTCCACAGCGGCGAGGCCGGCCTGCACACAAAGCTCTGGACGGTGGCGGAGCAATCCCCCGCGGCAGTGCGCCTGCAATACGTCCACCCCGACGGCCTGGGCGGGATCCCCGGGGAGATCCGGTTCGAACTGTGCTATCGGCTGGAGGGCAGGGGCCTGTCGGTGGAATACCGGGCCGTCAGCGACCGGGACACCCTCTGCAACCCCACCAACCACAGCTATTTCAACCTGGACGGCCAGGGCAGCGGCTCCGTTCTGGAGCACCGGATCTGCCTCCACGCCCAGAGCTTCACCCCCACGGACGACAAGGCCATCCCCACCGGGGCCATCCGGGCCGTCAGCGGCGGCGTCATGGATCTGACCCGACCTGTCCGGATCGGCCAGCGGATCGACCAGCCCGAGGAGCAGCTGCGGCTGGCAGGGGGCTTCGACCACAACTACGTTATCGACGCCGACGTGGAGGCCTTCCGCCCTGCGGCGGAGCTCTGGGGCGCCCGGAGCGGGATCAAAATGACGGTCTGGACAGACCGTCCCGGCGTCCAGCTCTACACCGGCAACTACATTCCGGCGGGGCTGGCCGGCAAGGAGGGGGCGGTCTACGGCCCCCGCGCCGGTCTGTGCCTGGAGACCCAGGGCTTCCCCGACGCGCCCAATCACCGCAGCTTCCCGCCGGTCACCCTGCGGGCCGGAAGGGAATGGACGAGCCGAACGCTGTTTCAGTTTACCGTGGAATAAGAACGCTTTCGAAATAAAAGCTCCCGCCCGAGGGCGGGAGCTTTTTTCGTTAAATCACTGCCAGGACGTACTTGTAGTACACGCGATGCCAGAAGGTGGCGATCTTCAGACGGCTGGATTGCTCGTCGCAGACCTGGCGCATGGCGGCCAGCTCCACGTCGGTCAGGGTGTGCTGGCTGAAGCTTGCCTTCTTGGCCAGAGTGAGGGCCTCCTCCGGGATCGCGCCGCCGCCCAGCTTTTCCAGGCGGCACATACGCTGATACAGGAGCCGGGCTCTGTGGTTGCCCGTCGCCTTGAGGATGCGATTCTCCCAATGCCGAAGCACGAGGGTGCGCCGCCCCAGGATCAGCGCGGGGACACCGATCACCACTAGGAAGAACCAGAGGAAGGTCAGATCAAGCTTTTCGTTCTTTCCGCTGCCGGAGCCGTGGCCCGGAACGTTGCCGGGGGCCTCCGTATCCAGGGTGGGCTCCGTGATCTCCCGATCCCGGTTGATATGGGGGTCGGGACGCTGGTCGGGATCCTTGGTTTCCGGCGGCTCTGTCACCGGGGTGTCATCCTGGCCGGGAATGATCCCGGTGAATTCCGTGGCGTCCTCCGGGGTGGGTTCGATGTTGACCCAGCGGCCGCCGATCCAGATCTCTACCCAGGCGTGGGCCTGCAGGTTGGTGACCCGGGCTTTCTCGTTGGCAGTCGCCTCGCAGACGTAGCCGGAGACGTAGCGGGCGGGGATGCCCAGCGCCCGAAGCAGCGCCGTGCAGGCGGAGGCGTAGTGGACGCAGTAGCCCTCCTCCGCGTCGTTCAGGAACCAGGTGCAGAAATCCACGCCGGCGGGCATTCTGGCCGGGTTGCGGCTGTACTTGGCGCAGGCGGATACCTGGGCAGCCACAGCCTCCGCAAAGCGCTGCACCGCGGCAGGATCGCTGTTGTAGGGAACGGTATGGGCCGAAAGCTCCTGGGCATTCCACCAGCTCAGCATACCGGCCCGCGTCTGCTCCGGCAGCGCCAGGCAGGTTTCCCGCACCCACTGGTCGTAGACCTCGCTGGGGGAGACAGGCTTGGTATCCTGGACGAAGTGCATGGTGTAGGCCAGGGTGTCTGTGCTGTTGTCGATGTAGGCGTCGGAGACCAAGGTACCGCCGGCAGGCATACTGGTGAGATGATAGGTGGTGTAGATCAGATCCTCCGGATCCAGCGTCTCGATGCTGAGGGTGGCGCCGCCCTTTCCTCCCACATACGGGAACAGGGCGTTCTGCCTCCATTTTTGACTGTCGCCGTGAGACCAATAGGTGCCGTCAAAGACGGAATAGCTGGCGCCGCGGAGATAGAGATAGGCGTCCTCGGAGGAGGTGGCGTAGAGAATGGGGATCGGCCGGTTGGGCAGAGCGCCCAGGCTGGAAAGATCCACTGCCTCCTGGTTGCCGGTGAGCCCCGCCTGGGCGTTGCCGCGATTTTCCAGCTTCTTTCCCAGCTGCTCGATTTTTTTGGAGAGCTGAGCCCAGGTAATGGGCGGGGTGTAGGTCTTCTGGGGGAACAGCATCAGCAGCACGCCCAGCAGAACGGCGGCCAAAATCGCGCCGCAGCAGACGGCCTTGAAATGCTCGCCCTCCCCGCGGCGGCGCACAGACTGGCTGAAGGCCTGGGCGAGCACCGAGAACACGGCGGCCAGCAGGGGCGGGGTGTCCGGGGGAGTATCCAGCAGAATAAAACAGGGGGCCACAAAGAGCATCAGCGCCAGGGCCATGGGCGTCGTCCGCTTCCAGACCCGGACGGACAGGCTGGAGATGTAGGATACCAGCACCGTCAGAGCCAGGATGGCCGGGCCGTAGTCTCCGGTCTTGTTGAATTCCTCGGGCACGAGATTCTCAAAGTACTCATAGCCCAGGGCAAAGGTGGAGGAGAGATAGCCCCACAGGTCGCGGAAGCTCTCTGCCAGCTCCGAACGGAACAGAAAGGCCAAAAGCAGCAGAATGCCCAGCAGGATCAGCGCGGTGGTCTTATCCCGCTTCTTATCCCCCAGGACCAGGGAGAAAACGGCCAGAGAGCCGATGCTCACCCAGGAAAAGCTTTCCGGGACGGCCAGGTCAAAGGCGGTGATCAGACAGAAAACAGCGCCGAGCACGCCGATCAGCAGCAGGAACAGATCCGATAACAGACGGACAAAATCGCTGTGCTGTTTCATAGCAAACCCCCTTTTGTGCCGACGGGGCAGATCTGGTCTGCGTGCAGCGGCAGAGGCCAGGGCAGATCATCCGTGTTCTCCGGCGCAAGGCAGGCGGAGCGCAGCACGGAGATCATATCCTCCTCCGTGCGGACCTCCCGGAGCTGGATGTTCTTGCCGGACATCCATACGGCGTGGTGAACCACCTCGTGCTCCAGAAGCCAGCCGGAGAGCCAGCGGAAGTTGCCCAGGTTGATGCCCCGCTCTTCTGCGCCGTGGGGCGTCCAGATGGCCAGAACGACCTTCCGGCGCAGGGGCTCCTGGGGCTCCCGCACGATCAGCTCGTCCGTCTTCAGGGAGAGCTTCCAGTGAATATCCTTCACCGGGTCGCCGGGATGATAGACTCTGTGGTCGTGCTGCTCGGAGTATCCGCCGCCCGGCTTCGGCTTCATCTGCTGGTGCAGGAACTGCTCCAGCTGGGGCATGGGATCGGGGGTACACTCCGGCGGCAGGATCGCCATGGGGGGAAGGCTGGGCAGCCGCAGGGGCAGGCGGATCAGACCCAGCATATCATAGACGCGGCCCCTGCGAAACTCCGGCACCAAAAAGCCGCAGTTTTCGGTGGGCAGGTTCAGCACGCCCTCTGCTCTGGACAGGCGGCTGAGATAGCGCATATCCCGCTCCCGGTCTCTGGTCCGCAGGTTGAGGCGGATCTGGACGGCGGGCATGGGCAGAACGCGCCAGGAGCGCAGACGCAGATGGAGGGTAGCGTTGTCCCCTTGATTCACCGTGTCTGCCATGGTCGCGTTCAGACGGCACGAGAGCATGGCGGGGAGCGATACCAGCAGGGTCAGGATCGGCAGAGCCAGCACAAGGATCAGCAGCAGCCAGGAAAACCAGACGCTGCTGGCAAAATAGAAGATCAGGCTCAGGATCAGCAGACCCAGGTACAGCAGACGGTTGATGGCCATTGTCTTATACTCCCGGAGCCGGTACCTTGTCCAGCAGAGACGAAAGCAGACGCTCCGCGCTGAGCCCCTGGGCTCTGGCCTCTGCGGAGAGCAGCAGTCTGTGGGCCACGGTGCCCACAAAGACGGTCTTCACGTCCTCGGGCAGCACGTAGTCCCGCCCGTTCAGATAGGCGGCGGCCTTTGCCATGGATACCAGGGCCAGGGTGGCCCGCGGGCTGGCGCCCCGCTCGATCTGGGAGATGGAGCGGGTCTGGTTGACCAGGGAGATCACGTAGTTGATCACGGTGTCCTTGATGTAAATCTGGCTGACGGCGTCCTGCATGGCGGCCAGCTCGGTGCGGCTCACCACCTGCTCCACCTGCTCCAGGGGATTGACGCCGCCCTGACGGGCCAGGACCATCTCCAGCTCGTCCTTCATCTTGGGGTAGCCCACAGACAGACGCACCATGAAGCGGTCCATCTGGGAATCGGGCAGCAGCTGGGTGCCGGCCGCGCCGGTGGGGTTCTGGGTGGCGATGACGGTAAAGGGCCGGGGCAGCGGATGGGTGATGCCGTCCACCGTGACCTGCCCTTCCTCCATGGCCTCCAGCAGAGCGGACTGGGTACGGGAGGTGGCCCGGTTCAGCTCGTCGGCCAGGAAGAGGTTGCAGAGGATGGCGCCCTTCTGATAGGTCATTCTGCCGGTCTGCTTGTCGTAGACAGAGTAGCCGGTAATGTCCGAGGGAAGCACGTCGGGGTTGAACTGCACGCGGCCATAGTCCAGGTCCAGCGCCCGGGAGAAGGCCAGGGCGATGGTGGTCTTGCCCACGCCGGGGATGTCCTCCAGCAGGACGTTGCCGTCCGCCAGAATGGTCATGAGGATCCAGACCAGGACCTGGTCCTTCCCCTGCACCGCCTTCCGCAGCTCATTGAGGATCTTTTGCATGATGTCCATTTTCATTTCTCCGTGTGTATATAGATTTGGTTGCCTGATATAATAGACGCCGAATTCGGCAAAAAGGTTTACACGATTTGAAAAATCCGATTACAGCCAATCGCCTTCCCAGGGCTGGATGCGGACGGGCGGCTGCTCCAGCAGGGCCCGCTGGGCGTCGGTGAGGTGCTTCTTCCGGACGATGACCTCGTAGACGTACTCCCGGAAATAGGCCTCGCTGCAGACGAAGTAGCCCTTCTTGCCCACGTCCTCGCCCCAGCTGTTTTCGATCTTCCAGCGGTCGGGGGTCCCGTTCTCGTCAAAGTTGACGCCCACGAAGATCATGGCGTGGGTGGCGAAGCTGTCGTGGTATTCCAGCCGGTCGCCCTTGGACATCTCGAAGTCCACGCCGCCCATCAGACCCGACCAGTTGACGCTGTCGGGATCCCAGACGCCCTTGTCCCGGTCGCCGTAGGCCCCCGCGTCGCAGCCGAACCAGACGGGCTCGCCGTCGCGCAGCTGCTTGACGGTGAGCGCCTCCATCTCCTCCAGGGTCAGATTGAGGTTGATCACATCCCGGTTGGCCATGGAGCCCATGTAGTGGAACACGTAGTAGAGGTTCATGGGCAGGCCGTGGGTGGGATGGTTGGTGACGGTGATGTAGTCGTCCAGCGCGTCGCCCACAAAGCGCTCATAGAAGGCCCTGCCGGTGAGCTCCCGGACGCAGTGGTATTCGTTGTTCTTGTCCCGGTACTCGAAGCTGAAGCACTTGGGCGGCTCGCCGAAGGCGATGCACTCCATGCGGTAGACCTCCTCCAGCATGGCTTCCTTCACCGGCTGGGGATCCTCACCCGCGGCGATGACCGCCCGGAGCTTTCCGGCGTCCTTCCGCAGCAGGCTGTTGAGCAGCTTGAGGAACTTTTCGGTGTGGGTGGACTGCCAGGTCTCCGGCATGACGGAGGCGGGCACCACGCCGTACTTCTTCACCAGGTCGGTGGCCATATCCCAATAGCCGCCGTCGCCCACGCCGCCCAGCACGTATTCCATCATGCGGTCGTTCAGGGGCTTGTGGGCGTTCTCAATGACCAGCTCCAGGAAGTTGTTGGCCTTTTCAAGCTTGTCGTAGAAGGAGAGATAGTTGGCGGAGAGCTCGAACTTGTCCAGCTCGCAGGTTTCGGAAATGCGCTCCCGGAGGATGTTCAGCACCGCGTAGAGCCAGCAGCGGCCGCTCTTCTGCTGATAGGTGACGCCCCGGGTCTTGAGCTCCAGCGTAAAGTCGCCGTTCAGCTTCGCTGCAGCGGTGGGGACGAAGGCCAGCTCCTTGAGCTCGGTCTTGGCCATGGCGGCCTGGAGGGTCTTCAGCTCCTGCCGCGCCGCCTCCTGGCTGCGGAAACGGTCCAAAAGGGCTAATGTGATCTCTTTCATGGCGATTTCCTTTCTTTTTTCGTATAATCTAAAACATTATAGCACATCTTGCGCGATTAGGCAATAAAAAAGCGGGTATTTTTCAGAGAAGGATCATTTTGCATTTTGCACCTTGCATTTTGCATTCCGTCAGGCTATCCTTCCGCCAAACCCAGGGTGAGAATGCCCAGGTTTCGTGCGTAGATCTCGTCAAAGCGGGACAGGGGCAGGGGGTTCTCTCCCAGGCCCACCTCCACGGTGTAGCCGGGGCGATCCCGGGTCAGAATGAACCAGTCCTTGTAGCCTGCAAAGCCCGAGGCAAAGGGCACGTCCTCCAGCGTGTAGCCGGAGACGGCAGCGAAGCGCTCGCCCAGCTCCCTGGCCCCGGCGGGCTCCATGTTCAGGAATTTCCAATAGATCACGTTGCCCTGGGTGTGGAAGCTGACGGTCAGCCCCGGCTCCACCAGCTCCGTCAGCCGGGCCATGGCCTCGCTTTCCGCCTCCGAGAGGGGGGCCGGGCCCACGTAATCCCGGGGCCCCGGCCTGGAATAGCCCTGGGCAAATTTGATCTCCCGGGCCTGCTCCCAGCGGGCGGGGTAGTTGAGGTTCAGATCCACGCCCCGGAGATTGGCCTTCCAGCCGTCGGGGAAGGGGATCTCGGGGTAGTTTCTGGCCAGACGCTCCGCCTCCGCCCAGCCGGGATCCCCGGCCCGCAGCCCGCCGGTGACTAGGGCGACCCCGTCCGGGTTTACCATGGGCACCAGATGCAGGGTGCTGCGCTGGTAGAGGGCCTGGGCGGAAAAGCCGAAGATCTTTCCGTTTTCGGAGATGGCCCGGGCGTAGGTCTCCAGAAAGGCCAGCAGCAGCGGCGTGGTGATCCACTCGTTGGCGTGGTGGGACGCGTTGTAGAGGATCCGCCGGGGGCCGAGCCCCACGGTGATCTGGGGCAGCTTCCGGCCATAGAAGCTCTCCCCGATATTCCGCACCGTCAGAAAGGGATAGCGGGCCGCCAGCCCCTCCAGGCAGAGGCTCTGCAGCTCGTAGGTGAAGGGCAGATCGGTGGGCACCACGTCAAAGCCCAGCGGCACGGTCAGAAGCTGTCCCACGTAGAGCCGCAGGGGATCCTGGTTGGGATTGGCCGTGATCAGCGCCCGCACCGTGGTGCCGAAGCGGGCGGCGATGCGGCTGTAGTTGTCCCCCGGGGCCACCCGGTAGCTCCGATACCCCGTCAGCCAGGGCAGCAGGGCGGCCCAGGTGGCCGCGTCCGCCCGTCCCGTGGGCGGCAGACCCTCCCGCCGCTGAAATTCCGCCAGATCCGGCGCACCCGCCCGCCGCAGGGCCAAGTCCGTTAATTCCATAGTAAAATACCCCCGTTTTCATACTGGGAAAGTGTATGCAGGGCCTGCGGCAGTAATAAGTAAAAAGCAATAAGTAAAAAGTAATAAGTAATAAGTGCCCAAACCGACACCTATTACTTATTACTTGTTACCTATTACATTTTTACCGTTTCTTCATCAGCTCGCGCATTCTCTGGCTGTGATCCAGAATGCGCTTACGCATCCGGAGATTCTGGGGGGTGACCTCCAGCAGCTCGTCGTCGGCCAGGTATTCCAAGCACTGCTCCAGGGAGAAGGTGCGAGGCGGCACCAGACGGATGGCGTCGTCGGAGCCGGCGGCGCGCATATTGGTGAGCTGCTTTTTCTTGCAGACGTTGACGGTCATGTCCTCGTTGCGGCTGCAGGCGCCCACGATCATGCCCGCGTAGACGGGGATGCCGGGGCTGACGAACATCTGGCCCCGATCCTGCACGCCGCCGATGCCGTAGGCCGTGGTCTCGCCGGTCTCATGGGCCACCAGGGAGCCGGTCTTCCGGCGCTCGATCTCGCCCTTCATGGGGGCGTAGGAGTCCAGCACGGAGGACATGACGCCCTCGCCGTGGGTGTCGGTGAGGAACTCGCTGCGGTAGCCGAAGAGGCCCCGGGAGGGAACCAGGAATTCCAGGCGGTAGCGGCTGCCCATGGGGGTCATGGACACCAGATCGCCCTTGCGCTGGCCGATCTTCTCGATGACGGCGCCCATGGCGCTTTCGGGCACGTCCGCCACCATGCGCTCGATGGGCTCGCACTTCGCCCCGTCGATCTCCTTGGTCAGTACACGGGGGGTGGAGACGGAGAACTCAAAGCCCTCCCGGCGCATGGTCTCGATAAGGATGGACAGGTGCATTTCGCCGCGGCCCGCCACGTTGAAGGCGTCGGTGCCCTGCTCGGTGACGTGGAGGGAGACGTCCTTCAGCAGCTCCCGCTCCAGCCGATCCCGGAGGTTGCGGGAGGTGACGTACTTGCCCTCCCGGCCTGCGAAGGGGCTGTCGTTGACGGCGAAGGTCATTTCAATGGTGGGGTCGGAGATCTTCACAAAGGGCAGGGGCTCCACGGTGAGGGGGTCGCAGACCGTCCGGCCGATGGTGATGTCGGAGATGCCGGAGAAGGCCACGATCTCGCCGGCGCTGGCTTCCTGGATGGGGGTCCGGCCCAGCCCGTCGAAGGCGTAGAGGGCCACGATCTTGCCCTTCTGCTGGATGGCGGGGTCGTGGAAGTCGCAGATGGTGACCTCCTGGTTCTGGCGGATGGTGCCCCGCTCGATGCGGCCGATGCAGATCCTGCCCACGTAGTCGTTGTAGTCCAGGGAGGACACCAGCATTTGCAGGGGGCCGGCGGCGTCGCCCTGGGGGGCGGGGATATAGTTGACGATGGTATCAAAGAGGGGTACCAGATCCTTGCCCTCCTCGTGAGGGCCGTAGGCGGAGATGCCCTGCCGGGCGGAGCAGAAGATGGTGGGAGATTCGAACTGCTCGTCGGTGGCGTCCAGATCCAGCAGCAGCTCCAGCACCTCGTCCATGACCTCCTCGATCCGGGCGTCGGGCCGGTCGATCTTGTTTACCACCACGATGACCTTGTGGCCCAGCTCCAGGGCCTTTTGCAGCACGAAGCGGGTCTGGGGCATGGGGCCCTCGGCGGCGTCCACCAGCAGCAGAACGCCGTTGACCATCTTGAGGATACGCTCCACCTCGCCGCCGAAGTCGGCGTGGCCCGGGGTGTCTACGATGTTGATCTTGTAGTCTTTATAGTGGACGGCAGTGTTCTTGGCCAGAATGGTGATGCCGCGCTCCCGCTCCAGATCGCCGGAGTCCATGACGCGATCCACCACGGCCTGGTTTTCCCGGTAGATGCCGCCCTGCTTCAGCATTTCGTCCACGAGGGTGGTCTTGCCGTGGTCAACGTGGGCGATGATAGCGATATTTCTGATCTTTTCCTGTGGAATCATAGTACTCTCCCCTTTCACAACTTGGAAAATATAGCATACAGAATTGTAAATTGCAATAGGAATCTTTGAGAAATGCAGGGAAATTTCTTCAAAATCTGCCTTTTTTTATGTTGACAAACGACATATATCGTGTTATGATACTGTCGTAAGGCGACATAGCAAGCGACGACATAACAGGAGGCGATATAGCAATGAAACGCAGCGAACCCCTGTCCGAGAGCTACTATTATATTCTGCTGTGCCTGGCCAAGGGGGCAAACCACGGCTACGGCATCATGCAGATGACCCAGCGGCTCTCCGGCGGGGACGTGATCATCGGCTCCGGCACCATGTACGGAGCCGTCAGCAATATGATGAAAAAGGGCTGGATCCAGGAGATCCTGGTGGAGAATCCGGGCCAGGAGCGTCGGCGGCTCTATCAGCTCACCGACGATGGCCTGGCGGCCCTGGAGACGGAGATTGCCCGGCTGCGGCGAATGCTCGCAAACGCGGAGGAGGTTTGACAATGGCAGGAAATCGAAAAAATTCCTGGAAACTCTACCCGGCCTGGGGCTATGAGAAGGAGCTCGAGGATCTGGATCGGGCCTCGGAGCAGGGCTGGCAGCTGGTAAGGGGCGGCTGCTTTCACAGCAGCTTTGTGAAAAATCCCAACCTGCGCTATCGCTATCAGATGGATTTCGGCCGGATCGACGACATGGGCCGCTACATTGAGACCTTCCGGGAGCAGGGCTGGGAGTACGTCAACTCCACCTTCAACAAGTGGCACTACTTCCGCAAGCTCTACGACCCCGCCCTGCCGGAGGAGGACTACGAGATCTTCACAGACCGGGAATCTCTCCGGGAGATGCGCGGCCGATGGGGCAGGCTGGCGCTGGCGATCGCCGTCGTGCTGGCAGGCTTCGCGATCTACTACGGCGTTCAGCTGGTTCAAACGTTCCAGCTTCCCCTGCTGATCCAGACGCTGGTCTTTGCGCTGGAGAGCGGCCTGCTGGTTTGGGGCTGGACGATCATGCGAAACCCGGATCGTGATCGAAGCCGCAGGTACGGCAGCGCTTTTCTGACGGCAATTCTGGCGGTGATCGTTCTGGGTGCCGCCGCAGGTATTGCTTTCTCGACCCTGCGGCCCCATTTCCAGGCTCACCAGAGCGCGGGCTCCCTGGACGAGCCCATGGTGGATTCCCGCTGGGCCGGTTTCGAGATCAAATACCGGGACAACTACTTCCTGGACCTGGACTTTGCGTCCGACGCGCCCATGACCTTCTCGGTTCTGAACGAAGCGGGGCAGACCGTGTACGCGAAGACCGGGACCGGCTTCCGGGAGGAGAATATCCGCCTGCAGCTTCCGGCGGGACAATACTGCCTCTCCATCAGCTGTGAGACGGGATACCGGATCAACTGTATCATTCAATAACGACCTATGACGGTTCAGAACTGCAAGATTCAAATGCCCGCAAACGCGGGGGAGGTGCGACAGATGGAGGAACAGCAGAAGAAGGTCAAGAACAACTATCAGAGCACGGAGGAACTGCTTCGGGCGCTGGATCAGGCCTCGGCGGAGGGCTGGCAGCTGGTAAAGATCGGCAGTCGCATTCATTACGAGTGGAACCCCAGCGTCCGCTACCGCTACCAGATGGACTACCGGAACGTGGACGACCTGGACCGTTACCTGGAGCTCTTCCGGGAACAGGGCTGGGAACAGGTTTGCGCCGTCGTGAGCGGGCGCTACTTCCGCAAGCGTTGGGATCCTTCTCTGCCGGAGGAGGCCTACGAGATCTTTACAGATCCGGAGTCCCGGCAGCAGTTTCGCAGAAGATTGAGCAAAGGAGCGTTGTTCTGTTGCATACTCTATGCCCTCAACGTCGTGCTTTGCGGCTTTATTCTGCTCAAACATTACAGCACTTCAAATCTGTGTAGGGCTCTGTGCTGGGCTTTTGGCTCGGCAGTGTGGGGCTGGAGGGTCTGGAACACGCGGCATCCCGATCCCGCCCGCAAAATAGGGCCCGTCTGGCGTTTCATGTTAGTGCTTCTGGCGCTGGCCCTTATTGCCGGTATGTTCTGGGGCTGAACCGATTGTTGTCTGCCGTTGCCGTTTTTTGCAAAAACTGCAAAAAAACACCCGCTTTTTTGCAGCTTTTGTCATAGACGAAGCCGACTGCAGCTGGTATAATAGGATCAAAACAAACGGGCCTGTAAGCAAATTGATTATCATACTGCGAAAATAATACTACAGAAACAGGAGTGGCGATTATGCGCTTAGAACTGAAAAACATCGACAAAGCCTTCGGGGACAAGCAAGTCCTCAAGGGCGTCTCCTTCACCGCGGAGAGCGGGAAGGCCTTCGGTCTGCTGGGCCGGAACGGCGCGGGCAAGACCACCTCGATCCGCATTCTGATGGACGTCTTCAAGGCCAACGCCGGCGAGGTGCTGGTGGACGGAGCCCCCATCGACTATGAAAAGATCAAGATCGGCTATCTGCCCGAGGAGCGGGGCCTCTACCCCAAGAAGATCATCATCGACCAGCTGAGCTACTTCGCCCAGCTGAAGGGCATGACGAAGAAGGACGCCGTGGTGGCCGTGGACGCCTGGCTGGAACGGCTGGGCATGACGGAGTACCGGAACAAGCGGCTGGACACCCTCTCCAAGGGCAACCAGCAGAAGATCCAGCTGGTGACGGCCCTGGCCCACAACCCGGACATCGTGATCCTGGATGAGCCCTTCTCCGGCCTGGATCCGGTGAACGCCATGCTGCTGAAGGACGTGGTGAAGGAGCAGATCGCCAAGGGCAGGATCGTCCTGTTCTCCAGCCACCAGATGAGCTACATCGAGGAATTCTGCGACAGCATTGCCATCATCAACGCCGGAAAGGTGGCCCTCCACGGCGACCTCCACGACATCAAGCGGAACTACCCCCGGGATCGGCTGGTGGTGAGCACCACGAAGCCGGAGCTGATCCGGCGGGACTTCGGCAGCGCCTGCACCGAAACGGAGAACGGCGCGCTGCTGCTCCAAATGGCGAGCCCCGACGAAAAGAGCGCGGTGATGAAGCGCCTGGTGGAGCAGTACGACGTGGACGAGATCAAGGTATTCGAGCCCTCGCTGAACGACATCTTCGTCCAGTACGCGGGCGAGCAGGTGTAAGGAGGGGACGACCATGAAGCAGTTAGGAACCATCTTCAAATTTGAGCTCACGGGCTACCTGAAAAACAAGGTATTCGTGGGCACCACGGTATTTCTGGTGATCGCCATTGCCGTCTGTATGTTCATTCCCAACATCACCGCGCTGTTCAAGTCCGAGGACAAGCCCGAGGACCGCTCCGTGATGCTGATCTACGCGGAGGATCCCCAGCTGGCCGCCCTGGCGAAGCAGTACTTCGACCCGGCCTTCCCCGACTTCGAGGTGAAGCTGGCCGAAGGAAGCCTGGAGGACGTGAAGGCCCAGATCACCGACGGCAGCGCCGACTGCGCCTTCGCCATGGAAAGCGCCTCCTCCTACACCTACTACGTGGACAATCTCTCCATGTATGACGCCAATACGGCGGTGGCCGAGACCGTTCTGAAGGAGGTCTGTCGTGTGACCGCCATGGTGGAGCACGGCCTGAGCCCCGAGGAGGCCGCCGAGATCATGACCGCCCAGATCGAGAGCCACACCGTCACCCTGGGCAAGGACCAGGGACAGAACTTCCTCTACACCTACATTATGATCATGGCCCTGTATATGGTCATTCTGCTCTACGGCCAGATGGTGGCCACCAACGTGGCCACGGAGAAGAGCTCCCGGGCCATGGAGGTCCTGGTGACCAGCGCAAAGCCTGCCGCCATGATGTTCGGCAAGGTCCTGGCCTCCTGCCTGGCGGGCCTGCTGCAGCTGGTGGCCGTCTTCGGCTCCGCCCTGCTCTTCTACAACATCAACAAATCCGCCTGGGGCGGCAATGCCATGATCGCCTCCATCTTCAATATCCCGGTGGGCCTGTTCGGCTATATGCTGCTGTACTTCGTCCTGGGCTTCCTGATCTACGCCTTCCTCTACGGCGCCATCGGCTCCACGGCCTCGAAGCTGGAGGATATCAACACCTCCGTCATGCCCATCACCTTCCTGTTCATCATCGCCTTTATGGTGGTGGTGACCTCCATGTCCAGCGGCAACACGGACAACACCCTGATGAAGGTCTGCTCCTTCATCCCCTTCACCTCCCCCATGGCTATGTTCACCCGAATCTGCATGAGCACCGTGCCCTGGTATGAGATCGCCCTGTCCGTTGCCATCCTGCTGGGCTCCACCGTGGGCGTGGGCTTCCTCTCTGCGAAGATCTACAGCGTGGGTGTCCTGCTCTATGGCACCACCCCCAAGATCGGCGCGATTTTGAAGGCAGTGCGGAAGGCATAAACAAACGAAAAACGAAGAACGAAAAGCGTAAAACTGAGGTGTCCCTTCGGGACGATTTAAATATCATTTTTCATATCGTCAGATATGAAAAATACCACAGTTATTCGTTGTTCGTTCTTCGTTTTTCTTTTTTATGTCAGGGCTTCAATTCCAGATACAGTCCCCGGTACTGCCAGGCGGAGCTTTCCCAGGAGACGTCCTTTTCCATGTCCCGGCGGAGCATTTCGTCCCAGCGCTCGCGGTCGGTGAAGTAGAGGGTCTTGGCCCGGTTGATCGCGTCCAGCAGCAGGCCCGCGTCGTAGCGGTCGAAGCTGAAGCCGTTGCCCTCGTTGGTGTACTGATTGTAGGGCTGGACGGTGTCCTTGAGGCCGCCGGTCTCCCGCACCACGGGCACCGTGCCGTAGCGCATGGCAATGAGCTGGGTCAGCCCGCAGGGCTCAAAGAGGGAGGGCACCAGCAGGGCGTCGGCGCCGGCGTAGATCCGGTGGGCCAGGCCCTCGTCGTAGGCGATATAGGCGCAGACGGAGCCCTTGTAGCTGTTCTCAAACTGCCGGAAGGAGCCCTCGTAGCGGGCGTCGCCGGTGCCCAGCACCACCACCTGGGTGTTGCCGTCCACCAGGGCGGGGAGAATGGCGTTCACCAGATCCAGACCCTTCTGATCCGTCAGCCGGGAGACCAGGCCCAGCACCATCTTGTCCCCGTCCTGCTCCAGCCCCAGCTGCGCCTGGAGGGCCAGCTTGTTGGCCCGCTTCCCTGCCGGGGCGTCATCCTCGCCGTAGTTGGCCGCCAGCAGCCGGTCCGTCCGGCTGTCCCATTGGGCCGTGTCGATGCCGTTGACAATGCCCCGCAGCTTGCCGGAATGGTAGCGCAGGTGGGCGTCCAGCCCGTCGCCGAAGAACTCCGTCTGGATCTCCCCGGCGTAGGTGCCGCTGACGGTGGTGATCCGGTCGCAGTAGGTGAGCCCGCCCTTGAGCATACTGGCATCCACCCAGTTCTGGGTCAGGGCGTCCTTGTTGAACACATAGTCGGGCAGATTGGTCCAGTACTGGATGGTGGGGATGTTGTAGACCCCCTGGAAGCGGAGGTTGTGGATGGTCAGCACGGACTTGGAGCCCGCCAAGGGCGTCTCCGCAAAGAGCGTCCGCAGATAGACCGGCACCAGCGCCGCCTGCCAGTCGTGGCAGTGGATGACGTCGGGGACCCAGTCCATATAGTTCAGCGCGGCCAGGGCGGCCTTGCCGAAGTAGCAGAAGCGGGGGATGTCGTCGATCAGGTTGGTGTAGGGGTTGCCGTAGGAGAAGAACTCCTCATTGTCGATGAAGTCGTAGACCACCCCGTCCCAGACGTATTCCATGATCCCCACGTAGAAGCTGCGGCCGTCGGCACAGAGATCCATATAGAACGAGCCCCGGTAGATCATCCTGTCCTGCCACTGCTGGGGAATGCAGCGGTAGCGGGGCAGGATCACCTTTACGTCGCAGTTCAGCTTGGCCAGGGCCTTGGGCAGGGCGTACATCACGTCGCCCAGACCGCCGGTCTTGACGAAGGGGTAGCACTCGGAGCCAATGAAGGCCACGCTCCGCCGAGGCTGGGGCAGCTCCGGCACAGCGGCTTCCGCAACGGGCGCGGGCTCCACAGCGGGTGCGGGCTCCACAGCAGGAGCGACTTCCGCCACGGGAGCGGACTCCACAGCGGGAGCGGGCTCCACGGGTTCCGCTTTCTTTGTCGTGCGCTTCTTCACCGGAGCCTTTTTCTCGGCGGGCTTCTTTTCAGCGGTTTTCTTTACAGGCTTCTTCTCGGCCTGTTCGTTTTCTTTCATAACAGCCGGTTTTTCCTCCGGCAGCGTTTCAGTTTTCTTTTTCGGCATAGTACATTCCTCCTTGTGACAGCCCAATTATACCCCCGATTCCGGGTCTAAGTCAAGTCCCCCGCCCGCGTTCTCTCATTTTGCATTTGCCTTCCGCGCTGCGGGTTACGCTGCGTAGGGGCTGGCGTCCTCGACAGCCCGAACGTATCGAAACAGGAGAGCCACGGGGCGTCGGGACGCCGCCCCCTACGCTGCACCCTCTCATTATGCATTATGCACTATGCATTATGCATTCGAATAGCCGCCGCTATTCGCACAGATCCGCGTACTGGAACGGCGTCAGCTTTGCCAGCTCGTCGGGGGGCAGCTCCACCTGGTAGCCGATCTTCCCAGCGCTGAACAGGATGCGGTCATAGAGGATGGCGCTCTCCTCCACAAAGGTGGGGAAGGGCTTCTTCATGCCGATGGGGGAGCAGCCCCCGTGGATGTAGCCCGTCAGGGGCAGCAGCTCCTTGGCCTTGACCATGGCGATGCTCTTTTCCCCCGAGGCCGCGGCGGCCTTTTTCAGATCCAGCTCCTGCAGCACGGGGATCACAAAGACGTAGTGCTGGCCGGACTTCCCCTCCGTCACCAGGGTTTTGAAGACCCGCTCCGGATCCTGCCCCAGAACGGCGGCCACCTCGGCCCCGCTGACGGCCCCGGTGCCCTCGTAACAATGGCTCTCATAGCGGACACCCTGCTGATCCAGCAAGCGCATCACGTTGGTTTTTTCCTGTTTTTTCATTTACACTTCCACCTTTTCCGTTCGTAGGGCGGCCTGACCCCAGGCTGCCGACGAGTGCAGATCCGAGAGATCCACCTTTTCCATACGCAATCCCAGCTTATCCTCCGTCGCCCGAAGCACGAAGGGGAACAGATCCCGCTTCGTGCAGAGCCAGAAATCCGCCTCCGGGAAGACCTCCTGGTTGTCGGGATCAAAGAAATGCCTGCCGCCCCGCAGACGCAGGGCATCCGTCCGGGCCTCCAGATCCGGCAGGGGCCGATCCAGCAGCAGGGAGCGGATGTATTCGGCGCAGAGCAGATCCTCCGGGGCCTCCCGGACGCCTGCGTTGCCCATGCAGACCAAGCTGACGGTGGCCGGGTTTCTGGCCCGGATGTAGGCGGCCACAGCCGCCGCGTTCACCAGGCTGCCGGTGATCCGCTCGTCCGCGTGGACGGCCTGGGTGAGTCCCTGGGTCCCAGCGCTGGTGCTGTGGATGATCCGCCTGCCCCGGACGGCCTCGGCGGGAATGGTACTGGGGGAGTTGCCGTAGTCGAAGCCCTCGCATTTGGCCCCGCCCCGCTCACCCACCAGCAGGACTTCGGGGTCGCGCTGCCGCCAGGCAAAGGCTTCCTCCAGCGTCCGCACGGGCCGGAGCTCCGCCGCGCCCCGCTGGGTCAGATAGCATTCCAGCGAAAAGGCCCGCAGCACGTCGATGATGACAGCCAGCCCCCGGGCCTGCTTCGCGCCCTCAATGAGTTGTAAGATCTGAATATCCATATCATTTTCCCTCTTTTTGTGCTTCCCTGTCATCATACCACGTTCGAAGGGCAAAAACAAGGGCAAATCCCGGCAGACAGGATCTCCCCGGGGATACCCCGCCGCAGCGCAGCGTATGACCCCGCCCCAGCGAGGCTACAATAATACTTGCATTATTTGCCGGAATATGGTATGATATCTTGAAACTTTATGGCCGGGAGACGGCGGAGGGAGGGAATGTCGTGCGAAGGATGCTGTTGGCTCTGCTGACGGTACTGCTTTTGGGGCTGCTTTCTGTGACGGCCTATGCCGACGGCACGACTGTCACCGCCATGTCCACCGACTGTGCCGTGGAAAACGACGGGGCCTGCACCCTGACCATGCGCTTCACCGTGGAGTTCGCCCCGGGGACGGAGTCCTTTTCGATCCCCATCTCCCCTGCGGCCAAGGATATCTACTGCACCATGCCCTACACCCTCCGCAGCGGAGACGGCTGCAAGCTGCTGACGCTCACCGGCGTGCTTTCCGGCAGAACGGAGATCACCGTCTCCTATCGCCTGGCGGAGACCGTGTCGGAGGATGGGGACGAACAGAGCTTTTCCGTGCAGCTGCTCTATCCCGCCTGGACCTGCCCCATCACCGGCTACGACGTCACGGTGCGGATGCCCGGCGTTTTCGCGTCGCTCCCGACGTTCTTCTCCGGCTACCACGGAGATCTGATCGACAACTACATGGAGATCTCCATTACCCAGGGCGTGATCCACGCGGTGCTGAACGCCTCCCAGACGCTCCGGGATCATGAGGCCATGACGGTCAGCCTGCAGCTGCCCAAGGGCTTTTTCGATCTGCGCTTTCTGGCGGGCAAGACGATCAAGGTCGACCGCCTGCTGTTCCTGGCCCTGCTGCTGATGGCGGCGGTCTTCTGGGCGGCACTTCTCCGGAACCGGCCCGTGCTTCCCAAGCGGCAGGCGATGCCGCCGGAGGGTGGCAACGCCGGGGAGATCCCCTTTATTCTCACACAGCGAGCCCCGGATCTTGCGCTGATGGTGGTGCAGTGGGCCTCGCTGGGCTATCTGACTCTGACCCGGGCCCGGGGCGGCCGCGTCTGGCTGACCCGGCAGATCGACATGGACACCGAGCGCAAGCGCTTTGAGTGCGAGATCTTCCATACGCTGTTTTCCCGGGGCGATTACTGCGACCTACGCAGCGCGGAGTATATCAAGGCCCGCCGCATGGCGGATGAAAAGACCCGGGCGTTCTGGCAGAACCGGGTCTACGATCCCAAGGCCGGCTCCCCGCTGATCTTCCGGCTGCTGGTGCTGGGAGCGGGGCTGGCCTTGTGCCTGGCCTGCTTCGACGCCTGGGTGGCCTCCAAAAGCTGGCGCTGGCTTGCCATCATCCCCCTGAGCCTTGTGGGCACGGCGGCCTGCCATGCGATCCAGGAGCTGGGCGGCTTTCTCCTGCGGCGGCACAGCCTGCGGACGCTCTGCCTTGCCGTGCTGTCCGCGCTGTTTCTGCTTCTGACGGGCATAAACGGCGGGCTGCTGCGGTATATGCTGCTGAATCTGGCGGCCCAGCTTGCCGCGGGGCTGCTGCTTCGCTGCGGCGGCCGCCGGACAAGGGCCGGAGCTGCCCAGGCCGCGGAGCTGCTGGGCTACCGCCGCTGGCTGCTCTCCGCGCCGCGGGAGCTGCTGGAGGTGGATCTGGAGGACGATCCCCAATTCTTCTACCGGATCATCCCCTTTGCCGACGCCCTGCGGGTGGGCCGGGCCGTGGCCGGGACCCTGGAGGGTGTCCGGCTGGAGCCCTGCGACTGGCTGATCTGGGAGGGAAAGACCCTCCGAACCGCGCCCGCCTTCTTTGCCCGCTATGAGCGGCTGATGGCCGCGCTCCGGGGCGAGCGGGAGCCCGGCCTGCGGGCGAGACCCGCGCCCGCAAGGGATCGGCAGGTCTCCACCCGGGTCAATCTGCCCCGCCGGGACGCGGCGCGGGATCGGCAGCCGACCCGAAATGACCGCCCCCGCAGCGACGGGAGAAACGGAGAACGTCCATGAAAGCACTGATCGCCATGAGCGGCGGCGTGGATTCCGCCGTGGCCGCCCTGCGGATGCGGCAGGCCGGCTGGGACTGCGTGGGCTGCACCATGAAGCTCTACCAGAACGAGGACGCGGGCATCTCCCGGGAGCACAGCTGCTGCTCTCTGGACGACGTGGAGGACGCCCGGGCCGTGGCCTACCGGCTGGGGATCCCCCATCACGTCTTCAACTTTTCCGATGATTTCCGGGAGAAGGTCATCGATAAATTCGTGGCCTCCTATCTGGCGGGCCGGACGCCCAATCCCTGCATTGACTGTAACCGCTATCTGAAATTCTCCCGCCTCTACCGCCGGGCCGCGGAGCTGGGCTGCGACGTGCTGGTCACCGGCCACTACGCCCGGATCCTGCAGGAAGACGGCCTCTGGTGCCTGAAAAAGGCCCTGGATCCGGAAAAGG
The DNA here is from genome assembly GCA_016292255.1 of Oscillospiraceae bacterium. Taxonomy (GTDB): domain Bacteria; phylum Bacillota; class Clostridia; order Oscillospirales; family Oscillospiraceae; genus JAFRPC01. Next base: position 28,180 of record JAEEZZ010000161.1, read on the forward strand.
ATCAGAGCTACGTGCTCTATCAGATGGATCAGGATCAGCTGGCCCATACCCGCTTCCCCCTGGGGGAGCTGACCAAGCCGGAGGTGCGCGCCATTGCCGCGGAGCAGGGCTTTGTCAATGCCCGCAAGCCGGACAGCCAGGATATCTGCTTCGTCCCCGACGGGGATTACGCCCGGATCATCCAGCTGCGGACGGGGATCGTCCCGGAGCCCGGGGACTTTGTGGATCAAAACGGCAAGATCCTGGGCCGTCACCGGGGCATCATCCACTACACCGTGGGTCAGCGCCGGGGCCTGGGCTTGTCCTTCGATCAGCCCTACTACGTGGTGCGGATCGACCCCGCGGCCAACACCGTGACCCTGGGCCCCAGGGAGGCGCTGTTCTCCCAGACGGCGCTGGTGCCGGCGTTCCATTGGATCTCGGGGGAGGCGCCTTCCGCGCCCATCCGCTGCGCAGCCAAGATCCGCTATCGCCACCGGGAGCAGCCCTGCCTGCTGACGCCCCTGCCCGACGGAGGCGCCCGCCTGGACTTCGACCAGCCCCAGCGGGCCATTACGCCGGGGCAATCTGCCGTGGTCTACGACGGAGACAAGGTTCTCGGCGGCGGAGAGCTGGCATAGCCTTTCAATCAGAACAATCACCTTCCAACAATAAGGAGGAAACCAACTATGAGCACAGCCACCGGCAGCGTGCGGGGCGGACGTTATTCCACCCGCGGCGCCAGAAGAGAAAAGAAACCCGCAGCAGCCTGGATGCAGATCCTGTTTTCCCTGCTTCTGCTGCTGGATCTGTTTCTGCTTTATACCATCATCATGCAGCTCACCCACCAGCAGATGGCCTTCGAGGCCAGCAAGGGCATGAACCTGTTCCTGCTGGCGCTGTTCGCGGTGGGCGCTGTGGCGACGATCTGGGCGGTGATCCGCACCAACGCGTGGAAGCGGCTGCTTTGCCTGCTGCTGATCTTTCTGATCCTCTATCTGACCTTCTCCTTCTCCGAGCTTCCGCTGGTGAAGAAGTACCGTGAGCTGTGGATCTCCACCGCCATGTCCACCATGCGGCACCAGGGCCTTGCCACGTATTACCTTCCCGCCTCTGCGGTGGAGGTGATCACGAGCCGGGAGCAGGCGGCCCGGGATAAGCAGGTGGGCGACAATACCATCGACAATTTCACCCACGATGCAGACGATCACAGCAACTGGTACAAGCCGGGGCAGCAGAGCGTGATAACAGTCCCCGACAGGGAGTTCGATACCCTGAGCGAAGCGCAGCAGGCGTTCTACCGCCTGTTCTATGAGCTGGACATCGACAGCGCCGAGGCCTGGTTCAAGGCGCACCCGGACGCGCTGAAAAACGGCTATGAGCACGTGCTGGTCAACGAGACCGCGCTGGGCGGCGACGGCACCACCATCCGCACGAAGCTGGGAGAAAAGGTCCTGGCCATCGACGCGGACAACCAGATCCTCATCGTGGAGGTGGACTGCGACGGCTCCCGGGGCGTGATGGCCATCGGCAAGCTGCCCTCCAGGCTGGGCCTCTACCCCTCCTCCAACCTTCCCAGCTGGGGGCAGACGGCGGGCGGCATCGCCGAGGACAACGGCGGCATTCTGGCCATGAACGGCTCCGGCTTCTACGACCCCGAGGGCGCCGGCAACGGCAGCGTGATCGTGGGCTGGGCCAAGTGCAGCAACGGCAAGACCTACGGCGAGCACTGCGGCTGGGGCTACAAGCGTCTGGAGCTCCACAAAAACGGATGGTTCTACATCGAAGACGCCGTCTACACCTCCGACGATGAGATCACCGACGCCATGGAGTTCACCCCCGGTCTGATCATCAACGGCAACAAGCTGGATCCCGGCATCTGGACCAGCCAGAATCCCAGAGCCACCATCGGCCAGTCTGTGCGCGGCGAAATCCTCATGCTCTGCGTGGAGGGCCGGACGCTGGCATCCCCCGGCTGTTCGGTGGACGTCTGCGCGGACGTGCTTCTGACCCACGACTGCATCACAGCGCTGAACTGCGACGGCGGCACCACCGCCATGCTGTGGTATCGGGGCGAGCCCATCATCCGCTGCTCCAATTCCGCGATCCCCGAGGGCCGCTATCTGCCCAACGCCTGGGTCTACGTTGGAGACTGACGGAAACAAGAGAACGGAGAAACAGATATGAAAAAGACGATCGCATCGGCTTTGGCCGTGCTGTTGATCTGCCTGGCGGGCTGCTCCGGCGAAAAGACTGCCGCCGGCACCGAGCCCACGGGGAAGACCGCCCCGGAGACCGCCGCCACAGAGCCGGTCACAGAGCTGACCGAGACGACGACGGAGGCAACCATGCCCTCGGAGGGCGCTGCCTGCGAGAATCAGGTGGGCGACAATACCATCGACAATTTCGCCCACGACGCGGACGACCACAGCGGCTGGAACGACTCGGAATGGGGATCTGCCAATATGGGGGAAGCCCTGGATCCCGCCAAGGTGGAGTTCTACAACCTGTTCTATGAGCTGGACGTTGACAGCACCGAGGCCTGGTTCAAGGCGCACCCGGACGCGCTGCAGGACGGCTACGCCCACGCGCTGGTCAACGAATCCAGCCTGGAGTCGGAGGGCACGACGATCCGCACGGTGCAGGGAGAAAAGGTCCTGGCCATCGACGCGGACAACCAGATCCTCATCGTGGAGGTGGACTGTGACGGCTCCCGCGGGGTGCTGGCCATCGGCAAGCGGCCCTCGCGCCTGGGCCTGTATCCCTCCACCAAAATGCCCGGCTGCGGCCAGGTGATCGGCGACATCGCCGAGCAGAACGACGGCGTCCTGGCTCTGACCGGCTCCGGCTTCTATGACGAGGGCGGCATCGGCAACGGCGGCCTCATCGCGGGCTGGGCCAAGTGCAGCAACGGCAAGACCTACGGCGAGCACTTCGGCTGGGGCTACAAGCGCCTGGAGCTCCACGAAAACGGATGGTTCTATATCAACGATGCCTTCAGCCCCGTGGGAGAAGGCACCACCGACGCCATGGAGTTCACGCCGGGGCTCATCATCAACGGCAACCGGCTGGATCCCGGGATCTGGACCGGCCAGAACCCCCGGGCCTGCATCGGCCAATCCTCCCGGGGCGAGATCCTGATGCTCAGCGTGGAGGGGCGGACTGTCGCCTCCCCCGGCTGCTCGGTGTCCGTCTGCGCGGACGTGCTGCTGGCCCATGACTGCATCACGGCGCTGAACTGCGACGGCGGTACCACCGCGATCATGTGGTATCGGGGCGAGACCATCACCCGCTGCTCCAACGCCGCCACTCCCCAGGGCCGCTATCTGCCCAACGCCTGGGTCTACGTGGGAGCGTGATCCCGAAACCAAAGGAGAATGCCATGATGAAAAAAGCCATCGTTCTGCTCCTGTGCCTGCTTCTGCTGTGGATGACGGGCTGCTCCGGCGATCAGACCGGCGACATCTTCAACCGGCCCACCAAGCCCGGAACGGAGACCACCCACGCTGCCGCCGGGACGCTTCCCACTTCGGCGGAGACCACCGCGCCTGCGGCGACTGCCGCCCCTGTGAGCACTGTGCCCACAGAAGCTCCCACCCAGCCTTCCACCGCGGCCCCCACGGAGGCCCCCACCCAGCCCGTTACGGAGGCCCCCACTGCGGCCCCGACGGAGCCCCTGGATCCCTGGACGCTGATGGGGGAATCCCTGTTCGAGCAGGGCAGCTATACCGATGATTACGGCTACCAATACAGCTATTCCTACGCCTTGCCCTGTGTGAACGCCGACACCGCCGGCGCCCGGGACATCAACGCTGCAATCGACTCCACCTTCGGCACCATGATCCGGCAGGCCAAGGAGGGCATGGAGCAGCATCTGACCCTTGCCCTTTCCTCTGTGGGCTACTACGGAGCGGTCTGGGAGGACGTGCTGACCCTGGTGGTCATGGGAAGCTGGGATTGGAGCTTCACCGACTACGGCGTCTACTGCTATGAGGCGTCCACCGGCCGCGTCCTGGACACCCCGGCCCTGCTGGCAAAAATGGGCATCTCCCAGGAGGCGTTCCTGGAGTGCTGCAGGGTCCGATTCCGCGCATACTTCGAGGACATGTACAAGGATATCCCCGCAGATCAGCGGGAGGAATACGGGTACAGTATGTTCCTCTCCCGGGTGGACGGGCCGGAGTACGTCAACCTGGAGCTGAAGGTCTATCCCAACGAAAACGGGGAGCTTGTGGTGATCGCGCCCATCGTCTCCATGGCCGGTGCGGATTACTACTACCATCCCATCATCCTCGATCTCCATCCCTGAAGAACGGATCGGGCCTGCCGGCTGCGTCGGCGGGCCCGATTTACATAAAATTCTTCTGGACAGACGGCATGAGATTTGATATAATAGGCAAAACGCTATCAGAGGGGGATTACTATGAAGTGTCCGCACTGCGGATTCCAGGAGAGCAAGGTCGTGGATTCCCGCCATTCCGAGGACGGGACCAGCATTCGCCGTCGCCGCGAGTGTCTCAACTGCCAGAAGCGCTTTACCACCTATGAGACGGTGGAGAGCCTGCCCATCATCGTGGTCAAGCGGGACAACAGCCGCCAGGCCTTCGACCGCAACAAGATCATGAACGGGATGCTCCGCGCCTGCGAGAAGCGGCCGGTGTCCATGCAGGATCTGGAAAACGCGGTGAACGAGATCGAGGCCCTGGTGCAGAATTCCCTGGAGCGGGAGATCACCACGGAGTTCATCGGCGAGCAGGTCATGGAGAAGCTCAAGGGCCTGGACGAGGTGGCCTACGTGCGCTTTGCCTCCGTCTACCGCCAGTTCAAGGACATTCACAGCTTCATGCAGGAGCTGAACAAGATCCTCGAGGAGAAATAACCCACAGAATACGGAAACGCTCCCTCTGTGAGAAAGCAAAGGCTTTTTCTCACAGAGGGAGCGTTTTTTGTGCAGTCCGGGCTTCCGGTTGGCCTTCGCCCCTACGCCAGCTTCCCGCTTTCACGCAAAAGCTGCTCCACCAGGCGCACGCATTCAAACACCATGGCGTCGCAGTGGGGCTTCCGCTCCCCGCCCAGCTCCTGGTTCCGGCGCAGCAGCTCCGCGCATTCCAGCATCCCGTCGTGGCTGGCCCGGAGCGCCTGGTAGTATTCCGCAGGGTTGTCGATCCCAAACAGGCCCAGCACCACCAAGCCGCCGGTGATGGCGCCGCAGGCCGCGCCGCGTTTCAGCCCGCCGCCGAAGTTGGCGCAGATCCCCAGCGCCTGGGCCTCTGTCAGGCCCGCTTCCGCGGCGAAGGGAAGCACCACCGATTGCCCGCAGTTGTAATGGGGGGTCACGATGGCCCGCAGTTCCTTTGCTTTTTCCAGATACTTGCTCATAGTGGTCTCCTCCGCTGTCTGTTTTCTACCAAGAGCATACCACAGCTGCCGCCGGATTGCAACCGGAGAATTGCAGTCCCCGGGAAACTCGGAGCGCCGGGGGATTTGGAGCGTCCTCGGGAAAATCGCGGCCTGCGGGGCAAAGATGTGTTTTCTGTGAATTCGCGGCGGGCGTGTTGACAAAGCCGGGATGATAATGTATAATGAACGCGTTCATTTAAATACTACCGGCAGGGAGGCGACAGGCTTGCCGGTGCGTGCAATACGTTCATTCCAGGCTGTGGGCGGCGGCAAGCCCCGTCGTCGGCTGCTGCTGTTTTTGACCGTTCTGGTGCTTCTGACGGGCGTCTGCTTCTGGTATGTGGAGTCCTATTACCGCGCCGATACGGAGGCCATCGCGGCCTTTTCCGACGATCTGAGGGTGGAGGAGCGGACCCTGGAGGACGGCGACCTGTGCTTCGGCACGGGAAACGAGGCCTGCGGTCTGATCTTCTATCCGGGCGGGAAGGTGGAGCACACCGCCTATGTCCCGCTGATGCGGGAGCTGGCGTCGGAGGGCGTCTTCTGCGTGCTCTGCCCGATGCCGCTCCGACTTGCAGTGCTGGACGAGAACGCAGCCGACGGGATCCGTGAGGCCTTCCCCGGAGTGGGGACCTGGTATCTGTGCGGCCACTCTCTGGGCGGGACAATGGCGGCCTCCTATCTGGCGGAGCATTCGTCGGACTACGCGGGGCTGATCCTGCTGGCATCCTATTCCACCTCCGACCTCTCTGACGCCGGGCTTCGGGCCCTCAGCATTCGCGGCAGCGAAGACGGCGTTCTGAATCTGAGCAGATATGAGAGCTGCCTGAGCAAGCTTCCCTCCGACACGGAGGAGATCGTCCTGGCGGGGGGCTGCCACGCGTATTTCGGGATGTACGGCGCCCAGAGCGGAGACGGCGTCCCCACGATCTCCGGGGAGACCCAGATCCGGCAGACCGCGGCGGCGATCCTGAGCTGGCTCGGGGCGGAGGCAGCCCCGGCGGAGCGGGCCGCACAGCGGCCAAATGAGAACGGAAAGAGAGAATCCGAATGCCGAAACTGATCGAAAACATTCGTGCCCAGCTTCTGGCGGAGGCCCAAAGGCAGGTGGCCGAACGGGGCTACGCCAAGACGACGATCCGTTCCGTGGCCGAGGCCTGCGGCATCGCGGTGGGCACGGTCTATAACTACTTCCCCTCCAAGGAAATGCTGGTCGCCACCTTCCTGGCGGAGGCCTGGGAGAAATGCCTCTCCCGAATCGAGGCGCAGGACCTGACGGGCCCGAAGTGCCGCCTGCGCGGGATCTACGACGGGCTGCTGGGCTTCCTGGAGTGCCACGGGGCGATCTTTGCGGACGAGGAAGCGGAAAAAACCTTTGCGTCGGTTTTCCCGGCCAGGCATCAGATGCTTTGGGAGCAGCTGGCCGCGCTGGCTGCGCCGGCCTGTTCGGACGTCCCGGGCACGGAAGCAGGCTTTGCGGCGCGCTTTGCGGCTGAGGCGCTTCTGACCTGGGCTGTGGAGGGAGTCCCCTTTGAACAGCTCTGGCCGTATCTGAGCGCCGCGGTGTCGGAAACATCAAGGGAGGGATCTGCATCATGAGCAGCTTTGAAAATCTTCGGATCGTGGATAATTTCTATCAGACCTCGCTGTTTTTCCCCATGCCGACGGTCATCATCTCCACCCTCTGCGAGGACGGCAGCACCAGCCTGGGGCCCTATTCCCTGGTGCAGCCCTATTACGTGGCGGGCAAGGACTACTACGCCATGCTGCTGTGCTGCCGCAACTCCTCCAACACGGCCCAGAATATCCTGCGTACCGGCAAGTGCGCGCTCAACTTTATCGACGATAAGCCCGCCTCCTTCCATGAGGCGGTGAAGCTCTCCTGGCCCGGCGACAAGCCCTCGGACAAAATGCCCAAGTGCGCCTTCCGCCTGGAGCAGAGCCAGATCGAGGAGCAGACCGGCGAAAAACGGCCCCAGGTGCTGACCGACGCCATCCAGGCCATTGAATGCACCTGGATGCGGGAGCTGGACGGCGCCGACCGGGATCAGCCCGGCGAGCTGAACGGCTACGAGGGCCCCTACCATGATTTCAACGGGATCACCAGCAAATTCGGTGCTCACTTCATCCTGCGGGTGGACCGGATCCTGATGAAGAAGCAATACAGCGACGCCATCATCCGGGGCGTGGAGGCCAGAGATTTCCCGCCCCTGCCCGTGGACTACGGCTACCGGGACTCCAAGAACTTCTGGTTCCACCGCAAGCGCAGAATGCGCGCGGAGCTGCTCCAGGTGCGGAAGGCCTCCCTGGAGTCCGTCCGCTACGCGGCCGACCGGGTGGACGACAAGGTCAAGTTCACCGACGACGCCCTGGAGACGATCCTGGGGGTGCCCCGGGTCTTCCTGCCCATGGTGCTCAAGGGCTGCGTCAGCTGGGCGAAGGAGAACGGCGTGGAGCTGATCACCGCAGAGCATATGAAGATCATCAACGACAAGCGAGCCAAGGAAAAGGCGTAAGGCGAAGAGAGCGTCTGTTCCAATTCCACTGTTTATTTCATGTTCGACGGCGCAAACGCATGGAGAAGCGACGGATGAACCAATCCGGCAGCAGGCCGGCATACCGGGAATATGCCGGCAAGACGCCGATCATCCTTCCGCTGCTCCCCATCTATCAACTGACCGAGAAGAGCTAAGCTACCGTAGAACGTTTTCATCCGGACTTGCCGGATTGGCCTGCTTGTTCCGGCAGGGATCGTCTTTTTCTGTTTGGGATCCCTGCCGGACAGCGGCCAGGTTGATTCGCTTTGGAATCAACCTGTTTGATGCACCAAAAAACCCGCCGAAGCGCGGGTTTTTGGCATTCCGGGGAAATTGTCTGTTTTCATTTTCCCGAAGATGTGATACAATAAATCCGGTTCCGTGGGGATCCCAACCCCAGAATTGCCTGATCTCACTGTGAACCGAAAGGAGCAAACCATGGCTGACTATATCATCGCAACCTCTTCCACCTCCGATCTGCCCCGTACCTGGCTGGACGCCCATCGGATCCCCTTTATTCCCTATTCCTACACAGTGGGAGAGAAGGTTTTCCAGGACGACTGCCGGGAGGAGAGCCGCGACGCCGTCTACGCCGGGATGCGGAAGGGTGACCGGCTGCAGACCTCCATGATCAACGAGTTCACCTACTGCGACTTTTTCAAAGAGCTGATGCAGACCGGGAAGGACGTGATCTTCCTGGATATGTCCCAGAAGATGTCCGTCTCCTATGCCAACGCCAACAAGGCGGCGGAGGAGATCCGAAAGGAGTTCCCCGCCCAAAAGCTCTATATCATGGACACCCGCTGCATCTCCGGCGGCCTGGGCCTGCTGGTGGAGCACATGGTGGAGCGCATGGAATCCGGCGCAGGCTATGACGAGGTCATTGCCTGGGGCGAGGCCAACAAGCTGAAAATCGCCCACCGCTTCACCGTGGACGATCTGAATTATCTCAAGGCCGGCGGCCGGGTCTCCAACGCCGCCGCGCTGGTGGGCTCCGTGCTCAATATCAAGCCGGTGCTCTATGTGCCGGACGGCGGCACCCTGGACGTGGCGAAGAAGGTTCGCGGGCGCAAGACTGCCCTGAAGGCCATCCTGGACGGCGTGCTCCACGATCTGAGCCAGGTGGCCGATCCCACCGGCCTGCGCGTCCATATCCTCCAGGCGGACTGCCGCGCCGACGCAGCGTATCTGCGCGACGAGCTCCGGAAGGCCTACCCGCAGCTGGGAACCATCACCATAACGGGCCTGGGCGTGGTCATCGGCGCCCATTGCGGCCCCGGCCTGCTCACGGTCTTCTACCTCTGCAACGGAAGAAACCCGGAGTGATCCCCTCCCTCCGGCGCAGAGATTCCCTCGCCCGGCGCAAAAAACCGCACCCGATCTCGGGTGCGGTTTTTTGTATGAAGCAGCGTTTTACTTGGCTTCGTTGTTGATCATGTCGGCGGTGACCTGGGACTCGGGGCAAGCGGTGAGGTTGTAGTCCCGGTAGACCGTCAGGCCGGAGCCGGCGGGGATCAGCTTGCCGATGATGACGTTTTCCTTCAGACCCACCAGCTTGTCCACCTTGCCCTTGATGGCGGCCTCGGTCAGAACCTTGGTGGTCTCCTGGAAGGAGGCGGCGGAGAGGAAGGATTCGGTGGCCAGAGAGGCCTTGGTGATGCCCATGAGCATCAGCGTGGCGGAGGCGGGGCGCTTCAGCTCCAGATCCGTCTCGCCGGCGTCGATCCGGGCCTGGATGGCCTGGTTCTCCCGCTCGATCTTCTCGTTGGCTTCCTCGAATTCCACCACGTCCACCTGGGTCTCGGAGAGCAGATCCGTGTCGCCGGGATCGTTGACCTTGACCTTACGCATCATCTGACGGATGATGACCTCGATGTGCTTCTCGTTGATGTCAACGCCCTGCTGACGGTAGACGGCCAGGACCTCCTGGGTCAGGTAGTCCTGCACCTTCTCCTCGCCGCGGATGCGGAGCACGTCGTGGGGGCTCAGCGGGCCGTCGGTGATCCGGTCGCCCTTGTGGACTTCCTTGCCGTTCTCCACGCGAAGACCCACGGAGTAGGGAACCTGGTATTCCTTGACCTCGCCGTCGTCGGAGGTGACGGTGATGGAGCGCAGGGCGGAGCGGTGGCTCTCGTCCACGGCCACGATGCCGGTGGTCTCGGAGATGACGGCCATCTTCTTGGGCTTCCGGGCCTCGAACAGCTCTTCGACTCTGGGAAGACCCTGGGTGATATCGTCGCCGGCGACGCCGCCGGTGTGGAAGGTACGCATGGTCAGCTGGGTGCCGGGCTCACCGATGGACTGGGCCGCGATGATGCCGACAGCCTCGCCCGGATCCACCAGCTTGGAGGAGGCCAGGTTCATGCCGTAGCAGCGGGCGCAGACGCCGGATCTGGCGCGGCAGCCCAGGACGGAGCGGACGTAGACCTTGTCGATGCCGTGAGCCAGGAACTTCTTGGCGTCCTCCTCGTGGAGCATGACGTCCTTGCTGTGCAGCACCTCGCCGGTGACGGGGTCGGTGACGTCATAGACGGGGAAGCGGCCGTGGATGCGCTCGCCGAAGGTGGAGATGGTCTGGCCCTTCTCCACGATCTGGGACTTCCAGGAGCCCTTGGTGGTGCCGCAGTCGTCCTCCCGGATGATGACCTCCTGGGAGACGTCTACCAGACGGCGGGTCAGATAACCGGAGTCGGCGGTACGCAGAGCGGTATCAGTCAGACCCTTACGGGCGCCTCTGGAGGAGATGAAGTATTCCAGAACGCTCAGACCTTCACGGAAGTTGGCCTTGATGGGGATCTCGATGGTGCGGCCGGAGGTATCGGCCATCAGACCACGCATACCGGCCAGCTGACGGATCTGGTTCATGGAGCCACGGGCGCCGGAGTCCGCCATCATGAAGATGGGGTTGAAGGTGTCCAGGTTGTTCTGCAGAGCGTCGGTGACCTTCTTGATGGTCTCTTCCCATTCCTTGACGGTGAGGCGGTAGCGCTCCTCGTTGGTGATGAAGCCGCGCTTGTACTGCCGGTCGATCTTGACCACAGCCTGCTCAGCCTCGTGGACCAGCTGATACTTCCGCTCGGGGATGGCCATATCCGCGATGGAGACGGTGATGGAGCCCTTGGTGGAGTACTTGTAGCCCAGGGCCTTGACCTTGTCCAGCATCTCGGTGGAGATGGTGAAGCCGTGGACCCGGATGCAGCGGTCGATGATCTTGCCCAGCAGCTTCTTGCCCACCTTCTCCTGGATCTCCAGGCTCAGCAGGTCGCCGCCGGAGCGGTCGAAGAAGCCCAGATCCTGGGGGATGGGCTCGTTGAAGATCAGACGGCCCACGGTGGCGTCGATCATGCCGCGGTAGGTCTCGCCGTCCACCTCGCGCTCAACGTAGACGCGGATGGGCTCGTGCATGTCGATGGCGTGCTCGGCGTAGGCCATCATGGCCTCGTTGACGCCGGTGAAGCTGGGCAGAATCTCCCGGGGCCGCTCGCCCTTCTCAAAGGCATCCTTGGCCAGACAGGCCAGGGTGCGGACGTAGATGTGGTCCTCCTCGGTGATCTTGCGCTCGTCGTCCCAGGTGTTGTAGATATAGACCGGACGGTTGGGATCCAGCCTGCCGGACTCCAGGGCCGCGGCGCACTCGGCCAGGCTCTCAAAGGCGTCGTCCGCCTCGTCGGGCCGGTCCTCTTCGTTGTGGATGCCGCTGCCGGTGGTCTTGACG
>JAEEZZ010000162.1 GCA_016292255.1 Oscillospiraceae bacterium
ACCCACTGCACCACCGGCATGGCCTACATGACCATCACCAAGGCCATCGAGTCCGGCGTGGACGTCATCGACTGCGCCACCTCCTGCTTCTCCAACGGCACCTCCCAGCCCGCCACCGAGTCCATGTACTACGCGCTGAGCCAGTACGGCATCGACTGCGGCCTGAACGAGAAGGTCATCAACCAGGTCAACGACTACTTCAAGCCCATCAAGCAGAAGTACATCGACAAGGGCACCCTGTCTCCCAAGTCCATGGGCACCGACGCCCAGGCCCTGGTCTACAAGGTCCCCGGCGGTATGCTCTCCAACATGATCGCCAACCTCACTGACATGGGCGCCATGGACAAGTTCGACGCCGCTCTGCTGGAGATCCCCGAGGTTCGCAAGGATCTGGGCTATCCTCCCTTGGTCACGCCCCTTTCCCAGATGGTGGGCAACCAGGCCGTCACCAACGTCCTGGTGGGCGAGCGCTACAAGAACATCTCCAACGAGGTCAAGAACTACTTCAAGGGCGAGTACGGCATCGCTCCCGCTCCCGTGAGCCAGGCCCTCCAGGATAAGATCCTGGGCGAGGGCAACCAGCCTGTGGACTGCCGGATCGAGGACGCCAAGCGAACCGGCGAGGACTTCAGGAAGGCCAAGGAGGAGATCGGAGATCTGGCCCGCACCGAGGAGGATCTCATGAGCTATATCTGCTATCCCAAGCAGGCCAAGGAGTTCTTTGAGAAGCGCAAGGCCAAGGAAGAGAATATCGCCACCTACACCATCGAGGCAATGTAAGGAGGCTGTGCTATGCATATCGTGTTAAGTGCCGCCGTCTCCGGCGAGAAGCTCGTATTCGGGGACAACGTGCTGACAGCGGTTCTGGGCTACGGCGTGGTTTTCATGGGTCTGATGATCCTGATGGCTCTGGTCTACGTCATGGGCGCGATCTTCAAGAAGATGGCCGCCCGGAAGCAGCCCCTGCCCGCAGCGCCGATCCCCCAGGTCACCAACGCGGCCCGGGAGCCGGAGCCCATTGGCGAGCCTGCCAAGGGTACTGCCGGTGAGATCAAGCTCTACAACGTGTCCGACAAGGAAGCTGCAATGATCATGGCCATCGTTGCCAGTCAGATGGGCAAGCCCCTGAACGAGCTGCGCTTCAAGTCCATTAAGGAGGTCAAATAAGATGAAATATAAGGTAACTCTGAATAAGCGCACCTACGAGGTGGAGGTGGAAGAAGGCAAGGCCATGCTGGTGGACGAGTACGAGGCCTACGCCCCCGCACCCGCAGCCCCTGCCGCGCCTGCTGCCGCGCCTGCGGCTGCCCCTGCTGCGCCCGCCCCTGCCGCCTCTGCGGAGATCGCCGCCGGCGAGCGGGTCAACGCCCCCATGCCCGGCAACATCCTCAAGGTAGAGGTCAACAAGGGCGACAAGGTCAAGGCCGGTCAGATCCTGGTGATCCTGGAGGCCATGAAGATGGAGAACGAGATCGTTGCCCCCAAGGCCGGCACCGTGGCCCAGGTGGTCGTGAAGGTTGGCGAGAAGGTGGATACCGGCGCCACGCTGGTCGTCCTCGCGTAAGGAGGGCGCAGCATGGATATTGTTGAAACCCTGAAAAAGCTGCTGGGGGAGTCCGGCTTTGCCGGTATTTTCCAGAACGGCGGCTGGCAGAACGCGGTGATGATCGTCATTGCCTGCGTGCTGCTCTACCTGGGCATCAAGAAGAAGTTCGAGCCTCTGCTGCTGGTGGGCATCGCCTTCGGCTGCCTGCTGGTGAACGTCTCCTACTTCATTGGCCTCACCGAGGCGGACGCCCTCTACCATCCCGACCTGTGGGATAACTTCCTGAATTCTGCCCACGAGGATTACCACAGCTACGGCGCGATTTTGAAGCACGGCGGCTTCCTGGATATCCTCTACATCGGCGTCAAGGCCGGTATCTATCCCTCTCTGATCTTCATGGGCGTGGGCGCCATGACGGACTTTGGCCCGCTGATCGCCCGGCCCTCCTCGCTGATCCTGGGCGCTGCCGCTCAGCTGGGCGTGTTCCTGGCCTTCTTCGGCGCGAACCTCATCGGCTTCACCGGCAACCAGGCCGCCTCCATCGGCATCATCGGCGGCGCGGACGGCCCCACGGCCATCTACCTCACTACCAAGCTGGCCCCGGAGCTTTTGGGCGCGATTGCGATTGCGGCCTACTCCTATATGGCCCTGATCCCCATGATCCAGCCGCCCATTATGAAGCTGCTGACCACCAAGAAGGAGCGGGAGGTCGTTATGACCCAGGCCCGGCCGGTCTCCAAGACCGAGAAGATCATCTTCCCCATCGTGGTCACCATCTTCTGCGTCCTGCTGCTGCCCTCCACCGCGCCGCTGATCGGCTGTCTGATGCTGGGTAATCTGTGGCGGGAGTGCGGCGTCACCGAGCGCCTGTCCGACACCGTCCAGAACGCCCTGATGAATATTATCACTGTTTTCCTGGGCATCTCCGTGGGCGCCACCATGGCCGGCTCCCGCTTCCTGACCAAGGAGACCATCTACATCGTGATCCTGGGCCTCACCGCCTTCTGCTTCTCCACTGTGGGCGGCCTGCTGGTGGGCAAGATCATGTACAAGGTCACCGGCGGCAAGATCAATCCGCTGATCGGCTCCGCAGGCGTCTCCGCTGTCCCCATGGCGGCCCGTGTGTCCCAGATCGAGGGCCAGAAGGCCAACCCCAAGAACTTCCTGCTGATGCACGCCATGGGCCCCAACGTAGCCGGCGTCATCGGCTCCGCCATCGCCGCAGGCTTCCTGCTGAAGGTCTTCGGCGGCTGAGCCCTTCGCGGCACAACGCAAACGGCACCCCGTTTTGGGGTGCCGTTTGCGTTGCAAGAGCATGTGCTGTCAGCAGAGTCATACGAATTACCGATCCGGCTGGGAAATATTCCGGAGCTTGATTTCCAAGACTGTCCCACTTTGCAGGGTGGCAATGATTCTGTGTTCTTGGTCTTCAACGGTCAAATCTGCCAGTTCGTATTGATCACAGTCGTTGATTAAATCGAATAGAATATCCTGAAAAAACTCCAACTCCATAATGGCCTCCGTGTAGAATAATATAGTGCGTACACGCACTATATTATTCTACACGAACGACGGGTAAAATACAAGCAGTATTTTGCAAAAAGGGGGCGGAGATTTTTGCTGACTTACGATCCACTATGGCAGACGTTGAAGCGGAAGGGAATCAGTCAATACCGGCTGATTAAGGACTACGGGATCGACAACGCCCAGCTTCAACGCCTGCGGGAAAACGCAGTGGTAAAGACCTTGATTTTGGATAAGCTTTGCCGGATCCTCGACTGCCCGATCCAAGATATTGTAGAATACCGCCCCGATCCTCCGAAAGATGACGAATGACCTCCGGTGTGTTCCGGAGGTCATTTCATTATACTGCCGCGCTGAGCGCCAGATGGAAGCAGCCGTAGATGCCCGCGTCGTTGCCGAGCTGCGCCAGGGCGAATTTCGTGTCCTTGCAGGCGTGGAACATATGGTGGCGGAAGCGGGGCAGGATCCCGTCCAGCAGCGCCTGCCCGGCCTTGGACATCCCGCCGCCCAGAACCACCAGCTCCGGATCCACCATGCAGCAGCCCCCTGCAATGGTGAGCCCCAGCACGTCGTAGACCCGCTCCAGCAGCTCCTTTGCCAGCTCGTCGCCCCGGGCAGCGCAGTCGAACACGGCCTTGGAGCTGGGCTCCCCGGCCTCCCGCAGCAGGGAGGGGCGGGCGGGCTCGGCCGCCAGCGCCCGGGCGGCCATCCGGCCCAGGGCCCGGGCCGAGGCGTACTGCTCAGCGCAGCCCCGTTTGCCGCAGGTGCATTCCTCCGCGTCGGCGGAGGGATCCACGCAGAGGTGGCCGATCTCGCCGCCCACGCCGTGGGCGCCGTTCAGGATCTGCCCGTTCCAGACGAAGCCGCCGCCGATGCCCGTGCCGATGGTCACCATCAGCATGGAACGGCTGCCCTTGCCGCCGCCGTCGTGGTATTCGCCCAGGGCGGCCACGTTGGCGTCGTTGCCTGCCTTGACCGGCAGGCCGGTGAGCTTGCCCAGGGCCTCGTGGAGGTTGAATACCCCCCAGTTCAGATTGACGCAGCGGTTCACGTTCCCCTCGTCGTCCACCGGGCCGGGGACGCCGATGCCGATGCCTGTGACCTCCTGCTTTGCCGCGCCCCGGCGGGCGAGGCAGTCGTCGATGGAGCGGGCGATGTCCGGCAGGATGGCTGCGCCGCCGTTTTCGGGTCGGGTGGGGATCTCCCATTTTTCCAGGAGGACTCCCTCTGCGGAGAAGAGTCCCAGCTTGACCGTGGTGCCGCCCACGTCCACGCCAAATGCATATTTCATAATCAGAAGCCGCCTTTCTGTTTCCTCTGTTTTGACAAATGCATCATACCACGTTTGCGCGGATTCTGCAATATTATAAACGGAATAATTGAAATGTGAGAAAAAAGTGAAAAAATAATGACGAAAATGTGTGGAAAGACTTGCCTATCCGAAAAACATCTGCTAAAATAAGTTGTTGAATAAAACCACTATACCAGCTTTAGGAGTATTCATAATATGCGAATGCGAAAACGGAATCATCTGGAGCCGCGGATGGAGGCCTGCGCCTCCGTGTGGATCCGCGATCCGGAGAATCGGCGGGGCAGCTGGCGGAGCCTGCTGCCCGACGCCCGGGCGCTGCATCTGGAGATCGGCTGCGGAAAGGGAAAATTCACGGTGGAAATGGCCCAGCAGAATCCGGAGATCCTGTTCATTGCCGTGGAGCGGGTCAAGGAGGCCCTGGTTCTGGCCATGGAGAAGGCGATTTCCATGGGGCTGAAAAACGTCTATTTCCTCTCGGTGGACGCCGCGGAGCTGGATCAGCTTTTCGCCCCCGGGGAAGCGGACAGAATCTACCTGAACTTCTGCGATCCCTGGCCCCGCAGCAAGAACGCCAAGCGGCGGCTGACCTACCACAGCTTCCTGGAAAAATACCGCGCCGTGCTCCGGCCGGACGGGGAGATCCACTTCAAAACCGACAACGCCGGGCTCTTTGCCTGGTCGCTGGAGGAATTCGAGCGCTACGGCTATCCGGTGCAAAACGTCACGGATGACCTGCACCGGGACGGCGTCGTGGGCGTGATGACCGGTTACGAGGAAAAATTTTACGCAATGGGGACGCCGATCCACCGCTGTGAAATACTGATGCCCCAGAGGAGGGAACCGATATGCTGAAAAAGATCATTATTGCCGACGACGAAGCGCACTGGCGTCAGCTGGTGCGGGATTACCTGGAGCAGGAGGGCTTCACCGTGATGGAGGCCGCCAACGGCGCCGAGGCCGTGACCCTGCTGCGGGAGAACCAGGACACCTCTCTGGTGATCCTGGACATCATGATGCCCGTCATGGACGGTCTGACCGCCTGCCGGACGATCCGGGAGATCTCGGCCGTCCCCATTCTGATGGTCACAGCCCGGGAGGACGAGGAGACGGAGATCTCCGGCATCCACTGCGGCGCGGATCAGTTTATCTCCAAGCCGATCCGGATGCGGGCCTTCATCGAGCGGGTCAGGTCGCTTCTGCGCCGCAGCGGCAGCAACCAGGACGCCCTGCACTTCGGGCGGCTGGAGCTGGACCCCGCCTCCGGCTCCGCCCGGGTGGACGACCAGGAGATCTCTCTGACGCCCAAGGAATTTGACCTGCTGCTCTTCCTGGCCCGGACGCCCAACGTGGTCCGCTCCCGGGATCAGATCCTCCAGGCCGTCTGGAATACCGACTATTTCGGCGACGGCAGAACGGTGGACACCCACGTCAAGAATCTGCGGATGAAGCTGGGTCCCTGCGGAGAAATGGTCCGCACGGTCCGCAGCCGCGGCTATCTTCTGGACTGGAAGCAGCCATGAGTAAGCTGCTGCACCGGCACTATCCCCTCTGGGTCCTGATGAGCGTGATCTTTACCATCGTCACCACCATCGTTCTTCCCACCATCGCCGGCTTTTTTACCTCAAAGCTCAAGGATTCCATGCGGGATCACTTTACAGCGCAGCTGAACGACGGCGCTGCACGGATGGTGGCATCGGGCTTCGACGAGGCGGAGCTGCTGGCCGTGGAGGACAGCGGCCCCCGTATCCTCGTGTTCGATGAGCGTACCCAGAGCGTTCGCTACAGCTCCAGCGGCAGCACCCGCGTGACGGAGATCGGCACCGCCTGGGACGAAGCCGGCGCCCGGGAACGTCCCGGCTCCATGGAGGAGGCGGCTTTCCTGTACGGGCTGGTGCTGAAATGGATCGGAACCGAGCAGGGCAGCTTTTTCGTCACGGACAAGGGGACGCCGCCGAACGTAAACGGGAGCAACCTGGAAACAAAGCAGCTGTTCCTCTGCGGGCGGAGCGAGGACATGATCTTCTGTCTGAGCATTCCGGTGGAGCACACCAATGAGGCCGTCAAGTCCGCCATCAATTTTACCCAGAAGGTCAGCGCGGGTGCATGGCTGGGTTTTGTGGCGATCTTCGCCCATTCCACCCAGCAGATCTCCAAGCGCCAGCGCACCATTGCCGACATCGCCGCCAGGCTGGCGCGGCTGGACTTTTCCGCACGCTGTCCGTCGGCCTTCTCCCTGGAACTGAACAATCTGCGCCTGAGCATCAACGCCATGGCCAATTCTCTGGAGGAGCATATTGATGCGCTGAAGCGGACCAACCGGAAGCTCCACTCCGAGCTGACCGAGCGGATCCGGCAGCAGAAGGTCTCCGCAGATCTGATGGCCAACCTGGCCCACGATCTGAAGACCCCCATCGCCATCATTTCCGGCTACGCGGAGGCGCTGGCGGACGGCATGGCCAAAACGCCGGAGAAGCAGGAGGAATACTGCGAGACCATCCTGCGGGAGAGCGAACGGATGCAGGCCATCGTCTCAAAGCTCCTGTCCATCGGCCGCATGGAAAGCGGAGAGACGCCTGTCAAGCGGGTGAATTTCAATCTGAAGGTGCTGATCGACGACATTCTGAACGTGTTCCAGCGGGAGATCGAGAGGCAGGGGATCGTGCTGACCCGCGCAGTAGATGGCGCCTGCATGGTGCACACAGATTATGAGTGCGTCAGGCAGTCCCTGGTCAATTACGTACAGAACGCGATCTACCACATCAACAACGGCAATCGGATCGAGATCCGCCTGGAGGACAAGGGTGACCGGGTCCGCGTCCGGGTCACCAATTCCTCCTTGCCCATCCCTGTGAACGAGACCAGGAAGATCTGGGACAAGCTCTACCGTATGGACTATTCGCGCCAGCGGAAGCACGGCGAAACGGGCCTGGGCCTTTCCATTGTCAAGGGCAATATGGAACGCCTGGGCCACGCCTACGGCGTAGAGAATAACCCGAGCTTCCCCGGTGTCTGCTTCTGGATCGAGCTGCCGAAGGCGGCCCCGGAGGTATAACGGATCGATCCGATATTCGTAGGACGGAATGCTGCCATGGAGGGTGAAATCCACTTGAAACGACGAATTCTGTTTTTGCTGATGCTGTGTCTGCTTGCGGCCATGTGCGGCTGCCGGGTGCCGTCGGCCGGGGAGAGCTCCTCCGCGGCTGTAACGACGGAGGCCCCGCAGCCTGCGCGGACGGATACCCGCCTGGAACTGGACGGTACGGAGGCCGGAACGCTCTATGAGCTTTCCGGCGTCTCCTATGTGCAGCTCCAGGCGCTGTGCGCTGTCTGGCCGCTGACCCTGTCCGAGGAGGACGGGAGCCTGCGGGTGGAGCTGGAGGGCACGGTGCTTACCCTGCGGGACGGCTTCGATGAGGTCCAGGCCGCCGACGGAGGCCGTATCTCCCTTCCTGCAGCCGTCCGCCGCTGTTCGGACGGCTGGTATCTGCCTGCCGACGCCCTGGAACGGCTCTGGGGCCGGACCCTTGTGGGCGGCGGGACGGAGCTCCTGTACTGCCTCCGGGTGGAGGAGGGCCCCGCGATCCGCTGGAACGGCGCGGAGCAGGGCACCGCGCTGAGCTGCAATGGGATCCCGGTCCTGACTGCGGCGCAGCTTGCCGACCTGAGCGGCTGCGGCGTGGAATCCGGCGCGGATCCGGACGGAACCCCCATTCTGACTCTGCGTACCCCGGATCGCGCCGTCTCCTTCCGGCCCGGTGGGCTGCGGACGGCGCCCGGCGGGATCGACGCCGCCCTTCCCATCCCTGCCTGGCAGGCAGGGGAGAGCTGGTATCTCCCGGCGGCGGCCGCGGCGGAAGCCCTTGGCTGCACGGTGACGGAGGCGGATCCCCAATCCCTTTCCGTCTGGCAGGCCGAGGCAGGGCAGCCCTGCTGGGTCTGCGGCAGATGCCTGGGCCCGGCGCAGCTCTTTGGCGACAGCGCCTGCGTGGAGCTCTCTGCCCTGGCGGAGGCTGTGGGCGGCAGACTTTCCTCCCACGGCGGCGTCCTGACGCTCCGGGCCATGAGCCACAGCCTGCGCCTCTATCCCGGCGAGCCCCGCCTGGAGGCGGACGGCGACGCCCGGACGCTTCCCACCCCGATCCTGCCCCATGGGGACGGCTGGCTGGTGCCGCTGGCCCCGGTGGCGGAGGCCCTGGGCCTGCCGGAGCAGGCGGACGAGGCCGGCACGGTGTATTCCCGCATCCGGCCCTGCGACACCCTTCTGTGGCTGGACGGGGTGCAGACGCCCTCCTACACCCTGCCGGAGGGCGGCCTCTACGTGCGGATCGCTGACGTGCTGGCGGCCCTGGGGGGCAGCCTCGTGCCCATGGAAAACGAAGCGTCCCTGCTGGTTTGGGGCAAGGAGATCGACCTGCGGGGCGGTGCGGCGGAATGCAGCGCAGCAGGGGAGACCGTGGCCCTTTCCGGGCCGGTTTTGGCGGCCGGGACGGATTGGTACGCCCCCGCCCCGGAGCTGCTGCCTGCCATCGGCCTCACGGAGCTGATCGACCCCGAGCTGGATCAGCGCTACTACACCCACATCGCGAAGCACGACGAGATCCCCACCGGCTACCGCGTCCCGATCCTGATGTACCACGCGGTCAGCGATTCCCTTTGGGGCATTCCGGAGCTGTTCGTCTCGCCCTCCATGCTGGAGGCGCAGATCCAGGCCATGCTGGCCGAGGGCTACACGCCCATCAGCTTCGAGGATCTGGATCATGTGGATGAGATCCCCAAGCCGGTGATCCTGACCTTTGACGACGGCTATGACAACAACTACACGGAGCTTTTCCCCCTGCTGCAAAAATACAACGTCAAGGCCACGGTGTTCGTGATCGTGGAAAAGATCGGCAAGCGCTATTACCTCACCGAGGAGCAGATCAAAGAAATGTCGGCCTCCGGCCTGGTCTCCATCCAGAGCCATACCATGAGCCACGGAGACCTGGATCTGATGTATGAATCCCAGCTGCGCTATGAGCACTATGACTCCATGATCAGCCTGACCCGGCTCACAGGCCGGCAGCCCTTTGTCATGTGCTATCCCACCGGGAAGAATTCCGCCTACTCCCGCTATTACACTGCGGAATACTATGAATACGGCTTGAATATGGGCGGCAACTGCTACGTGACCGGCGACGCCCCCTACCGGATCTACCGATCCTATATCTCCCGGGAGACCAGCGTGGAGCAATTCCTGCAAAAGCTGGCGTCCTGACCCTCCCGCGAAACGAAGCCCACGGCTTGAAAAAACCGTGGGCTTCGTGCTGTCAAGCCTGTTCTATTGCGGGCTGAGGTGGAACTCGTAGGTCTCCCGGGCTACTGCAAAGCCCAGCACCCAGCGGGAGACGGTCACCCGCGCCACCGCGTCGGTGTCGATGGCCAGGAAGTCGGCGTCCTCCGTCCTCCAGTCGTCGGAGAGGGACTCCGCGGAGCCGGAGGCGTCCGTGCATAGCCCGTCCCGGAAGCGCCCCTGCAGATCCACCCGCCAGAGCGCCCGCCCGTCGCTGCTTACGTAGGTCCATTCCCGTTCCAGCATCTGCGAACCGTCGGCTGCAACATCGGGATCCGACGCGTCCGGGGCGTGCTTCCCGCCGGTGGTGCTGACCCGGAAGGAGTAATGCTCGTCCTTGGTGGCCTCCTGTCGATCCAGGTCATAGTAGACCACGATGCCGTCCTTGTCGGTCACGGTGATCTCCCGGCAGGTGTAGAGCTCGCTGCCATCCCGGTGCAGATACCCGCGCAGGCGGAGATTGCCGCCCTCGCCCACGGGCTCCTCCAGCTCGGCCTCCTCCAGATCCTCCCAATTCGGGGCCCGACGGCAGCGCCCGCTGACGCTGATGTCGGAGAGATCCGCGGCCCGGACGTAGTAGTTTTCTTCGATGCACCCGCTGCCGACCCGATCCAGCACCGTCTCGCCGTCCACCTCCACGGTGTACAGGAACAGGGTGTCCTTCACGACGCCGCGATCCACCCGGCTGCCCCAGAGCCGCTCCGAGCGCTCCAGCAGATCCCGGGAGGGGGCCAGCCTGGCCTCCGCAGGGCCGGACAGGGGCACGTTGGCCGGAGCCGACAGCGTGAAGTCCACTGCCATCCCCCCGGGAGACAGATCGGACTGGGGCGTGCCGTCCGGCATCGACAGGGTGACGATAAGCTCCGGGGCCCTGTCCCCCGCGTCGGAAGCTCCCGCCGCCCATACCTTCGGGCTCATCAGCAGGCAGAAGGCCGGGATCGTCAGCCCGGCCAGGACCCGCAGAAAACGTCGCTTCATAGACCGATCCTCCCTTGCAGCCACCCGCAGGCCTGGGTGATGATAAAATGTCCGTCCATGTCCTGCTCGTTTCGCAGGATCATATAGACCAGTGCGGCGGTGAGCAGCAGCAGGGCCAGGACCAGCCCCGAGAACACCAGCCGAACCACCCGCTTCCGGGCGCTGATCCGGCGGTAGATCTCCCTGTCATCCATCTCCGACAGAAACGCCACCGCGATCTGCTCCGGGCTGCCGAAGGTCTCGGCCAGTTCCTCCGGCTTGGCCCAGGGATGGGCGGAGAGATAGCGGCCTACGTCCTCCTGCAGGATTTGCAGGTAGTCCTGCTTCCGCTGCCCGCCGAAGGGCAGCTTTCTTCCGATCCGGCGGCAGTAGGCCGCAGCCCGCCGCTCAAGCTGTTTCATGGCGTAGCTGCCCGTATTGCAGGATGCGTCTGGCGCCCTCGCTGACCTGCTCGTATTCCTGCTGGATCCGCTGCAGATAGGCCGCGCCCTCCTCGGTGAGCCGGTAGTAGACGCGGGTCATCCGCTTGCCAGCCAGTTCCTTGCGGTCGGCAATATAGCCCTGCTCCTGGAGCCGGTAGAGCACGGGGTAGAGGGTCCCGTCCTGGAAGGACAGCAGCCCGCCGCTGACCCGCTCTGTTTCCTGCACCAGCTCGTAGCCGTACATCTCCCGCCGCTGTAAAAGCGACAGGATACACAGGGTGGTCACGCCCTTTTTGAAATGGGTTTGCATTCCCTCTTGCTTCATGGCGCTTTCCTCCTTCCGATCTTGTTTCCCATATTATAATCCAAATGTATCTGTTTGTAAATACTATTTTATACAAAACAATGATTGACAAATGGATGCTGCTGTGTTATCCTTGAATCATAAAAAAACCGTCGGGAGGAAGAACCGCTATGGCCATCTTGGAAGTCAAAAACGTGAGCTTTCAGTACCGCAACAAATACCAGACCGTCAACGCCCTGAACGGGGTAGACTGCGCCTTTGAAGAAGGGCAGCTCTACGCCCTGGTGGGCAAGTCGGGCTCCGGCAAGAGCACTCTGCTGTCGTTAATGGCGGGGCTCATGCTCCCCAGCTCGGGGGAGATCCTCTTTGAGGGCAAGCCCACCTCCCAGATCAACCTCAACCGCTATCGCCGGGAGCACGCCGCGGTCATTTATCAAAGCTTCCGCCTGCTGCCCCTGCTGACGGTGTCCGAGAACGTCACCTATCCCATGGAGCTCCGGGGCTTCAAGGGCAAAAAAGCCCGGGATCGGGCGGAGGAGCTGATCCAGCGGGTGGGCCTGCCGGTGACGGTGCTGCCCCGCTTCCCGGATATGCTCTCCGGCGGCGAACAGCAGCGGGTGGCAGTGGCCCGGGCCATGAGCATGGACACCAGGCTGCTGCTGGCGGACGAGCCCACCGGCAACCTGGACACCGAAAACAGCCGCCGCATCATCGACCTGCTGCTGAAGCTGGCCCACGAGGACGGCTACTGCGTCATTGTGGTGACCCACGATCTGGACATCGCCGCCCGGGCCGACCGCGTCTTCCGCATGCGGGACGGGAAGCTGCAGGAGGATTAACACCATGCAGGCCACGAAAAACGGACTGAAAAGCGCGCTCCGCACGCCGGGGAAAACCCTGCTGTTCCTTCTGATCCTGACGGTGACGGCGGCGCTGCTGACGATCTCCTGCTGCGTCTACGGTGCGGTACGGGGCTATCTGAACGACTGCGACGACTATTTCCACACCATCGCAGAGCTGGAATATATCGGCCGGGATTACCCGGATCAGACGGTCTATGACGAGGCCTTCGCCGCCGCGGTGGAGGAAAACCGCGATACCCTTTCCGGGCTGATCGCCTCGGAGTCTGTGCTGGCCTGGGAGCCGGCCTCGGCGGAGCTGGCCTATTCGCCGCTGATCCACCGGAAGGATATGCTGGTTCCGGATCCCGACACAGCCGTGCTGCGGGTCTACCTGGACTCCTATAACGACCAGATCGGCGTCTACAACGCCATTGTGACCGAGACCCTCTATTCCCGCCTGGACTTTACCAATAAACTGATCATGTTCCGAACGCTGGACGGCGATGCGTCGTTGGCGTGCTCGGATACCTACTTGGTGATCGGCCGCTTTTATGCCGGCCGGCTCCAGAATCCCTGCTTCCAGCAGACGGCGGTCACCGTGGAGGAGGACGGAACCAACACCAAGCTTCCGGCGGAGCTTCCCGCCGGGGCAAGCCCGGAGGAGGAGGCCCCCTTCCTGCGCTATGCCGAGAATCTGAGAGCGGCAAACGATGGCCTCCCGGTGAGCTATACCGCCGACATAGAGGATAACTACCTCTTTCACCAGCAGGTCCTGACCCTGCTCCAGGGCCGCTTCTTCACCCGGGAGGAATACGACACCGGGGCGAAGGTCTGCATCATCTCCGAAAAGACGGCGGGGATGCTCGGCCTGGAGCCGGGGGATAAGCTTCCCTTCTCGGTGTACCACGCGGCGGGGGATCTCTACGCCGCCCACGGACATACCCTGACCGACGAGGGAGACTATGAGATCGTCGGCATCACCAGCCACTCCGACAGCTATCCCTACCGGATCTTCCTGCCGGACGCCAAGGCAGCCGGCAGCGCGTTCTACCCGGTGAACGGCTATACCCTGGGGCAGTTCCGGCTGAAAAACGACGGCGTGCCCGCCTTTTTGGAGGCGGCCGCCCCCCTGCTGGAGCAGGGCTTCCGTCTGAACGTCTACGATCAGGGCTACGCCGCTGCCACAGCGCCCATGGAGGAGCTGCTGTTTATCTCCGGGATCTTCCTGGCGGTCTGCCTGCTGCTGGCGGCCTGCGCCCTGGCCATGCAGAGCCATATCTTCATCTCCCGGCAGCGTGAGACGGGCCGGACCATGTTCGCCATGGGCAGCGGCCGTTTCCACGTCTGCGTGTACTTCCTCAGTGCGGCCCTGGCGCTGACGGTCTGCGGCGCGGCCTTCGGCGCTGTGATCGGCAGGCAGGCGGAGGGCTGGGTGTTTCAGATCCTGCAGCGCTTTGCGGCTCAGTTTGCGGAGCAGGACCTGCGCTTCTCCACCACGCGCCTGGCGATCACCCGCACCCTGGATTTCGATCCCGCTTCCTCCCTGGGGGCCTATCTGTGCGCTGCCGGGATCCTGGTGGGCGGGACGCTGATCTTCACCCTGCTCTTTGCCCTGTTCAGCCTGCGGGAACGCAAAAACGCCAAAAAGCGCAAGAAGGAGCCCAGGCCGCGGAAGCGTGCCGGCCGGGTGTCCCGCCTCTCCGGCTCCTTCAAATACGGCCTGCTCTCCCTGCGGAGAGGCCGGGGCCGCACGGCAGCCGTGCTGCTGCTGGGGCTGGCGACGGCCCTGTTCTTCGGACGGCTGAGCTCCTCTCTGATCGGCTATCAGGAGCAGCTGGACGACTACAAGGCCAAGGCGGTGATCAGCGGCAGTGCCACGGATTGTTACGGCAAACGCATCAGCGGTCTGACGCTGGACGGCGGCCTTGTCGCGCAGCTCTGCTCCGCCGAGCTGCTGGAAAACTGCTGCGTGACCGCCGACCTGGGCCATATCCGGATCCTGGGCGGAGACGACGGCGGGCCCATCAATTACGACTTTTCGGAATACAACTCCTACCTCTATGAATCTCTGTTCTATTGGCTGAGCAAGGAGCCCGCCTGGATCGGGACGAATTCCGTCGCAAACACGCCCCAGTTCCACTTCTCTGAGAGCGGCTCCGTGGAGTGGCTGGACGGCTGGAGCGAGGCGGATTTCATCCGCCTTGAGACCGAGGAATACACGTATTACGACGGTTACCTGGATATGAGCTCCACCCGGCAGTACCAGACCGGCCCCTCCGTCTGCGCCCTGCCCAAGGATCTGATGGAGGAACGGGGGATCCGTCTGGGAGATCAGATCAATGCCCTTGCCGCCTATTATCATCCGGAGTGGGGCGAGATCCTGTGCCTTGTGCAGCTCCGGGTGGTCGCGGCCTATGTCGCCCCGGTGGGCAGCACCACCGTCTTTTCCCCGCTGACCCTGGTGCGTCCCGAGCTTGAGGACAGAAATCTCTTCCGGCAGTTCAACGCGGAGGAGGACAGGGACATCTGGGTGGGCAGGAAAAGCTGGACTGCTGAGAACTTAGCGAAATACCAGGCCATGGGCTTAACGCCTGCCATGAGCTATTCCAGCCTGACCTTCACGCTGACGGACGCCGCCAAGCTGGACGAAACGCGTTCTCTTTTGGCAGAGCTGGGCTTCACCTGGGTCCATTCCGAGGAACGCACCAAGCCCTACGCCATGATCGAGGACGAGATCTATCTCAATACGACCCAGTCCATGGAGCGGCAGATCCAGTACGTCAGCGTGCTCTACGGCGCTCTGTATCTGCTGGCGGGGGTGATCGGCTTTGCCCTGGCCTGGCTGCTGCTGCTTTCCCGTCGGCGGGAGATCGCCGTCATGCGGGCCCTGGGCACCCAGAGCGGCCGGATCTTAGGGAACTTCCTGCTGGAACAGCTGCTGCTGATGGCCGTCGGCCTGGCCCTGGGGATCGGCGTCTGCCGCCTCACCGGGACGGCCCTCAATCCCACCCAGCTCCTGCTCACCGCCGCCTTCCTGGCGGTGTGGATCCTCTCCACCCTGATCTGCCTGGCCGCAGGCCTCCGCAAGAGATCCTTCGCAGCCCTGACGGAGCCGGAATAAACGCGTCCCCGCATGTAGGGACGGCACTCTGCCGTCCGCACCCGCTCTACGGTAGCGCGGGCTATTAGCCCGCTTTTCCCCCGCACGCACCCGCTCTACGGTAGCGCGGGCTATTAGTAGGGACGGCACTCTGCCGTCCGCGCTACCCGCCCGCACAGAAAACAGATACGGCGTTCCGCCCGGGGAAAAAGGGCGGAATGCCGTATTTTTTTTCTGGACCCTGTAACGAATCCCCCGTTTTTGGCATTCACAGGATAGAGGAGGGATGATGATGTCAGAATCCAGCAAAAACCGTCTGTACGGTACAGATGCGGCTGACCGGACAGATCGCGGAAGGAAAGGACGGGAAATGCCATGTTAACGGTAAAAAACGGACTGAAAAGCATCCTGCGGACCCCGTGGAAGAGCGTTCTGTTTTCCGCGGTCCTGATCCTGCTCTCCGCGCTGCTGACCGTTTCCCTGTGCGTGTTTTTCGCGGTGCAGGGCTATCTTTCCGACTGTGACGACTACTACCATACCATCGCAAATCTGGAATACGTCGGGGCGGATTACCCCAAGTCTTCCGTGTACGACGGGGAGCTGGCAAAGGCCGTCGCCCAGCATCGGGAGGAGCTGGACGCACTGCTCCGTTCGGACAGCGTGATCTCCTACGAGGCCGAAAGCAACACGGTGGCGCTGGCGGAGGGACTGCACCGTTCGGATGCGGACGTGCTGGAGCCCAGCAGCGCGGTGCTGCGGCTGAAAAATGTCATGTATGACGAGCGGCTCGACATCTACCTGATGCAGGTGGAGGAAAGCCTGTATTCCTGCGAATGCTACGACGGCACGGTGCTCTTCGTTCGCACGGCCCGGATGCCCTGCGACGGCGGGGAAAAGCTCGAAAACGGAAGAGACTATTACGCAGTCGGCAGATTCTACAAGGGGCAGACCGCCAACCCGTGGTTCTTTGCGGAGGAAACGAGCTTCCGGGAAGCGGGACAGACGGTGACGCTTCCCCCCTTCACGGCGGCTGACGCCGGAGAGGAAGCAGCCGCGGCTTACCGTCAATGCGCCAACATCAAGCGGCAGGTCAACGACAGCCTGCGGGTGTATTACACCGCCGCGCTGGCGGATTATCCCCCCTTCCACCAGCAGACCATCCCTGTCACAAAGGGCAGACTCTTTACCCGGGAGGAATACGACGCCCGGGCGCGGGTTTGCGTCGTTTCCGAGCGCACTGCCGGATTCCTCGGCCTGGACGTGGGGGACCGGATCCATTTGACGGTCTATGCCTCCGAGGGGGAGCTGTACGAGCCCGGGACCTGGGAGAGCTATGACGAGGGCGGCTTTGAGATCGTGGGGGTCTACCGGGACAGCGATGATTACCCCTACCGGGTCTTCCTGCCGGACGCGAACGCGGCAAAGGTCGGCATCCGCCCGGTCACGGGCTATCGGCTCGGACATTTCCGCCTGCAAAACGACAAGGTCGCCGCCCTGGAGCAGCTGGCGCAGCCCCTCCGGGCCTACGGCTTCCGGGTGAGCGTCTATGACCAGGGCTATGCGGCCGCAACGGAGCCCATGCGGGAGCTGATGCTGATCTCCGTCATTTTCCTGGGGGTCTGCCTCCTGCTTGCGATCACCGTCCACGCCATGCAGAGCCATCTGTTCGTCTCCCGGCAAAAGGAGAGCGCGCTGACCATGCGCGCCATGGGCACGGACAAGCCCCGGGTCGTCCTGTATTTTCTCAGCGCTTCTCTGCTGCTTTCCGCGGTCTCCGTGGTGCTGGGCGGGGTGCTGGGAAAGCTCCTGGAGGGGCGGGTCATGGAGGTGCTGAAAAACTTTGCCGCCCAGTCCGTGGAGCGGGATTATCGCTTCTCCGGCAGCCGCCTGTCCCTCACCCGCACGCTGGCCTTCGAGCCGTCGATCTCCTTTTCTGTCTATGCCCGCTCCGCGGCGCTGCTGATCGCCGGTTCGCTGCTGTTTACGGTGGCGTTTGCCCTGGGGAGCCTGCGGGGCGAAAGGTTCACGGCCGGGAAACGCCGCTTTACGCTGAGGCTGCTTCCAAAGCGCGCCCGGCGGAGCTCCCATCTCACCGGCGTGCTGAAATACGCGCTGATCTCCATCCGCAGAGGCACGGTCCGCACGGCTGCCGTCCTCCTGCTGTGCTGCGTCACGGCGGTCTTTTTCGGCCGCTTGACCAGCTCGCTGGACGGCCATCGGGCGCAGCTGGAGGCCTATCGGAGCAATGCGGTCATTACCGGCTTTGCCACGGATTATAAGGGTCAGCTCATTGACGGGCTGAAGGTACGCAGCTGGCCGGTGAAGCTGTTTTTGGAAACGGGCTGCGTCTCGGACTATTCCGTCACGGACACGGTGGCCTTCTGCGAGCTGATCGGCATCTCCGTATCAGCGGACGGAACGGAGTATGCCCTTCCGGATCCCCGGATCCCCGCCATCGGCTCCTTCGCCATGGAAACGCTGATCGATCGGCTGATCTCCGGCTCCCGATGGCTTGCCGCCTCCTCCGTCAACGGCAGTCCCATCTTCCATGGCGAAAAGGGTCGGAACATTCAGTGGCTGGATGGGTATTCGGACGCCGATTTTGCGGGCGGCGCAAGGATCTGCGTGCTTCCGAAGCAGATGATGGAAGAAAACGGGATCGCCCTGGGGGATACGGTCCGCTTCCTGTTTTACGCGCCATACTATTTCACCGTGGATAATTTCGGCACGGTGGACGTCTTGGTGGTGGGCGCGTACAACGCTGACGTTTCCAAGTCCTACGTGTTCTCTCCCATCAGCTATTTCCCCGCCGTGGATATCCTGGAACGGCAGGACGAGTCCTTTGCCGGCTTCGACGTCGACAACGTCACCATACGCACCTACGACAGCTTCCTGTTCACCCTGCGAAGCGCCGCGGAGCTGGACGAGGTACGGCAGGCGCTGGCCGATTCCGGCTTCACCTGGGTCCATTCCGGCGACAGGGCCCATCCCTTCGTCATTTTGGAGGATGAGATCTATCTGGATACGACCCACTCCATGGAGCGGCAGATCCAGTACGTCGGTATGCTTTACAACGCGCTCTACGGGCTCACCGGGGTGATCGGCTTCGCGCTGGCCTGGCTGCTTTCGCTGTCCAGACGAAAGGAGCTTGCCCTCATGCGGGCCATGGGGACGCAGCGAAGCCGGATCCTGCGGAACTTCACGTTTGAACAGCTTCTGCTGAGCTCTGTGGGCCTGGCGCTGGGCATCGGGCTCTCGCTTCCGGTGGGGAACGGCGTCTCCGGCCTGTGCCTGGGCCTGTGCGGCGGGTTCTGGCTGATCTGGAACTGCGCCACGCTGCTGTGTCTCCTCATGGGGCTGTCGAAGCCTTCCTTTGCGTCTCTGACCGAACCGGAATAATACTGGAGGGAAATGCCATGGCGATCCTGGAAGTGCAAAACGTCAAATATCGCTACGTCAATCAATATCAGACCGTCGACGCGCTGAACGGCGTAAGCTGCAGCTTTGAGGAAGGGCGGCTCTACGCCCTGGTGGGCAAGTCCGGCTCCGGCAAGAGCACGCTGCTGTCTCTGCTGGCCGGGCTGATGCTGCCGAGCGAGGGCGAGATCCGCTTCAACGGCCGGTCCACCGCGTCCCTCGATCTGGAGCGCTACCGCCGGGAGAACGTCTCGGTCATCTATCAGTCCTTCCGGCTCCTGCCGCTGCTGACGGTCTCGGAGAACGTGACCTACCCCATGGAGATCCGGGGCTTTGCGGGCAAGGAAGCCAGAGATCGGGCCGCGGCGCTGATCCGCAGGGTGGGCTTGCCGGAAACCGCCCTGGACCGCCTGCCCAATATGCTCTCCGGCGGCGAACAGCAGCGGGTGGCGGTGGCCCGCGCCATGAGCATGGATACCCGGCTGCTGCTGGCCGACGAGCCCACCGGCAATCTGGACACGGAAAACGGCAGGCGGATCATCGACCTGCTGCTGCAGCTGGCCCACGAGGAGGGCTATTGCGTGATCGTGGTCACCCACGATCCGGACATCTCCGCCCGTGCGGACATCACCTATCGCATCCGCGACGGCGTGCTGTCGGAGGAATCCCGGAATCCGGCCTGCGCCGAAGTGTGGTCCGGCGGCGGGCAGCGCTCAGAGGAGCTCCGGCGCATCGACGAGCTGGTGGAAAAGGCGGAGAAACGGCGCAAAAAAAGAAACCGGATCCTCGGCACGGCCCTTGCGGCCTGCCTGGCGCTGGGCTGCCTGCTGCATACCCTGATCCTTCCCGCGCTCCGTTACAGCCGGGC
Organism: Oscillospiraceae bacterium; assembly: GCA_016292255.1. Classification (GTDB taxonomy): domain Bacteria; phylum Bacillota; class Clostridia; order Oscillospirales; family Oscillospiraceae; genus JAFRPC01. The sequence goes on from JAEEZZ010000162.1 coordinate 19,643, forward strand.
GGTATCCCTCTGGGAGGCGGGAAGCTATGAGGAAGCCATCGCCGCCTTTGAGGCCATGGACGGATACCGGGACAGCGAGACGAGGATTCTTGCCTGCAGATACGGCATCGCGGCGGAGCTCCGGGCGGCAGGGGAGTACGATGCGGCCATCGCCGCCTTTGAAGCGCTGGAGGGCTATGCGGACAGCGCGGCCATGATCGAGACCTGCCGGGCGGAAAGGCTGGAGCAGCAATACGCCGCAGCGCTTGCGCTGAGCGAAGCCGGAAGCTATGACCGGGCCTATCCCGCGTGGATCGCGCTGGGCGATTATCGGGACAGCGCCCAGCGGGCAGAGGCGCTCTACGAGCCGTATAAGGCCGCTCTGCTCGAAAACCCACAGCTGGGCGCCTCCGTCTTCTTCGGCTCCTACGAGCAGGACAACGACCTCTCCAACGGGCAGGAGGACATCGAGTGGCTGGTCCTGGCCCTGGAGGACGACCGGGCGCTGCTCATCAGCCGGTACGCGCTGGACTGCCAGCGATACAGCGTCAACAAAAGCCGCGATTCCTGGACGAGCTGCAACATCAGAAGCTGGCTGAACGGCCCGTTCCTGAGCAGCGCCTTCACCCCGGAGGAACAGGAACGGATCCTGGACACCGTGATCCCCTCCCCCCAGCGTCAGGACGAAATGAAGTTCGCAGACGCCGTCGATCGGCTGTTTGCCTTGGATCAGACCCAGATCTACAAGTATTTCCCCTCCGAGGAATCCCGAAGGTGCTCGCCCACCGCCTACGCGGTGGCCCAGGGCGCACCCGCCAGAAACGCTTCCTCCGAAGACGGCCGAAGCTATTGCTGGTGGTGGGTGCGATTCCAGGGCGTCAGCAACTGGAACGCGCCCTGCATCACCCCGGACGGCTCCCTCTCCCACTTGGATCAATATCTCGACGAAGCCTATAACGCGGTTCGCCCCGCCATGTGGATCAAGCTGGGCGGGGACTGAAAAACGGGCAAGTAAAAACAGAAACGGCACCCTGCCCCGGGAACCCGGGGGAGGGTGCCGTAAAATTTTCGGGTGTGCGAAGGGCCGAAACAATCAGAAGCTCCGATCCTTCTCCGCGATCTGCTTCAGGCAGAGGGCCTGGAATTCGGCGGGGGTCATGGCACCCAGATCCGCGCCGGTGCGGGTGCGGACGGAGACCGTGCCGTTCTCCATATCCCGGTCGCCGATGACCAGCATATAGGGAACCTTCTGCATCTGGGCCTCCCGGATCTTGTAGCCCAGCTTCTCGGAGCGGTAGTCGCCCTCGGCGTCGATGTCCAGCGCCCGCAGCTCCTCCACCAGCTTGGCGGCGTAGTCGTGGGCCCGGTCGGTGATGGGCAGCACCCGGACCTGCTCGGGGCACATCCACAGGGGCAGGGCGCCGGCGTAGCGCTCGATCAGATAGGCCAGGGTGCGCTCGTAGCAGCCCAGACTGGTGCGGTGGATGATATAGGGCAGCTTCTTCTGGCCGTCGGTGTCGGTGTACTCCATGCCGAACTTCTCCGCCAGCAGCATATCCACCTGGATGGTGACGATGGTGTCCTCCTTGCCGAAGACGTTCTTGTACTGGATGTCCAGCTTGGGGCCGTAGAAGGCGGCCTCGTCGATGCCGATGCTGTATTCCACGTTCAGATCGTCCAGGATGGTCTTCATGACGGACTGGGCCTTCTCCCACTGCTCCGGGGTGCCTTCATACTTGGCCGTGTTGGCAGGATCCCACTGGGAGAAGCGGAAGGAGCAGTTTTCCAGCATACCCACGGTGCCCAGCAGGTACTTGGCCAGCTCCAGGCAGCCCTTGAACTCCTCCTCCAGCTGCTCGGGGCGGAGGATCAGATGGCCCTCGGAGATGGTGAACTGACGCACCCGGATCAGACCGTGCATCTCGCCGGAGTCCTCGTTGCGGAAGAGAGTAGAGGTCTCGCCCAGCCGCATGGGCAGGTCCCGGTAGGAGCGGGCCCGGTTCAGGAAGACCTGGTACTGGAAGGGGCAGGTCATGGGCCGCATGGCGAAGCATTCCTTGGTCTCATCGTCGGGGTCGCCCATGATGAACATACCGTCCCGGTAGTGATCCCAGTGGCCGGAGATCTTGTACAGCTCCCGCTTTGCCATGTAAGGCGTCTTGGTCAGCAGGTAGCCCCGCTTCTTCTCGGTGTCCTCCACCCAGCGCTGCAGCTTCTGGATCACCCGGGCGCCCTTGGGCAGCAGGATGGGCAGGCCCTGGCCGATCACGTCCACGGTGGTGAAGTATTCCAGCTCACGGCCCAGCTTGTTGTGATCCCGCTTCAGGGCCTCGGCCTGCTGCTCCAGGTAGGCGTCCAGCTCTTCCTTGGAGGGGAAGGCCACGCCGTAGATCCGCTGGAGCATCTTGCGGTTGGAGTCGCCGCGCCAGTAGGCGCCGCAGGCCTTGGTGAGCTTGAAGCCGTTGTGCTTGACGCGGCCGGTGGAATCCAGGTGGGGACCGGCGCAGAGGTCGGTGAACTCGCCCTGGGTGTAGAAGGAGATCACGGCGTCGGCGGGCAGATCGTTGATCAGCTCCACCTTGTAGGGCTCGTTTTTGGCCTCCATATAGGCGATGGCCTCGGCCCGGGGCTTCTCGGAGCGCTCCAGATGCAGCCGCTCCTTGCAGATCTTCTTCATCTCGGCCTCGATCTGCTCCAGGTGCTCGTTGGTGAAGGAGAAGGGAGCGTCAAAGTCGTAGTACCAGCCCAGATCGATGGAGGGGCCGATGGCCAGCTGCACCTCCGGCCACAGACGCTTCACGGCCTGGGCCATAATGTGGGAGCAGGTGTGCCAGTAGGTCTTGCGATAGGCCTCGTTTTCAAAGGTGTAGATGTTTTCTTCGGACATGGTTATATACCTCCTTGCGGAATTATTACGGTGTTGTTGATAGCATGGGCATTTAAGGAAACGCAGGGATCAAGGATCAGGGATCAAGGTGGGGTTAGAGTTTCGAGCGCATGGTTCAAAGTCCGTAGCGCGGGCAATCTGCCCGCCGTGCTTCGTTTTTTCGTTCTCGGCGGTTGTTGTAAAAAATGCAATAACTGCATCAACTGAAGATGTTTCCCTCAAAGAAGATGGCGTGAAGTGCCGGATGAGGGACGCCTCGGTGATTGACCGGAAAACAAAAAACCCCCGACCGATCGCTCGGTCAGGGGTGAATAAATGACTTATCCACGGTTCCACCCTGCTTGCGGACGTAGTCCGCCGCTCTTGGACGCTGTAACGGGCGATCCCCGTCCCTCCATACTGATCTGCACCCTGTAGCGGCGCACAGTGCGCGCCACGGTGACACCTTCACAACCGAATGTAGGGACGAGCACCTGTGCCCTTCATGGGTATTGCTCGTCCGCGGACAAGCGATACCCATGAAGGGCACAGGTGCTTGTCCCTACACGCACAAACGGCGGAAAGCAGACGTTCCGGCGGGCGGCTCGGAAGCGGTGGGGCGTTCCGTCCTTCGCAAGACCCTCGCAGCACAAGGGGTCTCTCTCTGGGCGGCGGATTATGGAAGCCCGTCTTCGTCGCAGCCTTTGACGTTTGTACCATTATACCACGATTTTCACGCCTGTCAACCACCAAAATTTGTTTTCATCGATCTTCTGTTTATGATCATCGTCAAATATTTCAGAATAAAGTAAGCCAGCAGCGGAACGAGAACGGTTCCGGCAGAGATCATCAGCACGTAAACCGTTTGACCGGGAATCTCGCCAATGCTGTTTCTGATGCTTAATCTGACGTTCTCTAAAAAGGGAGCGTTGCTGTGAACGAAATTGTTGAAGTTTGTATCAATGAGCTGCGCAAACGGTCCGACGATCAAGCAATACAGGCCATAGGTGATGACGACCAGCACAACGTCCTTTTTGGTGTTGAACTTCGCCAAGCCCTGGAAGATGAACAAAAAGAAGGTAAATATCCCGATCCCATGGAACAGGACCGAGTGCAATTCAAAGAAGCTTCCGCCCTGCCCGGTCAAAAACGCCCACATACTTCTGATCGCGTCATCCGAATATACGACGTTCGGATAAACGGCCATAAACAGGAACAAGCAGGTCGATACAATGCCGGCGATCAGAATAAACCGATCCCGATGGCGGCCCTTATAAAAGCACGCAAGAGGATGAAAATACAGAAACAAACTGCAAAAATGGCAAGGGATCCAGTAGCTGCTGTAGCCGTTTGCAATTCCGTATATCTGCTTCGCGGCTTCCAGCAAAAGCAGCAATCCTGTGCAGAGCTTGAGCGGCAGCAATTTGGCTTCTTCGTCTTTGTTGTTCAATTTGCGGCTGATCATCCAGGCAAGCGCCGCGTAAATGACAAACTGGGGGATCAGCGTATATACGTGCAATGGCGTCCAAAACATGGATTTATCCTTCTTATCCGTTGTTTTACAAAAATGAAACGTACCTGTTCAGTCACATTGTAGGGGGGCGGCGCCTACGACGCCCCGTGCCAGCCATCCGACCCCGGAAGCGGGTCGTCCCCTAAAGGACTCGCTTTGCTTCGGAAGGCGCCGGCCCCTACAAGGTTTATCGCGCCTGAAAAGAAACAATGAAACTTGCTATACGCGCTATATTATACAGGATATCACGCAAAAATCAACTGTTTTTCAAAAAATGCATCGATCCAGTCGCAGGGGCGCACAGCGTGCGCCCGTGTGCGCGGAGCAGAAGGGGACGAACACAAGAGGAAGACCCATTCGTGCGTGATTATGCTCGGTTTTGACAGCGCATACGCTTACTAAAAGATGAAAAAAAGATTGCATTTCGTCAATTATGATGGGTATACTCTTCTATTTTAGTATTACAGACGGAATTCTGGAATTGCAGCAGGATAATGATTCTTTCCGGTTTGTTCCATAATTCGTATAAGAAATCACACATATTACAGAAAGGATCGAATACGATGAAACGCTATTTTGTACTTACGGTGCTTATGGTTCTCCTTATTTCACTCTTTGCAGGTTGCGGCAATGACGAAGCTGCCCCCCCAGACGCTGGAAGGCACTTACAAGCTTTTATACATCGACGCTATGACTCCTGTGAAGTTTTTTACAGAGATAGCAAATAGAGACGGAAAAACACTGGAAGAGGTCTTGTCCTCTTTCAATCTCACAGAGAATACAGCCGATCAGTTTGTTGTAGTGAAATTGGATCCTGATGGTAAAGGTTCGGCTACGTATGCGGGGGAGACAGGGGAAATAACTTGGACGCGGAACGGTGATACTGTGACAATTAACTCAACGGATATAGATTATCGAGATGGAAAACTGTACTTTAGGGATATGGGTGGGGTAGAATACGTCCTCGGAAAATAAGAAAAAACCTGTCAATCAGTGGCTGATTCCTGATTGCCGAGAAACCGCAAAATTTGTTTCTTTCTGAAATTGACAAGCGGCGCAGGACAGGCTATAATAGGGGTGTCAAAATTTGAACCTTTGGAGGTTACTGCCATGTTCGACATTCTCAAAGCAAAGCTTCGCGAGAATCCTAAGAAGATCGTCTTCACCGAGGGCCACGACGCCCGTATCCTGGAGGCTGCCGCGCAGCTCAAGAAGGACGGTCTTTATCTGACTCCCATTCTGATCGGCAACGTGGACACCGTCAAGGCCAAGGCCGCTGAGTGCGGCTTCGACATCGAAGGCCTGGAGATCATCGACCCCGCCACCTATCCCGAGATGGAGAAGATGGTGGAGACCATGGTCGAGCTCCGCAAGGGCAAGATGAGCCCCGAGGACTGCCGCGCCAATCTGCTGAAGGGCAACTACTTCGGCACCATGCTGGTGAAGATGGGCTACGCCGACTCCCTGCTGGGCGGCGCCACCTACTCCACCGCCGACACCGTCCGTCCCGCCCTGCAGCTGGTCAAGACCCGCAAGGGCGCTCATCTGGTGTCCTCCTGCTTCATCATGGCCCGTGAGGGCAAGGACGGCAAGCAGGAGCTGCTGGCCATGGGCGACTGCGCCATCAACATCGACTATCAGGACACCGTGGACAAGGACGGCAACGTGACCTTCACCGCCGCCGAGAAGCTGGCTGAGGTGGCCATCGAGACCGCCAAGACCGCCAAGGTCTTCGGCATCGATCCCAAGGTCGCGGTCCTGAGCTTCTCCACCAAGGGCTCCGGCAAGGGCGGCACCGTGGCGCTGTCCCAGGCTGCCACCGCCAAGGCCAAGGAGCTGGCTCCCGAGCTGGCCATCGACGGCGAGATGCAGTTCGACGCCGCCGTGTCTCCCACGGTGGGTCAGCTGAAGTTCCCCGGCAGCAAGGTCGCGGGCTACGCCAACACCTTCATCTTCCCCAACATTGAGGCCGGCAACATCGGCTATAAGATCGCCCAGCGTCTGGGCGGCTTCGCCGCTTACGGCCCCATCCTGCAGGGCCTGAACGCCCCCATCAACGACCTGAGCCGCGGCTGCAACGCCGACGAGGTCTACAAGATGGCCATCATCACCGCTGCTCTGGCGTAAAATATGCCGCAAAAATGCCGATCCGCGAGGATCGGCATTTTTGTCAGCGTGTCAAAAAAGTTGAAAGTTGAAAATTGATAGTTAAAAGTTGTGGCATCGTTCAAATTGCCATTTGACCGATGAGAAGAAAAGTGGAAATATCCAGCTCAATGATTCTTATTACTGAGTAATTACAGGTCGAAAAAACGAAAAGAGTCTATTTCGCAGCTTGGATTCCTTCTTTATATGGCAATTTAAAAAACACCTTCATTTTCAACTTTCAACTTTCAATTCTCAATTCTGCCTGCATCCGGGAAAAATGAATGCAGGGAGTTCTTTTTTTGTTATCTTCCGGCCTTCGCCACGCCTACGATCAGCTTTTCTCCGTCGCTTTCCTTTACCAGACCGGCCCGCAGGCGCACCTCCGTGGGCTTGCCGCCGATCAGCAGGTGGTATTTGAAGGTGAGAAGGCCGTGCTCACGAATCTCTCGGAACACGTTTTCCTTCTGCATTTGCGCCTTGTAGATGGGATAGTCAGCCGGGAGAACGAGTCTGGCTCCGTTTTCCTGCGCATCAGCGAAGAAGTCGACGCCGTCCTTGGACAGCCCCAGCCCGGCATAGTCGCTGCTGGCGCTGTATTCCACATACTGCCCGCTGACGGGATCCACCGTGTACATACAGATGATCTCCGCAGAGATGGCCCGGATCCGGGCATAGGTGATCTCGTTGGCGCGGACGCGATCCAGCCGCTCCTTCTCCTTCATCTGGGCGTCGATGCTGCTGACGCCCACAATGAGGTAGTTTTCGTCGGTGTCCATGCGCGTGATCTTCATGGCCACGTAGACCGGCTCGCCGTCCTTCAGGATCCGATAGGTCAGGGTAAAGACGCCCTGCCGCGCCAGCTGCAGGAGGATGTTTTCCTTGGTAAAGGCCGCCACAAAGGTGTCCTGATCCTCGGGATAGAGGACCGTGCGGGCGTCCTGCCGCGCGGCGGCGAAGAACTCCGTCCCGTGGCGCTCCTCGGCCAGGTTGTCCTTGCCCACGCTGGAGGAGTACTCAATGAAGTCCTCCGTCTGCAGGTTGACATAAAACAGATTAAAATAGTCTGCGGCCAGAGCTCTTGCGATGTTGGCGTAGTCCGTGCCGGGATTCGGCGGGGAGACGGAGATCACAGCCAGGGCCACCGCGACGATGCCTGTGACAGGGTCGCTGCCGATCCAGCGCATGGTGCAGTGGGCGGTGGAGCCGTCGGGGAGCTTCATGGCGCAGAAGGTCCTGCTTCGGTTTTCGCAGCAGCGCCGGAAATGCTCCACGCATGTGGCGTCGTCGCGGAAGGGGGCAGGGAAGAAATCGGTTCCTGTTTCCGCGACACGGATGCCGTAGAAGCGATCCAGATAATCCCGGAAGGAAGCGCTGCTGCGGATGAAGCGCACCATGCCGTCCCGATGCTCCATAATCGATATCGGCAGGGTATCGAAGAAGCTCCGGAAGGATTTCACGTCTTCCCCGGCGATCAGAGTCATGTCAAAGAGGTTCACCCGGCCGATGGCCTCGAAATAGTCCTCCTCTGCGGGGTTTTCGAAGCCGATCTGGATCCCCTTGCGGTTCCGCTCCAGAATTTCCTCCGGCGGGATGGGCTTGCAGAAATAATAGCCCTGGAGCTTGGCGCAGCCGATGTCCTTCAGGAAGGCGACCTGCTCCGCGGTCTCCACGCCCTCGCAGACGGAGTCGATGTTCAGGGCGCTGACCATGCGGACGAGCTGGGTGAGAATGATCTTGCTGCTGTCGCCGTCGTTGAACTTACGCATGAAGTGCATATCGAACTTGACCATGTCAAAGGAGATGCTCTCCAGCACGTCCAGGGAGGAATAGCCGCTGCCGAAGTCGTCCATCCAGACGGAGAAGCCCAGCTGCTGGAAGCGCTCCACCTGGGCCTTCATGAACTCGAAATCCTTGCCGATGACGCTCTCCGTCACCTCGATCTGGATCATCTTCCGGGGCAGGCCGGAGGCGTCCACCCGGGAACGGATCTCCTCCACGATGTCGCAGGCGTCAAAGTCGGCGCGGGAGAGGTTGACGGATTGGGGCACGAGGTGCAGGCCGTCGGCGGCCTGCTGCTTCAGCTTTTCCAGAACCTGCTCCACAACGAACAGATCCAGCTTGTGGATGATCCCGGAATCCTCCAGGCTGGGGATAAAGTCGGCAGGGGAGAGCATCCCCTTGCCGGGGTCGAACCACCGGGCCAGCGCCTCCTCGTGGCACACCTTGCCGCTGACGGCCCGGACAATGGGCTGGTAGAACACGCGGATCCATTTTTCCCGGATCGCAGTGTCCAGATTGGCGATGACGTACTGCCGCAGCTCTTCGTTGTCCCGCATACGCAGGTCGTAGTAGTTGAAGCAGGAGGAATAGCGGCCCCGCATGGCGTCGCAGGCGATCTTTGCCCGGTCGCTGGCGGCGCTGATGCTCACGTGCTCGGCGCGGAGCAGATAGATGCCCGCGTGGACGGGGAGCGTCAATCCGCCGTTCAGCGCGGCGGCCTCCGCAAAAATGTGCTCCAGGGTGGACTCCAGGCCCTGCTCGTCGGCGATGACGGCGAAATGATCCTGCCCCAGGCGGCAGCAGTTGTCGCTGCCGAAGCAGTCGGCCAGGATCTGGGCGAAGCCCTGCAGCAGCACGTCTCCCTTGGCAAAGCCGTGCTTGCGGTTGAAGTATTTCATCCCGTGGAAATCCAGGAAGAGCAGGGCCGGGCTGCCGCCGTTTTTCTGCATGTCGTCCAGCTTGACGGAGCCCATCTCAAAGAACCAGGTCATGCTGGGCAGACCGGTGAGATAGTCGTATTTGTTTGCCCGAAGGGCGCTGTCCTCCCAGAGACTGTTGCTTACAGAGCGGCTCAGCCCCGCGCCGTTGATCTCCGTGAGGGGGCTGTAGAGCCCCTCGTCCACGTACCAGACCAGGAACAGCCGGATGTCGGACGGAGCCGGGATCCGCTCGCCCAGGGCGTGAATGATCCGGAAATCAGAGCCGGATTTAATCCGGGTGCGGTAGATTTCCTCGTATGTTCCATCTCCGTTGACAAAACGGTCGGCGGATTTGGTGAGCCTGTCAGCGTCGTCCGGGTGGACGGAGCGATACATATCGTGATCCATGTCGTAGCAGGCGTCGGCGCGGCTCTTGTAGCCGAAGCGCTGGCAGAAGCCGTCTGATACGATCAGCGTTGCGACCCGGCTGTCCAGATATTGGTAAACAGCCAGAGGAATGCGGGACTTTTCCAGTTGAGCTCGCTCCTCTTCCGGGAAAAGATACTGCTCCACAGCGCATCCTCCTTTCCGAAGCAAATAATATTTATACTATATTGTACCAGAAAAGCTGAATAATTGCAATTATTTCTTGATAAAAATAATCAATCTTCACGGACTTTTTTGGAAAAACAGGAAAACAGTTGACTTTTTGCCTTCGGTTTTATACAATATAATTTATAAAAGAGCGTCAAAATACGGATGGGAGGAGGTGTGATATGGTTCGGCATACACAATCCAGCCACACCAAGAGCCTGCTTCTGCTGCTGATCACCGTGGTGATCGGCGTCGGATTGAACTTTCTCGGGCGTTTGCTGAATACCGCGTTGGGGCTGCCCCTCTACCTGGATAACGTGGGCACGCTGCTGACCGCCATGACCGGCGGCCTGGTTCCGGGCATCACGGTGGGCTTTTTCTCCAACCTGATCAACGGGCTCAAGGACCCCAACTCCACCTATTACGCCGTGATCAGTATTCTGATCGCCGTGGCGGCCGTGGCCTGCAAGAAAAAAGGCGTCATGACCCGCTTTCCCCAGGTGCTGCCGGTGGTGCTTCTGTTCGCGCTGATCGGCGGCGTCGTCGGCGGCGTCCTGACCTGGCTGATCAACGGTAAGGACTTCGGCGAGGGCTACGCGGTGGAGCTTGCCGCCAAGATCGGCGACACCCTTTCCATCGGCTACGTCTCCTCCAATCTGCTCTCCTGCTTCCTGGTGGATCTGGTGGATAAAGCCGCGGTCACGGCGGTTTCCGTTCCGCTGTATCTGCTGCTGCCCGAAAAGCTGCTGGATTACTACCGCGCCCAGAGCTGGTATTTACGCAAGAATACCAAGGGCGTTGCCCATATCCACAAGCGCACCTCTCTGACCGTCAAGATGTCTGTTGCCATCGGCCTCTCCATTGCCATCGCCATGCTCGGCGCCATCACCACCAGTATCCTGCAGTACCACAAGCTGACCATCCGGGCCTACCAGGATAAAGGCGAGCGGGTCACGGCCCTGCTGGCGGAGATGCTGGGGCCCCGGGAGGTGGAGGCGCTGCTGGCTGACGGCAGAGACGCGGAGCCCTACCTGGGCATGACCCGGGAGCTGGAAAACGTGATCGAGACCTCCCCGGAGGTCCGCTTCATCTACGCCTACCGGGTCCGGGAGAACGACTGCCTGGTGGTGTACGACCTGGACGTGCCCGACCAGGAGGCGGACGATCCCGGCACCGTGGTGGAATATGACGGCACGATCGAAAAATATTCGGAGCTCTTCCTGGCGGGGGAGCCTGTCCCTGCGGACGCCACCATCGACGAATACGGCTGGCTCTACTCGGTCTACCGTCCGGTTTTCGACGCAGACGGGGAGCTGCTGTGCTACGCCATCGCCGATATGTCCATGGAGCGGATGATCAACGACGAGATCGCCTATCTGACCAAGCTGATCTCCATATTCATCGCCTTCCTGTTCCTCACCGGCGTGTATTCCATCTGGCTGACCCGGAAGGCCATCATCGATCCGGTGAACACCATCGCCAACGCCGCCAACCGCTTCAGCTACGACACCCCGGAGGCCAGAGTTCAGAGCCGGAAGATGGTGGAGGATCTGGATATCACCACCGGCGATGAGCTGGAAGACCTCTATCGCGCCTACCGCAAGACCACCGAAGACATGGTGGACTATATCGACGAGGTGCAGCATAAGAGCAACCAGATCTCCAATCTGCAGAACGGCCTGATCCTGGTTCTGGCGGATATGGTGGAAAGCCGTGACAAGAGCACCGGCGACCATGTCAAGAAGACCGCGGCCTACGTGGCCATCATCCTGGAGCAGATGCGGAAGGAAGGGATCTACGCCAACAGGCTGACCGACTCCTACATCTACGACGTGGTCCACTCCGCCCCTCTGCACGACATCGGCAAGATCACCATATCCGACGCCATTCTCAATAAGCCCGGCAAGCTCACCGACGAGGAATTCGACGTGATGAAGACCCACGCCGCTTCCGGCGAGGTGATCATCGACCAGGTGATCGACACCATGCGGGAGGAATCCAACTACCTGAACGAGGCCAAAAAGCTGGCTGCCTACCACCACGAGAAGTGGAATGGCACAGGCTATCCCAAGGGCCTCCGGGGGGATGAGATCCCGCTCTCCGCAAGGGTCATGGCCGTGGCGGACGTGTTTGACGCACTGGTCTCCCGGCGCAGCTACAAGGGGCCCTACAGCGTGGAAAAGTCCCTGGAGATCATCAAAGAGGGCTCCGGCAACCACTTTGACCCGCTGGTGGTCAAGGCTTTCCTGGACGCGGAGCCTGAGGTGCGCCGGGTGGCAAGCATGAGCATGGCCGATTACGACTATAAGCAGTACAATCTCTGAGACGCATATCCAAGGCGATCATCGCGGCAGCCCGCCCGGGCTGCCGCGTTTTCGCTTCTTCGGCAGATCCGCTTCTTTGACAAATCCGACAATCCAGCGGTAAAAAATTTGTGAGCATTCCATGAAGAAAATTCTTGGAATTGGAAGGCGTCTGTGATACAATATATAGTAAGCTGGTGGCGGCGCGCAGCGCCTGCCCTGCAAATTTCGAAAAGGAGACAGATTGTATGAACAAATCCTTCAGACGCCTGCTTGCTCTGCTGATTGCGGTCGTGATGGTCGTCGGTCTGCTTCCTGCGGCGGTCTTTGCCGAGACCCCCAAGGAAACGGGTGCGGCCCAGCCGATCCATGTTTTCACGGAAGCAGACAACGCGATCCTTGACAACGACGTGTTTGCCAAGATCAACACGGTGAAAGCTGAGGCAGCCGCGGCCTGCGGCGGCATCGGCCACATGACCGAGGCAGACTACGTCGCCGCGGTTCCCCAGGTCATCGAGGCCATCGAGTCCTCCGAGACCTATGTTCCCGGCACCCTGCTGCAGAACGGCAATTTCCTGGTGTGGGAAACCACCGTCGGAATGCCCTGCTGCTACGACCCCCGCATGGAGGCCGAGCTCCACAACACCGATAACGAACCCACCCCTGCGGACATCGCCAAGGCCGAGGCCCAGGCCCAGGCCATTCTGGAGTCTGTTCAGCCGGTTCGCGGCGGAGGCCCCACCGCTACCGACATCGGCCTGATCCAGCCCTACTGGGAGAGCAGCTCCAACTACGCCGACAGCTCCTTCAACAACTACTCTCCCCAGTACAAGGCCATGTGGCAGTCTCTGTATGAGACCACCGGCGGCACCGGTATGCGCTACGCCATGGAGAACGCCACGGTGGACAACATCGCCCTGACCATGTCCCAGTGCGCTATGGTCATGTTCGACTCCCACGGCACCACCGACTACGCCAGCGGCAACGACTATACCTCCCGGGCCAACAGCTCCTACCTCTGCCTGACGACCAACACGGGCGTCACTTCCGAAGACACTGTGGCGCAGCAGGGCGAGTTTGGCACCTACTACAACTGCCTGAAGGGCTCCGGCTACGCCTACGTCAATGGCACCTGCATCGCCAACCATATGCCCAACAACGCCCCCAACAGCTACCTCTACATGGGCATCTGCCTGGGCATGGCCACCGACAAGATGGAGGCCGGCCTCCGGGACAAGGGCGTTGAGGTGGTCTACGGCTACTCCCAGTCCGTCACCTTCGCCGGCGACATGGACTACATGAACAACCTCAACACCGCCATCAAGAACGGCGACGACATGGCGACCGCGGTTGCCAACATGAAGGCTGCCGTCGGCTGCCCCGACCCCTACACCAGCAGCTATCCCGCATGGCCCATCGTCGCCTCCTCCGAGGATCCCTATCCCGGCCACGGCAACGTGGATAAGGCCCAGACCGTCTACTCCACCTGGTCTCTCTTCGGCACCAACTATGAGGTGACCGCCACCTCCAACAATGAGGAATGGGGCACCGTGGAGGTCATCGGCTCCCGGATCGTCGCGCACCCCGCCGAGGGCTACTACACCGCGGGCTACGAGCTGCTCAGCGGCACCGCCAATGTGATTCAGAACGGCAACAGCTTCATGGTGCAGGCCGAGACGGACTGCTCCGTGCAAATCAACTTTGCCGCCAAGACCCCTGCCGTTGTCAGCTACTTCTCCAACGGTATTCTCATCAACAGCGAAAACAGCTACCTGGGCGACGACGTCGTCCTCCCCACCACTGCGCCGGAGATCAATGGCTATCGTTTCCGCGGCTGGGTGGATGCTCCCGTCTATGAGACCACCGAGAAGCCCAGCTACTTCAAGGGCGGCACCAGCTACACCGTGACCGCAGCTTCGGTCAACATCTACGCCCTCTATTCCTGCGTCTACGGCGGAGGCGGCATCTGCTACAAGCTGGTGGACGAGGATCAGACCGACTGGGAAGGCAATTATGTCATTTCCGGCAACAAAAACAACGTCGTCCAGGTGTTGAAGGGCCTGAGCGCAGGCAGCAGCTATGAGAGCAACGCGGCCGAAAGCGTCGTGCCCTACACCAACGCCGGCATGGAGCTGGATGAGGACGTGCTCCGCGAGGTCACCGAAGACTACATCTGGCACGTCGAGGCTGCCAACTCCGGCTACAGCATCCAGAACCTGGGCAACGAAACCTACATGGGCACCAGCGGCTATATGCTCAACAGCAATGGCAGCCTCAACGGGGATAAGACCAGCTGGAGCTTCACCTACGTTTCCGGCAAGGGCACCAGGGCTGGCTGCGCCGACGGCGGCAACTATCCCTACCTGACCTTCTACAACAACGAGAAGTTTGCCCTCTGGAAAGAGAACGACTTCAATCAGTATCCCGTCCAGTTCTGGAAAGAGACCGAGGACGGCGTGACCTACTACTACACCGAGATCGCCCCCCACGAGCATACGCTGGAGCACGTCGAGGCGTCGGATCCCAGCTGCACGGAAAACGGCAACATCGAGCATTGGTACTGCACGATCTGCCACCGCTGCTTCTCCGACGCCGAAGGGCAGAATGAGATCCCCGCAGCCTCTGTGGTTCTGAATGCTCTGGGCCACGACTTCGGCGAATGGACGGAGACCACCGCTCCTACCTGCACCGAGGACGGTGTGGAGACCCGCACCTGCTCCCGCTGCCCCGAGAGTGAGAACCGCCCGATCAACGCCCTGGGTCACAACTTCGGCGAATGGACGGAGACCACCGCTCCTACCTCCACCGAGAACGGTGTGGAGCCCCGCACCTGCTTCCGCTGCCCCGAGAGTGAGAACCGCCCGATCAACGCCCTGGGGCACAACTTCGGCGATTGGACGGAGACCACCGCGCCCACCTGCACCGAGGACGGTGTGGAGACCCGCACCT
>JAEEZZ010000163.1 GCA_016292255.1 Oscillospiraceae bacterium
GAAGTCGATGTAGCAGCCGCCGAGGGCGGCGGTCAGATCCTCGTACTCCGCTTCCGCGTCCAGCGTGATGATCCGTTTCCCGGCCTCCCGCAGGTTCGTCAGCAGAAGCTTCATGAGATAGCTCTTGCCCTGGCCGGAATTGCCCAGGATCAAAACATTGCTGTTGGTTTTGTCCTCGCTTCGCCGGTCGAAGTCGGCGAGAATGTTGGTGCCGAACTTGTCCCTGCCGATATAGATCCCGTGGGGATCCGTCTTGCCGGAAAAGTTGAACGGGTAGAGATTGGCCGCGGAGCTGCAGGGCAGCACGCGCTCGAACTGCGTCTCAAACTGATTGGCCCCCACGGGCAGAGCGGAGAGGAAGCCCTCCAGCTGCCGGAGGGTCAGCTTGTCCACGGTGATCTTGGACCGGGTCAGCTCCATGGAGACGTCCTGCTGCAGTTCCTTCAGGGCGTCCGGGCTGGAGGCCTTGAGCTCCATGAACACGGCGCAGTGCAGAAGCGGCTCCCTGTTTTTTCGCAGCTCCGCCAGCAGCTGGACCACGTCCTGGAGATTGCCCTCCGCTTGGATGGTTTCCGTTACGTCATTGCCGGAGGACATGAGCTTGTTGCGGCGGGCGGCGTTCTGAATAATCTTGCGCTGTTCGGCGGCGTCCACCAGCCGATGGTACATCCGCAGCGTGACGCCGGAGCGGTCGGCGAGCTGGGCCAGGATCGCCTGGGTCTCCGTGGTGGGCGGGTATTCCCGGATCACCCACGTACAGCGGTAGCTGTCACCCAGGATGTAATGGTCCGGCATGAACTTGATAACGCCCGGCGCGATCATGTCAAAGAATTCCTTGGTGCGGAAGACTTCCGCCTGCTCCGGGGTCATGACCTTGGGTTTTCGTTTCATGCGTCTTCCTCCTCCTGTTCCAGATACTGTTCTCCGTCTCCGTCCGGCATGGCGTCGCCGTTCATGCTGGCCTCGAAGTAGGTGGCCAGGAAACGCTTAATCTCGGCCTTCTTCATCCGGTGCGCCTCGAAGCCTTGCTCGGAGATGGTTTTCTCCACAGCGTTTGCCGCCGTGAAAACCTGCTCCGGCTTCATGTTTTTACAGCGAAGCGCAAACAGGAACTGCCGCGCCGTTGACATCTCGGCTTGGGCTCGGTCTAAGAAGTCCACGTCCTTCCGCAGCAGCTTCCGGACCTGGGGATTCTGCTCCTCCCGCAAGCGGTCCAGCAGAAAGGCCTTGTTGTCGTCAAAGCACTCCTGGGAGTCGGTGCAAACGATTTCGATCTCCGGGTGGGTGGAGAGGAGCATCATGAGATGGTGGATCTTGGTCTCGATGCTGGTATGGGAGAGAACGGAAATGTTGGTTGGGCTTACCAGATAGAATACGAGCTCTCCGTTTTTGGTGGAGAGCCCGTAGCGGGTAAAGGTTTTGATACCGAGCAGATCCTGAACGGAGCTGCCCTTTTTCTGGTTCTTCTGCACAGAGTCACCTCCAAAAGTAGATTTGCTGCGTGGAAATGAAATACCGCAGGGCCCAGCGGATATAGTCCAGGACCGTGACCTCGTCGTGGCGGATGGTCAGGAAGCCGAAGCAAAGGGTCAGAGCCGCGGGGAGCAGCCAGCCGAACTGTACCATGGCCACCACGGAGAGAAGCCCGGCGACGCACAGGATAATGAAGTCCCGCATGCTCCACAGCCAGAGGCTGACGGCGGCGCGAAGGTTCTGCGGATAGATGTAGTGGGTCATAACGCGAGATCCTCCGTTTCTTCCGGCTCAAACTGCACGGTGAAGTCGCTGTCGGCGATGTTGTCACAGTGCCGGGACAGAAACGCCGGGTCCCGTTCTGATCGCATGGTCAGATAGGCGACCTCTTCAGGGGTGGCCCTGACGGTCTCGCCCTCCCCGTAAAGATAGGTCTCCACGTGGACCGAAAGATCCTGCTCCCGGTCCAGTCTGTCCAGCAGGTCGGAGAACGCGGTCCAGTCCTCCAAGTCCTCTACGGACTCCGGGATCCCGAAGGTCAGGAATTCTGCCTCCGCATTTTCCGCTGAGACAGTGACAGCTGAAAAAAGCAATGCCATTTTGATTCCTCCTTACTTTGACACAATAGATTTGCCCATGTGAATGGCCATGGACGTGGTGTGAACGACAGACATCAGATGTGCATGAGCGCTGGTGTCCAGACCAAACTGCTGAGCGATTTTCGGCACCTCTTTTGCCGACAGCAGGATCCCGAGGCCCAGCAGCATGTCCTGCGGGAAGGTCAGCAGGCCCAGGAACAGCAGGGTCGTTTGCAGGAAGGCCGTCAGGCAGAGGGCAGCCACCTGTTTGCACCAGCTGTAGAAGCCGTCCGTATAGCCTCTTGGGACAGAGAACATATACAAACTGCCCACGGCGATCTGCGTCAGCAGAATGCCGCCGCGCTTGATGTTGGCAAAGAAAATCTTGACCACGCAGTAAGCGAAGGCAATCATGCCCAAAAGCAGAAGCAGGCCGGGAATGGTGTTGGTGCCCGGCACAAAGTGGGCCGCCAGCATGTCCATGCTGAGGTCCGACAGATTGCCGGCGGATGAGCCGAGCATGGATACTGTCAGGTCGTTGGAGAACGTGTTCTGCAGGGTGATGCAGAAGCGGTAGAGCTGGACCGGCACGACGCTGAACAGGGAGGCGGCAAAGAAGCCTTTGAGAATATTCAGCACACAGCTTTTGATATTTGCCCTGCCGCTCTGATACTCAATGGCCACGTCGAAGACCGCCACCACCGTGCCCGCAGCGAACAGAGCCCAGGCAAAGAGGGAAAACAGACGGATGAAGGCCTGGATCCAGGGCAGGTCAAAGATCTGTGCTCCCAGCTGGCCCATCATGGTGAAAAAGTCCGCGATGGCGTTATAGATGATTCCGTAGATCCAGTTCAGAAAGGTGTCGAAGATTGCAGTGGCAACCGCGTCGCCGATCCCGCCGAACAGGCTACCGATGGCGTCGCCGATCCCCTCTACCAGATCTACCAACCAGTCAAAAATAGGTCTCACCTCCTAAAGTGCGGGGCCGCCGCAGGTTTGGGCTGCGGCGGCCATGGGTGAAGGACGGCCCTGGCCTACAGGATCGTCCAGATATACAGCGGGGCGGTCAGGGTGAAGATCAGGCAGGCGAACAGGATCGCCGGCGCGGTGAAGTCGAACTGCCCGTGCTTGCGGTACTCGAAGTAGGACGTTCCCACTTTGACGAAGAACATGATCGCCAGGATCATGTCAATGACCGGGAAGACGACGTTATTGACGATCTGTTTGACCTGGGATTGCGCCGCGGTCCAGGTCTGCTCCACCGCCCCGGCCACGTTTCCGGAGGCGAAGGCCGTCATGCTGAAGGCTCCCAGAAGCAGGGCCGCGAGCATAACGGCAATGAGAACGCGAATGATTTTGTGTTTCATGAAATCCCTCCTTAGAATCCATAGAGAACAAAGCCGGTATCCGCCTCCACCTCATCCTGAGAGATGTCCTCCGGCTGAGCGAACATATCGCTGTATGTTCGGATCTGCTCGTCTGTCAGGCTCATGAGCCCGCCCTCGCCGTCATCGCCCACCAGGAACAGGTTGCCTGCGTAGACGGAACCGTAGACGCGGCGGTTGCCCTCCAACCCTTCCAGCTTCGCATCCTCGTTGCCGCAGATGATAGCGTTGTCGTCAAAGGGATAGGTAAACTCGATGTGCCCGCCGACCGCTTTCTGCAGGGCGGAGAGCTCATCCACCAGCTCCGATTCGTAAGGCCTCCGATGGGGCTCCAGCACCAGGACGCGGCAGAGCTTCTCGGGGACCTGAGCCAGTTCCGGATCGAAGTCCACCTTCTCGAAACCAACGCTGTCGCAGTAGTAGAAGCCTGCCTCATGGTCCTCAACAGGATCGCAGAGCTCCACCACGTCGGAGACGGAAAGGGAATGCCCCCGGTGGAGCCGGTGCCCCTCGGTGTTGAAGATTCTGTAGACGTCCTCCAGACTCTTGCCCTCGATCTCGCCGGTGAAAACCCGGTCATAGATAGCTGCATCGACAGGTCTGCCGCCACGATTATCAAAGTTGCGGTACTTCAGCCGGTCCTGATCCCGGTCACGGTTGATTTGGAAGATTCGGATCTTCATAGTGTCCGGGATCTGCGCCTGGGCCTCCTGGAGCATCCGGAAATCGTTGATCATGTCGTTGACCAGTACGGAGTGCGCATAACAGCAGTATTCACAAGAATGTCTGTCCCAGGTGATTCGCTGACTTTCGCCCCACGCCTTGTTCTGCTGCGAGAAGCGCCCGTCATGTTCCTTCTCATGAAGGGTAGCGGCAAGCACCCATGCCACCCGGTCCATTCCGTACTGACCGACGATGTCCTCGGCAATTCCAGGGCGAAGGTGCATACCATCGAAGCCGTCTCGGAGAGCAGCGTCAATTGCTCTGGCGCAGGCGATGTTCTCGCGGAAACTTGCTCGCCAGTCGTTAAGCTCGCCAAGCAGCTTGGCCTGCTCCACGTTTTTGCGGTAGAGAGGCTTAATTTCTGCCACAGCGAGCACCCCCTCTCCGGGTCAGAAGCTTCCGCGCAAAGCGGGAGACAAACGCCTGCTGCTGTTCCGCATTCAGGCTGTCGAAGATTTCATCGAGATCAACGGTCCGGTCGGTGTCGCAGCGGTTGCAGAACCGTTCCCTCCGGATGACGACAGCGTCGCTCTCCATGGCAAAAGACAGCAGGTCGCCGGGCTGGAGGTCCAGGCGTTCCCGGATAAACGGGGGAATGGCGATCCGGCCATCCCGTCCGAGATAACGGGTCAGAGCCATATCAGTCACCTCCTTTCGCGGCCGCGCGGCCGGTGCTGCTGTTTTTGGCGGCCTGGAACACGGGGCAGGTCTCACACTCGCCGTCACAGACCGCGTCCGTCACGGGACAGCCCCAGTCCAGCTCGTCTTCCTCTTCCTCGCTCAGCGGGCGAACATACAGCGTTCCGTCCGCGAAGAAGGCTTCGAATTCAGTGTCCTCGTCGATCCCGAGGAGCTCAATGAGCTCCGGGGCAAGGTCCTGGGCAAAGGTAACAATCAGTTCCATATAGTTTCCTCCTCAGTAGTCAGGGTTGTACTCGAACAGTCCGAGCTGTTCGCAGTTTTTCGGATAGTAGAAGTGGTTTTGATTGGCCTGCTCCTTCAGGTCGTAGTTGGCGATCAGGAGCTCCTCGAACATAGAGCCGGGCTTGGAGCCCTGGGCCATATTGTGGAGCCGGTCCTGCACGAAGGTGTCGAAGCCGTACCGGTCCGCCAGGGCCCGGATATACGGGTCGTTGTTGTAAGTGATGAGGAACTTGCACTGCCCGCAGAACTTTTCATGGACGCCATTCATAAGCGCAAACAGATTGTCATGCTCATTGGCGTCAAAGTTCGATTTCTTGTACATTGCCTCAGTTCCTTTGTATGGCGGATCCAGCAGGATGAACGCTCCGACGCAGGCCTGATCGCGGATCACGTCCTTATAGTCCCGGTGCATGATGATGGCGTCCCGCAGCCGGTTGCTGGCGGCGCGGAGCTTCGGGAACTTGGATGTGATATCCTTGGGCGCGATGGCGAAGGACTGTCCCATAGAGGAGAAACTGTAGACCTGGTTCTCAAAGAACGCCGCCGCCCGTTCCACGTCCTGGGACGTGATCTCACAGACGATATTCAGCATGTCGAAAACGTCATCCAGCAGGTTGGGCGTCTCAGCCAGCAGGCGCTGGTTCCGTTTGAACATTTCCTCCGAATGGAACGAGAGATAGAGCCGCCCGATCAGCTCCGGCAGATGGGGCGTGCTTTGCAGGACCCGGAAGAAGTTAACCAAATCGCCGTTGTAGTCGTTGATGATCTCCTTTTTGGCAGGCTTCTTGCGCAGGAAAACCTCAGCGCTGCCCATGCAAGGTTCGATGTACACGCTGTGCTCGGGCATGAAGCCGGAGATCATGTCGTAGATACAGCTTTTGTTGCCAGTCCAATTCAGCGGGCTGACAGATGGTGCCATAGGTGGTTCGCCTCCTTTGGAGGCCGTCTTGCGCGCAGATGCCTTTTGTGCGCAGGTACAGAAAAAGGACCGTTCTGTGATCTGCACACAAAACGGCCCCTTTGAAAAAGATATGAGATTAGATTGTCAGAAAATGTATTTTCATGGTGGGTGATCTGCAATGAAGGGCAGTCATTATTCCATCACCAGCCCTTCGTCCTCGTCGGGATTCATCCAGGCGCTGTCCATGGCGTCCTCGCCCAGGGACATGAGCATACCGTTGAAGTCCTCGGCGTCCCAGCAGTCCCGGATGCCCCATTCAGCGCAGCCGCGCTCATAGGGCGTGATATCCTCGCCCTCCAGGGCCATGGAGTCGTTCAGCTGGAGCCATGCCTTGTTCTCGTTCCAGTTGACGACGAGGGAGCAGGGATAGCCTCCGGTCTGGTCACACTGGAAGTCGGGAGAGACGTGCAGGCTGATGGGATCGTTGACGTTGGAAAGCCTGGCGGTCTCTTTCTGGAAGGATTCCAAGAGGGCGTCCGCTTCCTTCTGGATTCTTTCCGCGTTGAGCTCCTGCTCCGTCAGCCTGCGGAAGCTGTCCTCACCGGGGATCAGGCCCAGCTGTCTGCCGTTGTCGAAGTCGCAGTGCACGGTGCCGATATCGTCCACGGCTTTGACGGTCCCTCTCGTTCCGGCCTCCACGGGGCGGGGGTCTTTCCCCATGTTGATGAGCAGGATCCGGGTGCCGGCGGGGTATTCCTGCTTCATGCGTTCTGCCTGCCGACGCAGGTGGTCCCATTCGTTCATACTGTTGTCCTCCTTGTTGACATTGTTGGTTTGTTCATTGATCTGCGGTGCCGGGGGATAAACCTCCATCTCGTAAAGCACGCTGCCGTCCTGGAGCCTGGGATTCAGGACCTGAACGGTCCCGCCGTTGAAACGGTAGAAGGACGCTTTCGAGTATGGGGTGAAGAAGCCTTTCCCGTGGTTACAGGTGGACCACTTGTGCTCCGGCTGGCCCTTGATCTTGGAGTAGAAGCCGTCCGTCTGAACTTTTGTGACCACACGGGTCAGGCCGATCAGATCCGGATGATAAGCGTGGGCGGTAGCGACGATCTCGGTCCCCACTGTGATATTTCGCATCAGGTCAGCACGGTGCTTGAAACGGAAGGGCTGCCGCTTGCTCTTTTCGTCCGTCACGGCTCCAGCTCCTGTTCCTCGTACTCCGCGGGGTCTTCCTCCGGGCCGGTGATGTTGACGTATTCCCCGATGATCCCCAGGGCTTCATAATAGTTCCCTGCCTGGGACTTGATCCGATCCAGCATTTCCTGGGCTTCAGCAGCCATGTCGTTCTGGCGCAGGGTTCGGGCAGCGATTCCCATGAGGCTAAAGACGTTCCCGTCCTGCCCGATGAGCTCGCAGTCGGGCTTTTCCCGTTGAGCACGCTCCTCCGGGACGGGCTCCTGCTGGGCGGGCTCCTGTTCCTCTTCAGCGGGATCTTCATGGACAAACCCGCCCAGGTGGTTGGGAACGTAGTCCGACAGCCAAGTGCCTCCGAAATTTTCGTAGGTGGCAAGACGCCACATGGCCAGCTTGCCGACGCTCAGCTTCACGTCATCCGAGAAGGGGAAGACAAGGCAGGTCATGTTGCCGTTCTGGAAGGAAAAGATGTCGGTAAACCGGGTCCCCTCCTTCAGGATCTCGGCCTGCGTAAGCATGTCGTTGATTCCGTCCTGCCACTCCTGCAGAGGGGCGCCGCAGCCCTGGATGATGAGGGCCTCCTTGCCGTTCATCCGGCGCAGCTCGCCAATGGTGATTTCTCTGATGCTCACAGTTCCATACCTCCCATCCCTTCATCCTCCGTTATGGTCTCCTGGAGCAGTTCCTCGAAGCTGAGTTTGTCCGTGGTGAAGCGGGGGACCTCGTCTTCTGCCAGGGGACGTTCCCCGTCCGGCCCCAGCTCGATGGGCTCCAGGGTGACGATGGAACAGCCAAAGTTTTCCGGTCGGACGTCGGAAACGCAGTTGAAGCGGTCCCGCTTGTCCGTCGTTCCCAGATGGTAAAGGTGCATTCCCAGGGGGATCTCCGACAGGCCTATCTCCAGATCAGAGCGCAGGACCCGCTGGCCCAGGAGCTCCAGCACGTCGTACTGTTCGGCTCCTGCCCAGATATAGTCTGTCTCGTTGGCGTTGAGGACCAGGCCGTAATCCGAAAGGTCCTCGCCCAGAACGGCTGCGGCGAACTCGTAGGCATCTCTCCCGTCCGCGGGCATCCACCCTTCCGTAAGCTTGCCGCCGCTGTAGTCGTAATGGCCGCAGTTGTGGCCGATATCCTCGTCGGCCCACTCGTGGGTGATCCCGATCTCCGGGTACATCTCGGCGAGCTTCTGGAGCACAGGGATCGGCGCGGACCAGGCGGTGTGGAAGGACAGGGTGCCATCGCTGTAGTTGAAGTCGTAGGCGTTCCACTTGGTGCCCCAGTTTTGGGTGCACCAGGAGTACCAGGTGGCGTGACCGAAGCGCTGGATATTCCGGCAGGCTTCCCGGCCCAGCTTCCAGGTCTTTTTGCTGATGTCGCGCCGCTGCTTGAGGAAGGCGTTCTCGCTCTCCTCGGGGATGGAGAACAGATCCACATCTCCTTCGTGACCCAGCTTGTAGATCTCCAGGAAGTCGTTGTAGAGTTTGATCCCCTCCGTAGTGCGGCTGCCGGACTCGATGTTGAGCTCCTTGGGCGTGGGGAGGATCTTGTTGAAGTCAATGGAGCCGAAACCTTCCTCGTCGTTCTTGACGGCTTCCAACATCCGGTGGATGGCCTCCGGGTCGCCTTGGAAGGTCAAATTGTTCGTTACGTGATTGGGCATGATTATTCCTTTCCGACGCCTTTGGCGTCTGTTCTATTCTGGCGCGTTTCCCGCCCCATACGGCGGAGAACGCTTCGGGGGGTATACCTATAGCACTCCCCTCGGTTGGGAGGCTGTAAACCCCCGTTTTTACGCGGTTTCCACGCTCCTAAAAGCGGACATTTACGCCTCGTTGCTTCCGCTTTCTTTCGGCGTCCAATTCCCGCCGGCGAATGCGTTTGCAAGAGGCACAGTATTTTGTGTGATTGGACGTTGCCACAATTTCCTTTCCGCAGCGCTCACACTTCTTCAGGGTCTCATTTCGGAGTTTCCTCTCAAGAACAGGATCCATCGGCAGCACGGCATTGCGGAACCATTTACAGATCAGGGAATAGGAAAAGCTCTGAACGCAGGGACAGTCATCCCCTTCGTCCAGAGCCGTACAGGTTCCCTGAGAATAATTGCAGCATTTCTTTACCAGCTTTTTTACAGCGGCAAGCTGCTCGTCGGTGAGCCGGTTGTACTCCTGAAGCGGCCTTTCGACGATTGTACAGTGCTTACTCATAACGTTCACCTGTTTCCGTGGCGTTTGCGGCGTCGATCTCTTTCAACCTTTGCCCCAATGCGGAAATGACGGGAACGCTGACCGCGTTACCCGCCATTTTGTAGAGCCGCCCGTCCGAGAAGCCGAGGGCGGCGACCTTATTGAATTGTTCGTCGCTAAAGCCCTGCAGCCGCCAGCACTCTCTGGGGGTCAGCTTGCGGATGACGCCGTAATGAACCTCTTTGTCAGCATCCGTGACTACGAGAACGAACTTGCCGTTGTATTCGCCTTCCTGTACTTCCTGAAAGACGCCGGAGCGTTCTCTCGGATGAGAACCGATCCCAGCGTCTTGGCGGGTGGTCACGCAGCGGGCAATGTCCGTGAAGGCGGGATTCTCGTTCAAGTCCACGAAACAGGCTCGGCCTGCCCCTGGAGCTTGTCCTGAGAGGAGAGCACCATTTCCGTCTCCGACGTAGGCCGTTTGGTAGCCCAGTCTGGTCTTGCAGTTGACGGGCACAGCGTACATACCGGTCTTACCGCCGAAGCCGCCGCAGTTGGCGGCAAGGGTACAGCTCAGGCCGTTGAAGTCGTAGACACGGCTTCCTTCCGGGTGCTTGCCGATCTCGGAAAGAGCCGACGGACTTGTCTGGTTGAAAGCAAGTACCTCGCCGGAACATTCTCCTCTAAGATATCCGACAATGTACACGCGATTGCGGGATTGGGGGACGCCGAAATCTTTGCTGTTAAGCACCTGCCACGCGACATCGTACCCCAGCTCATCCAGCGCGTGGAGGATGGTTTGAAACGTCCGCCCTTCGTCATGCGATAGCAGGCCGGGAACATTTTCAAGGAGCAGATAGCGAGGTCTTTTGGCTTCAGCGATTCGAGCGATCTCAAAGAACAGGGTTCCTCTGGTGTCGGCAAAGCCGTCCCTTCTTCCAGCGATTGAAAAGGTTTGACAAGGGAAGCCTCCGCAAATAAGGTCGAGATCCGGCAGTGTGGCTGGATCGATTTCTCTTGCATCCGGGTAATACACCTCCTCCGTTGTGTCGTATAGGGTTTCATATGCCCGCCTGGGATATGGATCGATCTCGCAGTATCCGACGCAGCGGAAGCCGCCAACGGCCTCCAGCCCGGAACGGAAGCCGCCGATCCCGGCGAACATATCCAGAAATCTGATTTCTCCGATGGGCCATCACCCCATTCCCAAATCCGGGGTCTGGCTCATAGCCTGCTCCGGGTCGAACTGAACGGCGTACTCGTCCGCGGCCTGGGCCAGCGCAAACAACTCCTGGGGCTTCGGAGTCCCGAACCATTCGGTTGTGCCGTTGTTGGTCCAGATATAGGGACGGGTGTTGCTGATCCTGATCCTGGGATCGACGGAGAGATAGTCCGAAAAGTGCAGGGTCAGGGAGTCGATGACACCGTTCTTGTTGCTGATGGCGGTTAGCTTCAGAGAGTTGTAGTGCTCGCTGACCAGGGTGCTGTGGAGCTCGGCTTTGATCCGCAGGTCTTCTGTAACAGGGGCGTAGCAGGCTCTCCCGATGTACCTGGCGTTCCAGAAGCTGTTGGTCGTGTCGAGAATGCCATGGAGCAGTTTTTCAAAGTCGTTCATGAAAACGCCCCCTATTGCATTTCCATGTCCTGTGCTTCGCTGAGAATGTCCTCCAGCCGCATCATGCCCTGCATGAAGACATAACCGCAGCTGACGAACTCCCCACCGTACTCGTCCTGAAGGTCGCTGCCGTAGGCGCTGTAGTCGAAGTATTCCTGGAGCTCCGCGCTCAGGGAGAGATACGGCTGGCTGCTGATCCATTCCTCCGCAACATCATCCAGGTCTCTGACGCCGGGATAATAATCGAAGTCATCCAGGTGCTCGGCCAGGGCGATATAGGCCCCGCTGCTGTTGGCGTCAGCGTACTCCACCACGGCGCAGTACTTTTCGTACTCCTCCAGCGGCGGGAAGGCCGCGGCCAGGGCGTTGAGGGCGAAGAGCCCTTCCTCCCGAAGGACCTCGGCGAAGGTGTCCGGCCAGTGGTCCTTGTAGCGGCAGGCCTTGATGCCAAGGCTGTAGTTTTCCTCGCCGATCTCGTCCAGCCTCTCAAAGACAGCGGAGAGTTGCGGGTCGTTCAGGGGCAGGGAAAAGTACTCGGTTTCGCCGGCGTGGGTACAGGAGACTACGACACGGATATTGGGGTCGCGCTGGAAATCGGTCATAGCCCTCGCTTCGTCTACCAGCTGCTTGCTGACTGCCCTTGCCTGGTCCAGCGCCTTGGGAACCATCCGGGCTTCATTGAAGAAGTCGGTCAGGGTGGTGTAGCGGTCGGCGAGCAGCCCGCACTTGAGACGAGGCTGCACTTCTCTCTCCGCTCTCTGGAGCATCTCCGCGGCCAGATTCGCCTCCATGAGATTGCGGTCCGGGGTCAGCAGGGAAAGCAGGTGGGCTTCCTCGGGGGAGGTGGCGTAGAGCTTGATCCGGATCTGATCTCCTTCCTCATCTTTAAGGGGAAGTTTATCTGCCGGATCGATGATGTCAATGGAATGAAGCTTGCTTTCCAGATCCAGGGATGGCGCCGGAAGGTCGGCGACCATGGCGTTGCTGCCGTTGTAAATGACGGCTCCGATCATTTTGAATTCCTCCTAACTTGAGATGTATATTTTCTGATAAACGCAAAAAAGCCCCGGTCGTTTTGAAAATCAATCCAAAACGACCGGGGCGGAAATGAAACAGCGGGCAGTTTTTTGAGCGAAAAGCCACTCTGAAACTGCCCGCTGTTTTCCGGTAAATATGGTTGCCTCGGGGGTTCGAATCCCCCAAGACGGGAAAAAACGCGGTTAGGTATCTATGGAAAAATAGCTTACTTTTTAGACAGGTACCGGCCCAAAAACCCTTGATTTTCCTAGGATTTTTGGGCCGGTATCTTTTTTGTCAGCCTAAGCTGGTGACCCGTCGGGGATTCGAACCCCGGACCCACTGCTTAAAAGGCAGTTGCTCTACCGACTGAGCTAACGGATCATTTTTTCTTTTCGGCCCCCACGCGAGTCCAGCGTCAGCGGGTCGCGTGGGGAACCTGTGTTGA
>JAEEZZ010000164.1 GCA_016292255.1 Oscillospiraceae bacterium
CCGTAGGGACGGCACTCTGCCGTCCGCGTTCCCCCGTAGGGACGGCACTCTGCCGTCCGCGTTCCCCCGTAGGCATCAGGCATCAGGCATCAGGCATCAGGGATCAGGCATCAGGCATCAGGCACCGCCTGTAGGGACGGCACTCTGCCGTCCGCGTTCCCCCGTAGGGAGCGATGCCTACATCGCTCCGGCGTTCGGCACGAACGCAATTTGCCGCAAGGCAAATCCTACCGGGTTCCGACGCCGCCACCGGGTCAATGCAGCGCACCCGGCTGGATCCGTGTCCGTTTTGACAGACAGCACGAATCAGCAAAAGAGTCCGTCGGCCCTCGGGTCGGCGGATTCTTTTGGGCGAAGCCGCAGGGCACATCGTTTTTTTCTTCGGGAGGAACAACGAAAATAACTGTACTTGCGTACGGCCGTTCTGCAGGGGCTCGTACGCAAGTACAGGAAATATCGTGTCTGTCCTTTTTAAAAAATCACATAAATCTATGAGCCATGCGCCAAGCGGACGGCTGCGAGCCGTCCCTACAGGCTTTTCAAAAATCACGTAGATCTATGAGTCATGCGCCAAGCGGACGGCTGCGAGCCGTCCCTACAGGCTCTGAACCACAATCCCGCGCATCACACCACTTCGATCCCCGTAAAGCCCCGGACACGGCGGCCGCCGGGGAGGTAGATGCTGTTGGTGTATTGGATCTGGCAGCGCTCCTGCTGCTCGATCAGCCAGGCCACGAAGCGTTTGGCGCTCAGGGAATGGGTCACGTTGTCGTCGCACCACTGCTTATACACCCGGTAGAGCTCCTTGCTGCTGGCCTGCCCCTCCGGCGTCCGCTGGAAATAGCCCACGGATCGCATAAACTCGCCCACGTTGTTTGCGTCCCGGAAGGCGGAGCGCAGATTCTCCCGCGCCCGCTTGCTGATGGTAAACACGTAGTTGTTTTCCACCAGGCGCATCAAGCCCAGGAAGCACCAATTAAAGATCCCTTCCTTCTCCCGGATCAGCTTCTCCGCCAGATTCGGGTCGTCCTTTCGCTGGGGATCCCTGGGGCGGACGTTGAGGATGATCTGCCGCCGGTAGAAGCCCTCGGAGCTGTCATACAGGGCTTTCAGAGAACCGTTGCCAAAGCCCAGAAAGCGGGTATACAACTCCCCCTGGTAGCTCTGAATGCCCTTCTTCTCCAGATCCATGGGGGCGTCGGCGGTGACGATGGCCTTGATATAGTTGGTCTGGGGCAGGGCCTCCATCTGCATATCGTCGTCCACCATCAGCAGGGCGCCCTCCAGATCGGCCCGGGCAAAGCGATTCGTCTCGATCTTTCCCATGCTGTTTTGCACCATGTTGTCCCCGAAGATGGCCCGCAGCACCGTCCCGATCCGGGACTTGCCCTCGCCGCCTCTTCCCACCAGCATCAGCATTTTCTGTGCCTTGGTGGATGGGATCAGACAGTAGCCCAGATACTCCTGGAGGGTGGGGATATCCTCCTCCCAGAGCAGCTCGTGAAGAAATGCCAGCCAGCGCTTGGGCTCCGGCGCGCCGGGCTGGAAGTAGACAGGCAGGCGGTTACGGCAGAAGCATTTGTCCTCGGTAAAGCCGCCGTCGATCCAGAGGGTGCCGTCGGCGAGCATGATCCGATCCTCATAGCGGGGCAGCTCCTCCATCCAGCACTCCCGCCGCAGCACCTGCAGCAGCTTTTCCACGTGCGCGTTCAGGCCGGACTTCATCCAGGGCTTCAGCTTGTCAAAGATCAATTTGCCGATCTTGTCCTCGTTGCTGATCCTGCCCTCCATGCTGTAGAAGTGACCGTTGACGCAAACCAGCGGAAGCTCCCGCAGCAGCTCCTGGCAGAAAGCAAGCTCGTCCACGTGCCTGCCGCAGACCCATTCAGGCCGCGCCTGGATTATTTCGTTGTCTTGTTGTTCCGTCATAGATTTCCTCCTTTGTTACGTATTACTTGTTCCCTGTTACTGATTCCCTGTTTCGGTTCCGGTTTCTTCGAGCAGGAATTTCGCTGCCATGTAGGGCCGCAGGCCGGTAAGGAACGCCGCCAGATCGACTGCGTCGCCGTGGGCGTGACAGCCGAAGCAGTAGTAGTGGTCGTCATAGAGCCGCAGGCTGGGGGTATGGTCGTCGTGGAAGGGACAGAGCGCCATCCCGGCCCGATCCGCCTCCACCCCGCAGATCCGCGCCGCCTCCCGCATGGGAATGGACTCCTTGACCAGGCGAAAAACATCTTGCATAGATACACCTCCTTCTGTGGGATATAATTCTATATAGGATAGACTCAATTTTCCCTGTACTTGCGTACAACATCACTCTTTCAGGACACTTGGATTATACCACAAAAAAGTATATTTGTCAAGATAGCAAATCTTTGCAAGATACTTTTGAGAGAAAAAAGTACCTGCGAACGCCCAATCAAGGCGTACGCAAGTACAGGATTATTTGAGTCTATTCCACGGGAGATCGCAGGGGCGCACTCCTGCGGCGGGGGGCGGGCAAAAAAAGGCGGGCTAATAGCCCTCGCTACGGTGGGTGCGGGCAAAAAAAGGCGGGCTAATAGCCCGCGCTACGGTGGGTGCGAGCAAAAAAAGGCGGGCTAATAGCCCGCGCTACGGTGGGTGCGAGCAAAAAAAGGCGGGCTAAACTCGAAGAGTCACGGAGTATAGCCCGCGCTACGGTGGGTGCGAGCAAAAAAGGCGGGCTAATAGCCCGCGCTACGGTGGGTGCGGGCAAAAAAAGGCGGGCTGAACTCGAAAAGTCACGGAGTATAGCCCGCGCTACGGTGGGTGCGAGCAAAAAAAGGCGGGCTGAACTCGAAGAGTCACGGAGTATAGCCCGCGCTACGGTGGGTGCGAGCAAAAAAAGGCGGGCTGAACTCGAAGAGTCACGGAGTATAGCCCGCGCTACGGTGGGTGCGGGCAAAAAAAGGCGGGCTAATAGCCCGCGCTACGATAATTATGAATTATGAATTATGCATTATGAATTTTGCATTTTGCACTTTGCATTTTGCATTTTTCATTCCTGCTCCGCCAGCTCCCGCACTGCCTCCGCGGCCTGCTCCACCTCCTCGGGGGTGGTGAAGGGGGAAAAGCTGAAGCGTACCGCGCCGCAGTCCCGGGTGCCCAGGGCCCGGTGCATCCGGGGGGCGCAGTGGGCCCCGGCCCGGACGGCGATATCGTAGTCCGTGGCCAGCAGGTCGGCGGCCCGGGTCGCGTCCAGGCCCGCAATATTCAGGCTGACGATGCCGGCCCGGAGGGGCTGGGTGAAGTCCCCGTAGACCGTCACGCCCGGGATAACGGAGACCGCCTCGTAGAAGCGCTGCATCCGTGCGTGCTCCAGGGCATAGAGGCTCTCCCGGCCCGCCACGGCGATATAATCCAGGGCCGCAGACAGGCCCGCGATGCCGTGGGCGTTCAGCGTTCCGGCCTCCAGCCGGGTGGGATAGTCCTTCGGCTGCTCCGGGTCGTGGGAATGGACGCCGCTGCCGCCCCGCTTGAAGGGCCGCAGCTCCACCCCGGGGCGAATCAGCAGGGCGCCGGTGCCCTGGGGGCCCATGAGGCCCTTGTGGCCCGTGACGCAGAGCAGGTCGATGCCCATGGCGCCCATGTCCAGGGGCAGGGCCCCTGCGGTCTGGGCGGCGTCCACGATCAGCAGCGCGCCCCGGCTGTGGGCGATCTCCGCGATCCGGGGCAGATCCAGGGCGTTTCCCGTGAGATTGGAGGCGTGGGTACAGATCACGGCCTTGGTATCCGGCCGGATCAGCCGATCATAGTCGGCGTAGTCCACCCTGCCCTGCCCATCCGCCGGGACGAAGTCCAGCTCCAGGCCCCGGGCCTGCAGGTCATAGAGGGGCCGCAGGACAGAGTTGTGCTCCAGATCCGTGGTGACGGCGTGATCCCCGGGGGACAGCAGGCCGTAGATGGCAATATTCAGCGCCTCGGTGGCGTTGCAGGTGAAGACCACATGATCCGGGCGCGGGCAGCCCAGCAGGGCCGCCAGCTTCCGCCTGCAGGCGTAGACCGCCCGGTTTGCCTCCAGCGCCGCCGGATGGCCGCCCCGGGCAGGGTTGCCGAAGCATCCCAGGGCAGACGCCACAGCCTCCGCCACGCCGTCTGGCTTGCGGAGGGAGGTAGCGGCAGAATCCAAATAAATCATAGCCCGGCCTCCTGCGGCTGCCGCGGGCTCAATCGTCGTCGGGATCCGACGGTTCCGTGTTCCAGATCCGTACGGCGATGACCTTATCCCGCTTGGCATATCGGCTGTATTCGATCCGTTCGGTATCCAGCTGGGTGCCGTCCGGATCGTAGAGCGTCTTATAGGTCGCGATCAGATAGCCCGTGTAGGGCGAAACGATGGTTTCGCCGGTGGCGTAGGAGTCGTCATACACCGCCCGCTCCTGCACCTCCCAGGGGATCTCCTCCAGGATCTCGTAGGACAGCTTCACGGTGTAATCCTTCCATTCCTTGCCTCGCAGCAGGATATGCACGTCGCCGTCGGCAACGGTGGCCTCGATCTTGATGGGATAGGGGCTGACGTTCTCAAATTTGAAGTCCAGGCTGCCCCAATAGATGGCCGCGTCCATGCCCTCCGGCACGTAGGTGACCAGGTAGGTGTGGGCGTGCCGCTCCACCGCAGGCAGATCGGCCTGGAGGGTGGCGTAGTAGATGGAGGAGGCGACCTGACAGACGCCGCCGCCGATCTCCGGCACGGACGCGCCGGCAATGTAGGCCGTGGCCTCCCGGTAGCCCTTCTCCCGCGTCCGCTCCCCCACGGTGTCGTTGAAGGAGAAGATCTGCCCCGGCATGACCACCGTGCCGTTGATCTCAGCGCAGGCCAGGATCAGGTTGGTGGTGCGGTCGTCGTCCCAGATGTGGGGGGTATGGGCCTCGCCCAGGACGTTCGCGTAGAGCACCGCCTCGATGTCCGCCACAGTCACGTCGGGCTGCAGGGTACGCAGGGGGACTGTATAGCCGATGCCGGCGTGGGCGCGGGTGAGCACCTGCTGCAATTCCTCCGGGATCACGCCAAGGCCCGGCACGTCGGGGGTGATCTCAAAGGTGGTCTCATTGAGCTTCGCGTCCACGGGGGCCGTGCGGAAGCGCGCGCAGATCTCCTCCACGTTCAGCGGCTGGGGGATGAAGGTCTCATAGGTCAGCCTGGGGGCCATGTTCCCGGTGTAATAGGCGTTGATCAGCGTGTCGTAGATCTCGTCGGCGGAGATCACCCGGCCCGGGATGCCGATATTGACGGTGAGCAGCCGGATCTCCCGCTGCCCCTCCCGGGTGGTGGAGACGCCGGCAAAGGAGGGCAGATAGGGCTGCCCCCATTCCCGCTCCGTCTGCTCCGCCAGCTCCCGCAGGGCGGCGCGATCCAGGGAGATGTATTTGGCCGGATCCACCTGATACCGGCCCCGCTGCACCTTGCCGACCCCGTTTTTCAGATCCTGTTCCAGGCCGGTCAGATCCACCCGGACCCGGCTGCGGGACGGGGAAATCGTCAGCAGGATGGGCATATCGTGGGAGGCGGAATCGCTGGGGAAGAGGGTCAGATTCATTTCCCTCTGCTCCAGCTCCTGGGCCAGGCCGCGGTAAAACGCCAGGGTTTCTTCCTTTGTCATGCCCTTGAGCGTCTGGCCCTCGGGCAGCGGGCCGAAGTACCAATACAGCTGGCAGGCCGCCAACGCGGCAAGCACCAGCAGCGGAATGGTGATCCGCAGCCAGCGCGGGAGCCCGCGCCGCTTGGCCTTCGGCTGCTCTGCCGCCAGGAACGCAGGTCGCTTGGTCTTCGGCTGCTCCGTCGCCAGGAACGCAGGCCCCTTGGCCTTCGGCTGCTCCGTCGCCAGGAACGCAGGCCCCTTGGCCTTCGGCTGCTCCGTCGGCTGGGGCGCTGCCCGCTCGATCATCCGCTGCTCCACCGGCTGAGAGGCGCCCACAGCTCGTTTGGCTTCAAATTTTCCGTGCTTCATGTATCTCTTATCTCTGTCCTCCCTGCCAGGCAGGGCATATTTGACTAACGTTTGTTGCAAACTGAGAACCCGGCTGAAAACAATCACTCGCTGCATGATCGAGACCGAGCAAATAGGCATCAGGCATCAGGCTTCAGGCATCAGGCATCAGGCATCAGGCATCAGGCACCGCCTGTAGGGACGGCACTCTGCCGTCCGCGTTCCCCCGTAGGCATCAGGCATCAGGGATCAGGCATCAGGCATCAGGCATCAGGCATCAGGCATCAGGCATCAGGCATCAGGCATCAGGCATCAGGCACCGCCCGTAGGGACGGCACTCTGCCGTCCGCGCTCCCCCGTAGGGACCGCCCCCCCCCGCCCGCCTCCCCCGCCCGGCCGGCCCCCTGCCGGCCGCCGACCCCCGTCCCGGGCGCCCCCCGCACCCC
>JAEEZZ010000165.1 GCA_016292255.1 Oscillospiraceae bacterium
ACCCCCGACCTACTGCTTAGAAGGCAGTTGCTCTATCCAGCTGAGCTACTGGCGTATATGGAGCGAGTGATGGGAATCGAACCCACGCCCACAGCTTGGAAGGCTGTTGTACTAGCCGTTATACTACACCCGCAGCTTCCTGACACAATCAGCCTTAAAATATTACCATATGTTTCCCGGCTTGTCAAGGATTTTCTTTGCAATTTCCGGGATTTCCCCCGATGTCCAGGGTTTTTCCGTTCAGCACCGCTTCCCGGAGGGCGTCGCCCTCATAGCGGAGCTTCAAAGAAAAGAACGGGACGCGGCGCTCCATCAGATCCAGAAAGATCCGATCCCCCGCCCACTGGGGCAGGCTGTAAAAGCGTTCCTTGGGCACCCACTCCAGCACGCCCTCGTCGCAGTCGCAGAGGGTGCCGGTGAAGTCCGTGGCGTGGAACAGGTGCATATACTCCCCTTCCCAGCGGTCGGAGACGAAGGTGACGATGCCGCAGTAGCGCGGGGACAGCAGGGTCAGTCCGGTTTCCTCCCGGGCCTCCCGCAGGACGCAGTCCTCGGGGCTCTCGTTCTCCTCGAAGCCGCCGCCGATGCCGATCCACTTATCCCGGTTCAGATCGTTTTCCTTCTTGACGCGGTGAAGCAGCAGATAGGCGCCGCTGCGCTCAATATAACACAGAGACGTATTCCTCATGCCCGGTTCACCACGATATTCACGGCGCTGTGCAGGTTCTCGATCTCCACGTCGGCGCTGCCCTTGGCAAATTCGCCGTCCAGGGTCCAGTCCATGCCGGGATCTGCCGCAACGCTCAGCTTTTTGGCAGGACGGAAGATCAGAGAGGGAGAATCGTACTTCTGGGAGGTCAGGGCCTTGATGACCTCGGCCAGCTCGGACATATTCCGGGGGTACTTCACCAAAAGCAGCTCAAACAGGCCGTCGTTCATATCCACCACGTTCTTATCCAGGGTCAGGATGCCGCCCACGGAGGTGGAATTGCTCACCGCGCCGAAGATGTAGTCGCCCTCCTCCCGGAGGCTGTCGTCCAGGGTCACGGCCACATGGTAGCGGTGCAGAGAGGTGATCTCCCGGATGCCCTCCAGCACGTAGGCCAGGTGGCCCAGGGCGTTCTTCACGCTCTGAGAGGTGGCGTA
This sequence comes from Oscillospiraceae bacterium, assembly GCA_016292255.1. Classification (GTDB taxonomy): domain Bacteria; phylum Bacillota; class Clostridia; order Oscillospirales; family Oscillospiraceae; genus JAFRPC01. Next base: position 1,147 of record JAEEZZ010000165.1, read on the forward strand.
GGAGGTCTTGGTGAACGCGCCGAAGGAGGCGACGTAGGTGAAATAGCGATCACGAAAACGGCCGATGTCATAGGATACCGGCTTGCCCGCCGCGATGTCCTGGGCGGCCTGCACCACGTTCTTGGAAAGGCCCAGGCTGGCGGCGAAATCATTGGTGGAGCCGGCCGGGATATAGCCGATGGGGGTCGCCGCTCCCACGCTGACGACGCCGGAGATCACCTCATTGAAGGTGCCGTCGCCGCCGATGCAGACGATCAGATCCACCTGCGCAGCATATTGGGCCGCCAGGGTCGTGCCGTCGCCCCGCTTCTGGGTCATAAAGCACAGGCAGGCATAGCCCGCCCGACCGAACACGGACAGGATCTCCGGCAGATGGGGGTTGGCCTTCTTGGTGCCGGCGGCAGGGTTCATAATGAGCAGCAGTTTTTTCATTCGTTCAGAATCTCCAGGGTGTTTTATTCGTTTTCCCGGGTTGCGGGCGGGCGCACACTGTGCGCCCCTACGGGTTGCGCCCGCGGGTGAGCTTTTCCAGGGCCTGCTGGGCGGCGGCCTGTTCGGCCCGCTTCTTGCTGGTGCCCTCGCCCACGCCCAGGGGCGCGCCGTTGAGCAGCACCCGGACCGTAAAGGTCTTGTCATGGTCGGGGCCGTTCTCCCCCAGGAGCTCATAGCTGAGCTGCTGGTTCTTCTTCTGCTGAACCAGCTCCTGGAGCATGGTCTTATAGTCGGCGTTCAGCTTGACCCGGGCCTTCACGTCCACCAGAACGTGGTCGTAGATAAAGCGCTTGGCCGGCGCCAGGCCGCCGTCCAGATAGATGGCCGCGATGACAGCCTCTACCACGTCGGCGATGATGGAGACACGGCGGCGGCCGCCGCTGGCCTCCTCCCCCTTGCCCAGGCGCAGATAGTCGCCCAGGCCCAGCTTCTTTGCCGTCTCGGCCAGGCTGGTCTCGCAGACCAGCTCCGCCCGGAGCTTGGTGAGCTCGCCCTCGTGGAGCTCCGGAAACGCCCCGATCAGATAGTCGGCAGCGGTAAAGCCGAGGATGGAATCGCCCAGAAACTCCAGACGCTCATAGCTCCGCAGCCCGTCCTTGTAGACCTCGTTGGCATAGGAGGTATGGGTCAGAGCGGTTTCCAGGAGGGAGAGATCCCGGAAGCAATAGCCGATGGCTTCCTGCAGCGCACGCATCACTGGGCCTCCCTGGGCAGGATCATCTGATCCACGTTGTCGTTGATGGCCTGGCAGATCCCGCCCTCCACGGCGGCGATCGCCTGCCGGATGGCGCCCATAACGGCCTCGGCGTCGGCAGAGCCGTGGGCCTTGATCACGGGCTTGCAGATGCCCAGCAGCATGGTTCCGCCCACACTGCGGTAGTCCATGGTGCTCATGAACTCCTTCAGATCCTTTTTCAGCAGCAGGGCGGCCAGCTTGGTCTTGAAGTTTTTCAGCAGCATCTTCTTCACCAGAGAGCCCATGAACATGGCGGTGCCCTCTACACCCTTCAGGAAGACGTTGCCGGAGAAGCCGTCGGCCACCAGCACGTCGCACTCGCCCAGCATGGCCTCCCGGGCCTCGATGTTGCCCACGAAGCGGATCACGCCCTTGTCGCCCGCTTCCTTCAGCAGCTTGTAGCTCTCCTTGTGCAGGGTGTCGCCCTTGGAATCCTCCGCGCCGTTGTTCAGCAGCGCCACCCGGGGCTGGGACAGGCCCAGGGTCTGCTTGGCGGCAAAGGAGCCCATGCAGCCGAATTGCAGCAGAAATTCCGGGGTGCACTCCACGTTGGCGCCGGAGTCGATGAGGATCAGACTGCCGGTCTTGGTGGGGATGGTGGGGCCGAAGGCCGCACGGCGAATGCCCCGCACCCGCTTGACCACCAGGGTCGCGGCGGAGAGCAGGCCGCCGGTGGAGCCGGCGGACACGAAGGCGTCGCCGCCGCCGTCTGCCAGCAGCTTGAGCCCCTTGACCATGGAGGACTCCTTCTTGGTACGCACCACGGTGGCGGGATCGTCGTGCATATCCACCACCTGCTCGGCGTCCATGAGCTCCACGCCCTTGGGCAGGGTGTCGATGCCCTGGGCCTTCATGAGCTTCAGCAGCTCCTCCACCCGGCCCACCAGGACGATCTCCACGCCCAGCTCCTTCGCGGCCCGGAAGCCGCCGTCCAGGAATGCCTGTGGCGCGTTGTCGCCGCCCATGGCGTCAATGATAATCTTCATAATACTGCCTCCTCGTTTTTCTGTGTCAGAGGTAATGCTGCCAGCGCTCTCTCCGCGATGGCCAGGTTTTTGTTGGCCTTTCCCTTGACGCGATAGCCCAGGGGCGGGAGAATGCCGAAGTTGATATTCATCGGCTGGAAGTTGGTGACGGACTCGTCGCTGACGTAGCGGCCCAGAGCGCCGATGGCGGTCTCCGCGGGAAACTCCGGCAGGGGCTCGCCCTTCACCCGGGCGGCCATACAGACCGCAGCCAGATAGCCGGAGGCCGTGGACTCCACGTAGCCCTCCACGCCGGTCATCTGCCCGGCGAAGGCCACCAGCGGGTTGCGGCGATCCGCATAAGTCCTGTCCAGCAGCCGGGGAGAATTCAAAAAGGTGTTCCGGTGCATGACCCCGTAGCGGACGAACTCCGCCTCCCGCAGGGCGGGGATCATGGAGAAGACCCGCTTCTGCTCCGGGAAGCGCAGGTGGGTCTGGAATCCCACCAGATTGTAGACCGTGCCGGAGGCGTTGTCCTTGCGGAGCTGCACCACGGCGTAGGGATCCTTCCCGGTCTTCGGGTCGGGCAGACCCACGGGCTTCAGCGGGCCGAAGCGGAGGGTGTCCTCTCCCCTTCTGGCCATGACCTCCACGGGCATACAGCCCTCGAAGACCTTGCTGTCCTCAAAGCCGTGGACCGGGGCCTCCTCCGCGGCGGCCAGCTCCCGGACGAAGGCCTTGTATTGGGCTTCGTCCAGGGCGCAGTTTACATAATCCGGCGTCCCCCGGTCATAGCGGGAGGCGAACCAGGCTTGCTCCATGTCGATGGAATCAAAGCTGACCAACGGGGCGGCAGCGTCGTAGAAGTTCAGATAGCCCGCGCCGCCGAAGTATTCACCGATGGCGGCGGACAGGGGCTCCGAGGTCAGCGGGCCGGTGGCGATGATGACCGGGCCCTCCGGGACGGCGGTAAGCTCCCGCTCCTCCACGGTGATATTGGGGTGGGTGCGGAGCTTCTCCGTGACCATGCGGGAAAAGCCCTGCCGATCCACGGCCAGGCAGCCGCCGGCCTCCACGCGGGTGGCGTCGGCGCAGGCCAGGATCAGACTGCCCACCCGCCGCAGCTCCTCCTTGAGCAGGCCCACGGCGTTTTCCAGCCGGTCGCCCCGCAGGGAGTTGGAGCAGACCAGCTCGGCAAAATCCGGGCTGTGGTGGGCGGGGGTCATCCGGACGGGCTTCATCTCGATCAGCCGCACCCGCAGCCCCCGCCGGGCCAGCTGCCAGGCAGCCTCAGAGCCGGCCAGTCCGGCCCCCACGACGGTTACCGCAGGGACGCTCATGCCTCGCCTCCGGCCTTCTTGCGCGTCGTTTTTTTGCTCCCGGCAGCGCGCTTTGCGGCAGGCTTTTTCGCAGCCGCGCTCTTGCGGGTCGATTTCTTTGCGGTTTTCTGCTCTTTCGGGGCGTCGAGGACGCCCTCTACGGGCGCAGCCCCTGCTTCCTGCTCCTGGGCGGCAGCCTCCTGGGGGGTCGCGGCAGGCTTCTTGTAGTAGCCACGCTTGTCCTCGGGCAGGAAGTTTTCACACTTTTCGTTGATGCAGAAGGGCTTCATCCGGCCCTTGCCGGAGCGCTTGAACATGGTCTGGCCGCAGGCGGGGCAGTCCTGATCCGTGGGCACGTCCCAGGTCATGAAGCCGCAGGATGCGCCGGTCTCGCAGGCGTAGTAGGCAAAGCCCCGCTTGGACTTGCGCTTGAGCATCCCGCCGCCGCACTTGGGGCAGCGGCCCGGCATATGCTCCACGATGGGCTTGGCGTTCTTGCACTCCGGGTAGCCGGGGCAGGCCAGGAATTTGCCGAAGCGGCCGAACTTCACCACCATGTTCCGCCCGCAGAGCTCGCAGACCTCGTCCGTGACCTCCTCGGGAACCTTGATCCGGGTGTCCTTGAGAGCCTCCTCGGCCTGCTCCATCTCCTTGTGGAAGCCGGCGTAGAAGTCCCGGAGCACCTGCTTGTAGGGCAGCTTTCCGGCCTCTACCTCGTCCAGCTTGTTTTCCATGCCGGCGGTGAACTCCACGTCGATCACGTCGTTGAAGCGCTCCAGCATCAGCTGGGTGACCACCTCGCCCAGGGGGGTGGGCTCCAGCTTTTTATCCTTTTTGATCACGTACTCCCGATCCTGGATGGTGGAGACGATGGAGGCGTAGGTGGAGGGACGGCCCACGCCCTTTTCCTCCATGGCCTTGACCAGGGTGGCCTCGGTGTAACGGGCCGGGGGCTGGGTGAAGTGCTGCTCGGGCTTGCTCTCCGCGTGGCGGACCTGCTCGCCCTCCCGCAGCTCGGGCAGCGCGTCCAGCTTCTCCTCGCTCTCATCGTCCCGGCCCTCCTCGTAGACGGCCAGGAAGCCGGAGAAGCGCAGGCTCTGGTGGTTGGAGCGGAAGCTGTGGCCGCCGCAGTCGGTGTCGATGGTGGCGGTGTCATAGACCGCGTTGGACATCTGGCTGGCCACGAAGCGGCTCCAGATCAGCCGGTAGAGCCGGTACTGATCCCGGGTCAGATCCCCCTGCAGGGTCTCCGGATCCAGATGCACGTCGCTGGGCCGGATGGCCTCGTGGGCATCCTGGGCCGCGCCCTTCGTCTTGAAGCGGCGAGGCGTGCCGGGGTGGTAGTCCTTGCCGTAGCGCTCTACGATGAAGTCCTTGGCCGCGGAGAGCGCCTCCTCGGACAGGCGCAGGGAGTCGGTACGCATATAGGTGATGAGACCCACGGTGCCGTGGCCGGTGATGTCCACGCCCTCATAGAGCTGCTGGGCCAGGGCCATGGTGCGCTTGGGGGTCATGTTCAGCTTGCGGGAGGCCTCCTGCTGGAGGGTGGAGGTGATGAAGGGAGGGGCGGGAGAGCGGTGCTTTTCCGCCGTTTTGATCTCCCGGACGGTGAACAGCTTGCCCTGCACGTCGTTCAGCACCGCCATGGTCTGCGCCTTGTTGGCCAGGGTGGTCTTCTTGCCGTTTTCCCCGTGGTAATGGGCCTCAAAGCGGCCCGGCTTCTCCAGACATTCCAGGGTCACGTCCAGCGACCAGTATTCCTCCGGCACAAAGGCCCGGATCTCGTTCTCCCGCTCCACCACCAGACGGGTGGCGACGGACTGGACCCGGCCCGCGGAGAGGCCCCGGCGGATCTTCCGCCAGAGCAGGGGCGAGAGCTGATAGCCCACGATCCGATCCAGAATCCGGCGCGCCTGCTGGGCGTCCACCAGATCCAGGTCGATGTCCCGGGGCTGCCGGATAGCCTTGGTGACCACGCCCTTGGTGATCTCGTTGAAGGTCACCCGGCGGGTCTTGCTCTCGGGCAGACCCAGCAGCTCCTTGATATGCCAGGAAATCGCTTCTCCTTCCCGATCCGGGTCAGTTGCCAGATAGACGGTTCCGGCCTTGTCCGCAGCCTTTTTCAGCTCCTTGATCAGATCCGCCTTTTCCTTCATGGGGATATATTCCGGGGCGAAATCGTGTTCCAGATCCACGCCCATCGTGCTCTTGGGCAGGTCCCGCAGATGGCCCATGCAGGCCTTCACCTGGAAATCCGGCCCCAGGTATTTTCCGATTGTCTTCGCTTTGGAAGGCGACTCCACAATTACCAGATCGGGGGTTTGCTTTGCCATGGATGCTTATCCTCCTGAGAGTTCATATTGTTTGCCTGGAAGTTGATTCAGGATCTTTTTGATTTGTAATACCGTGAGCTGGGGCAGCACCCGGGCCGCGGGCAGGCCGGTCTTGTCGATCAGCGCGTCCAGCTGCAGGGGGCCCTCCGCCAGGGCGTCCACGATGGCCCGCTGTTCAGACGTCAGGCCGTCGAGGGGCGGGCGCTGTCCTGTGGCGCACCGGTGTGCGCCGCTACGGTTCTCTGTATCTGTTTCATTTTGCATTTTGCATTTTGCTTTTTGCATTCGAACCGCGCCCGGGTAGCGATACAGGTACTCCCGCATCACGTCCAGGCCGGATTCGGCCAGGATCGCCCCGTCCCGCAGCAGCAGATTGCAGCCGCGGCTCAGCGCTTCGCCTGCCGGGCCGGGGACGGAGAAGACCTCTCTCCCCTGCTCTGCGGCCCAGCGGGCCGTGATCAGCGCGCCGCTTCCCTCCGCGGCCTGCACCACCACGACCCCGTCGGACAGGGCGCTGATGATCCGGTTGCGAGCGGGAAAATGCCGGGCGTTGGGGGACGTGCCGGGGGGATACTCCGAAAGCAGGCAGCCCTGCCCGGCCACCCGCTCAAACAGGGCGGCGTTTTCGCGGGGGTAGACCACGTCCACGCCCCCGCCCAGGACGCCCACCACAGGGCAATTCTGATCCAGCGCACCGGCCGCGGCTGCGGCGTCCACGCCCTTGGCCATGCCGGTGACGACCACGCCGCCGCAGGCGGCGATCTCCGCGCCGAAGCGCCGGGCCAGCGTCAGCCCCCGGGCGTCCGCCTGGCGGGAACCCACCAGGCCGATCCAGGGTCGGCCGCCCCATTCGGGAAGCCTGCCCCGGCAGTAAAGCACAGCGGGAGCGTCGGCAGTCCGCCGCATGGAATCGGGATAGGCGGGGCTGTCCGGGGTCAGCACCGTGATCCCCAGCCGGTCACAGGCTTGCAGGATCGTCCGGGTGCGGTCAAGGCGCTTGTCCAGCAGGGGGCCGCGCAGGGCCTGGGGAACGCCCATGCGGGCCAGCTCCTCCTCCCCTGCGGCCCAGAGGGCCTCGGGGCTCCCGGCCAGCTCCAGCAGCTGCCGCAGCCGGGTGGCTCCCAGCCCCGGACACTGGGTCAGCCAGATCCAATACAAAGTTTCAGTCATGTAATGCCTCATGCGGGCGCACAATGTGCGCCCCTACAGTCGCGCTAACGGTCGCGCCGCAGCTCCCAAAGGATCACCGTGGCGGCCACCGCCGCGTTCAGCGACTCACAGCGGGGGGACATGGGAATGATGGCCTCCCGGCTTGCGGCGGACAGGAAGGCCTCGCTGACCCCCTGGCCCTCGGAGCCGATGACGGTGACACAGGACGCCAGCTCGATCCGGCGGACGTCCTCCGCCCGGTCGGACAGGGCCGTGACGCAGATCGGCAGCTGCTTCGCCCCGCACTGGGCCAGGATCTCCTCCGTGGCCGCCTGGACGGGAGGACGGCGAAAGACGGCCCCCATGGTGGCCCGGACGGTCTTCTCCCCGTAGGGATCGGCGCAGCCGTCCGCCAGGATCACCGGCACGTCAAAGGCGTCCGCCGCCCGCAGGATCGTCCCCAGGTTGCCCGGATCCTGGATCCCGTCCAGGATCAGACTGCCGGGGCGCAGCGCCAGGGGCTCCGGCTCCGGCATCCGGCAGATCGCCAGCACCCCCTGGGGGGCCTCCATCCGGGAAACGTCCCGCATCAGGCTCTCCGGGACCCGCAGCTCCCGCACCCCGGGGGGCACCGGGAAGTCCACGCCCTCCCGCAGGATCAGGGCATCCACGCCCAGGCCCCAGCGCAGCGCTTCCTCCACCAGCTTGGTGCCGTCGGCCACAAAGGCGCGGCATTCATACCGGTATTTTCGGCTGGCCATCAGCTTTCTGACGTGCTGCAGCGTGCTGTTGGATTTGGACGTGATCAGCTCGGGCATCGACAAGCCTCCTCCGCTTGATATATACATTATAATGTATCGTAGCATATTTTATCCCCGAATGCAAGAATAAAAATTTCGATTGTAATTTCCGGCAAAATATTATACAATAGTGGGAGTCAAAAACGGGGGGCCTGTTTTTATGGATCGCAAGGGGATCATTGTGCGCGCCAGCATCATCGGCATCATCGCAAACATCTTATTGGCTGGGTTCAAGGCCGTGATCGGGCTGCTGTCCAACTCCATCGCCATTGTGCTGGACGCGGTCAACAATCTCTCCGACGCCCTCTCCTCCGTCATCACCATCGTGGGCACCCGGATCGCCGGGCGCAAGCCGGACAAGGAGCATCCCTACGGCCACGGGCGGGCGGAATACCTCACCGCCGCCATCATCGCCATCATCATTCTCTATGCCGGCGTGACCTCCCTGGTGGAGTCGGTGAAGAAGGTCTTTCACCCCGGTACGCCGGATTACGGCGTGGCCGCCCTGGTGATCGTGGGCACGGCCACCCTGGTGAAGCTGGCGCTGAGCGCCTACGTCAAGCGCACCGGCGAGAAGGTCAGCTCCGACGCTCTGATCGCCTCGGGCCAGGACGCCCGGAACGACGCCGTGATCTCCGCCGCTACCCTGCTGGCCGCCGGGATCTATCTGATCTGGGGGCTCTCCATCGAGGCCTATCTCGGCATCGTAATCTCCGTGATGATCCTGAAGGCCGGCTATGAGATGCTGCTGCAGACCATCTCCCGCATTCTGGGAGAGCGGATCGACAACGAGCTGGCCCGCTCCGTCAAGGACGTCATTCAGAGCTTCGAGGACGTCTCCGGGGCCTACGATCTGATCCTCCACAGCTACGGCCCCGACCTGCTGATGGGCTCCGTCCACATTGAAGTGCCGGACTACTACACCGCCGATCGGCTGGACAGCCTGGAGCGGGAGATCGTCCAGAAGGTCATGGACGAGACCGGCGTGATCCTGACCGGCGTCAGCGTCTATTCCGTCAACACCACCAACGACGAGGCCGCCCGGATCCGGGAGGACATTCGCCGCCGGGTGATGATGAAGGAGCACGTGCTGCAGATGCACGGCTTCTATATGACCGAGGACAGCATCCAATTCGACGTGATCATCGGCTTCGACGCCCCGGATCGCCATGCCGTGTGGCAGCAGATCGTGGAGGAGCTGCAGGAGCGTTACCCCAAGTATCGGATGCGGGTGACGATGGATAATGATATGAGTGATTAGGCAATAGGAGACGGGGACGCGGTAGGGACGGCACCCTGCCGTCCGCCCAAGGAGCAGGGATGAAAACGAGAAAAATATTGCGGCTCAGCCTTTTGACCGCTGTGAGCCTGGTGCTGTTCGTGCTGGAGAATCAGATCCCTGCGCCGGTACCGGTGCCGGGGGTCAAGCTGGGGCTGGGAAACGTCATTGTGGTGGCGGTGCTCTTCCTCTACGGACGCCGGGAGGCCCTGGCGGTGCTGGGTGTCAAGATCGTCCTCTCCGCCGTGGTCACGGGAAACCTGGGGGCCCTGGCCTACTCCGCCGCGGGGGGCCTGCTGAGCTGGGGCGGGATGTGCCTGCTCCGGGGCCTGCTCCGGCCCAACCAGCTCTGGGTGGCCTCCGTGCTGGGCGCCATGCTCCACAATCTGGGCCAGCTGCTGGCCGCGGTGCTAATCGCCGCCACGCCGGGGCTCTGGGCCTACCTGCCGGTGCTGCTGCTCTCCGGCATGATCACCGGCTTCTTCACCGGCATTGCCGCCCAGACCGTTGTGAAACGGCTCCGGAAGCCGGTGCCGGAATGCAAAATGCAAAATGCAGAATGCAAAATGCAAAATGAAGGAACGATGGACGCGGATTCTTCGCGCTGCTCAGAATGACAGACGGGAAATCTTTTCCTTTTGCAGATGGAAATCTGCAAAACACCGAAAATTGTCAATTCTCAATTCTCAACTATAAATTAAAAAAACAAGGAGGACCACACGCATGAACAAAGAATGGGACCTGTCGCCTCTGTATGCGGGCATCGAAACGGAGAAATTTCAAAACGACATGAAGGCGCTTTCCGAGAAGGTGGAGACCCTGCAGGCCTTTGCCGCCAAGCTGCCGGAGGAAAACCGGGGCGAGGTGCTCCACCGGGCGCTGGAGCTCCAGGAGCAGATCGCGGCGCTGGTCATGCCCCTGTTTGAGTACGCCGGGCTGCGGAGCAGCGTCAACACCGCCGACCAGGAGGCCGTCAACGCCCAGGCCAAGCTGCAGAAGCTCATGAGCGAGACCAGCGCGGCCCGGGCCGCCCTGCAGGCCTACGTGGGCCGGACGGATAATCTGGAGGCGCTGATCGCCGCCGATCCCTTCCTGGGCGACTATGCCTATCTGCTGCGTACCATGCAGGACGACGCCAAATACACCCTCGACGAGAAGGTGGAGGAGGCGCTGGCCAAGATGGATCTCTCCGGCGGCTCCGCCTGGGGCAATCTGCAGGCCTATCTGAGCTCCACCGTCACCGCCGACTACCGGGGCGAGAAGAAGCCCCTCTCCGCCGTGCGGAATCTGGCCTATGACGCCGATCCCCAGGTGCGTAAGGACGCCTACGACGCGGAGATCGCCTGCTACGACAAGATCAAGGACGGGGTCTGCTTCGCGCTGAACTCCATCAAGCAGCAGGTCACCACCGAGGCCGAGATGCGAAAGGCCGGCTCCCCCCTGGAGATGACCCTCCGGGCCAGCCGCATGAAGGAGTCCACCCTGGACGCCATGATCCAGGCCATTGAGGAATACCTCCCCGTGTTCTGGAAGTACCTGCGGGCCAAGGCCAAGATGCTGGGCTACGAGGGCGGCCTGAAATGGTGGGATATGTTCGCCCCCATGGGCAAGAACACCGCCACCTACACCGTGGAGGAGGCCAAGCAGTACCTGGACGCCCACTTCCGTCCCTTCGCCCCCGACATGGCCGACATGATGATGCGGGCCTTTGACGAGGCCTGGATCGACTTCTATCCCCATCCCGGCAAGGTGGGCGGCGCCTTCTGCGCCAACATCGCCTGCATCAAGCAGAGCCGGGTGCTCACCAACTTTGACGGCTCCTTCTCCGACATCGTCACCCTGGCTCACGAGCTGGGCCACGCCTACCACGGCATGATGATCGAGAACCACCGGCCTCTGAACCTGGACTACTCCATGCCCGTGGCGGAGACCGCCTCCACCTTCAACGAGACCGTGGTCATGAACGCGGCCCTGGACGAGGCCACTGACCGGGAGCTCAAGCTGGGCCTGCTGGAAAGCCAGCTCCAGGACACCACCCAGATCATGTGCGACATCATGAGCCGCTACTGGTTCGAGACCGCCGTGTTTGAAAAGGCCAAGGAGGGCTTCGCCTTCCCCGACGAGCTCTGCGCCATGATGAAGGAGGCCCAGAAGCGGGGCTACGGCGACGGCCTGGATCCGGACACCCTGAACCCCTTCATGTGGGTCTGCAAGAGCCACTACTATTCCTCCGGTCTGAGCTTCTATAACTTCCCCTACGCCTTCGGCGGCCTCTTCGCGGCGGGCCTCTACGCCCAATACCGCAAGGAGGGCGAGGCCTTCCTGCCCAAGTACCGGGCCCTGCTGAAGGCCACCACCGTGGCCTCCGTGGAGGACGTGGCCAAGATGGCCGACATCGACCTGGGCGACGTGAGCTTCTGGCGCTCCAGCCTGGAGATCTTCAAGGCGAGAGTGGAGCTGTTCCTGGAGCTGGCACAGCAATAAGGAAAGACGGCGGGCGGACCCTTCGGCAGCGAGGGCGATTCGCCCGCCGTTCCCATGCAGCGACGGTAAAGGAGGTCCCGATGAATTACCGCTCACCCCTTGGCAGCACAAGAGTCAACTTTCAGACAGTATCCGTTGGGGAGGATTACGTGAAAATCTGCCCGAGCTCCGAAATGCGGATCATCTCCATCCTTCCTCCCTGCCTGATCGCCGTCGTACTGCTGACGGAACTGCTGGAAGGCCGAAAGGAACGCCTGCCAAATCCGATCGAGCTCTGCGCCGTTGTCGCGGTTATCACCCTTGGACTGCTTCTGTTCTGGTACATCCAGGGCCGTACTGTGACCATTGATGAAAGCGGAGTGGAATGGCGATTGCTGTTTTGCAAACGGCGTCTGTCCTGGGCCAAGATCCATGATTACGGCCTGTCCTATGCCTATTGGGGCCAGGTGCGGCTGTATTTTTCGGAGGAACGGCTGGAATCCGACGGAAACGGAAAAAAGGGGCTGTGAAGAAAAGGAGTGAAAGCCACTCCCGGACTTCACAGTCCCTTGTTTTTGCGGGATTCGGCAGGATTTGAAGATGAATACAGCTGGAATGGGCACACTACCCCTACCCCAGGAAGCGACGGGTGTG
>JAEEZZ010000016.1 GCA_016292255.1 Oscillospiraceae bacterium
GGCTGGATCCAGTCGTAGAAGCCCAGCTCCCCGTCCTTGTTCTGGATGCTGTCATAGTAGGCCAGGATGGCCTCGGGGCTCATGGCCTCCACGCTGTCGTAGGGCATCATGGTCTCCGCGTCCGCCACGGTGAAGTAGTACTCGATGTGGCACTGGCCGCAGCTCAGCAGGCTTTGGTTGATGGCGTCGGCGTTGCTGCCCAGGGCCTTCTTCACGTAGGAGTGGGTAATGGTGATCTTGCCCTCGCTGCCCGCGTCGTTGCCGTGGCAGCTATAGCAGGAGACGTTCTCCTCCATCCGATCCATGGCCTCCCGGAAGTCCCACTTGTAGACCTCCACGCCGTTGTCGTTCACCAGCTTGGTGAAGTTGGGGGTCTTGCAGGTGAGGCAGTTGGCCAGGGGGTGGGGCCGCTCCGTCTTGCTCACGTCGGTGAGGCAGTACTCATGGCCCCGGGCGGAGCCGTAGTCCTTGGCGAAGCCGTAGCCCTCGTAGATGTTTTTCAGATAGGGATCCTGGGCCAGGTAGTCCACCACGGCGTCGTTCTCCCCGTTGGCCTTCATGCTCCTGGCGATGTAGGGAAAGACGCTCTCCCAGTCCTTTGCGCTGACGGTGCCGTCCTTGGAGCTGGCCGCGGGGGCCGACACGGTCTGATATTGGATGTCGCTCCGGGTCAGAGGGCCCAGGGCGCTCCGGTCTCTGAGGTGGTACATGACGTCGCCCTTCAGCACGCCGCTGAGCAGCAGCACCGCCGCGGCGACGATCAGAATGCCGCAGATCAGCTTCCAGACGATGGTTCGTTTATCCATAGGTTCTCCTTTCTCAAGTGCTTCCGCAAAATCCCGTCATAGGGCCGATGTGGGCATCGGCCCCTACTGCTCGACGGGCGGCGTGATGACCTTGGCGGGGCACTTCTCCACGCACTTGCCGCACTGGGTACAGGCCGCGTAGTCAATATGGGCCAGGTTGTTCTCCACGGTGATGGCCCCGGACTCGCACTGGCGGGTGCAGAGCATACAGCCGATACAGCCTGCGGAGCAGACCTGCTTCACCTGGGGGCCCTTGTCCCGGTTGGAGCACTGGACGATGACCCGGTTCTGCTCGGGCACCAGCTCGATCAGACCCTTGGGACAGGATTTGGCGCACAGGCCGCAGCCCACGCAGCGCTTGCGGTTCACCACGGCCACCCCGTTCTGGACGGTGATGGCGTGCTCGGGGCAGACCTGCACGCAGGTGCCCAGGCCCACGCAGCCGTAGTCGCAGTCCGTCAGGGCCAGGCCCGCCCGGACCGCGCTGGCGCAGTCCTGGATGCCGATGTAGTTGCCCTGGTTCTTGGTGACCTCGCAGGAGCCCTTGCAGCGGACGAAGGCGATCTTCCGCTCCACGGCCCCGGCCTCGGTGCCCATGATGGCGCCGATCTTGGCGGCCACGGGCCCGCCGCCCACGGGGCAGCCGTTGACAGGGGCCTCGCCCTTGGCGATGGCTGCCGCCATGGCGTCGCAGCCGGCAAAGCCGCAGGCGCCGCAGTTATTCCCCGGCAGGGCCTCCCGGACGGCGGCCTCCCGCTCGTCCACCTCCACGTAGAATTTCTTCCCTGTGAAGACCAGGCCCGCGCCCACCACCAGACCGATGACGGTGATGACCGCTGTGGTAATCATAATCAATTCCATGGCAGCCTCCTCAGAACGACAGGCCGGCGAAGCCCATGAACGCAATGGACATGAGCGCGGCGGAGATCAGAACGATGGGCGCGCCCCGGAGGGGGGCGGGCAGATCCTTCTCGTTGATACGGCTGCGGATGCCCGCCAGCAGGACGATGGCCAGGGTGAAGCCCAGGGCCGTGCCGAAGCCGGAGAGCACGGACTCGATGAAGTTGTAGTCGTTCTGCACGTTGGTCAGAGCCACGCCCAGAACGGCGCAGTTGGTGGTGATCAGCGGCAGGAAGATGCCCAGGGATTTATAGACCGCGGGAGATTTCTTCTTGAGGAACATTTCCACGATCTGCACCAGGGCCGCGATGACCAGGATGAAGACGATGGTCTTCATGAAGTCCAGCTCCAGGGGGGCCAGGACGTGGGTGTAGAGCAGGTTGGCCACGGCGGAGGCGATGGTGATGACGAAGATGACCGCGCCGCCCAGAGAGGCAGAGGCCTTCATCTGCTGGGACACGCCCAGGAAGGAGCAGATGCCCAAAAACTGGCTCAGCACCACGTTGTTGATGAGGGCGCCGGAAACGATGATCAAAAGCAGATTATGGTTCATTTCGCCGCCTCCTTTCCGGTCTCGCACTTGGCGGTGCAGCCGGCGCAGCAGCCGTCGCAGCCGCTCTCCACCAGCTGGCGCTGGCGGGTCTTGATGCCGATGGCGTTCATGATGATGATGAACAGGGCGATCACCAGGAAGGCCCCGGGAGGCTGGACAAAGATGCCCATGGGCTCCACGGACTTGGGCAGGATCTGCATGCCGAAGCAGGTGCCGCTGCCCAGGATCTCCCGCACCGCGCCGGCCAGGGTCAGAGCGATGGTGAAGCCCAGGCCCATGCCGATGCCGTCAAAGACGGACAGCAGCGGGGTGTTCTTGTTGGCGTAGGCCTCGGCCCGGCCCAGGATGATGCAGTTCACCACGATCAGCGGGATGTAGATGCCCAGAGCCTCGTAGACCGAGGGCAGATAGGCCTCGATCAGCAGCTCCGTGACTGTGACCAGGGAGGCCACGATGACGATGTAGGCAGGCAGACGGACCTGATCCGGGATCACCTTGCGGAGCAGGGAAATCACCAGGTTGGACAGCACCAGCACCGCCAGGGTGGACAGGCCCATGCCGATGCCGTTGGTGGCCCGGGTGGAGACTGCCAGGGTGGGACACATACCCAGCATCAGCACCAGGGTGGGGTTCTCCTTGATGATGCCGTTGTAGAGGCGTTCGACGTATTTGTTCATCTTATTCCCCCCTTATCTGCGTGTTGATAAAGTCCACGCCGGCGTTTACCGCGTTGGTGACGGCCTTGGAGGTGATGGTGACGCCGGTGATGCCGTCGATATCGGAGCCCAGGGTCAGCTTCCCGGCGTCCTTGCCGGCGAACTGA
>JAEEZZ010000166.1 GCA_016292255.1 Oscillospiraceae bacterium
GTATCGGGGTGTGCGGCGCGCTTTCGGGGCACCACCTCATCCGGCGCTTCGCGCCACCTTCCCCTCAAGGGGAAGGCTTAGTTGCGGCCAATTTTGTACGTCCGATATTGGATCGCCTCGGCCACGTGGGCCACGCCGATCTGCTCCGCGCCTTCCAGATCCGCGATGGTGCGGGCCACCTTCAAAATCCGGTCGTAGCTCCGGGCGGTGAGGCCCATGGTCTCGAAGGCCTCCTCCATGAGGGTCGCGCAGTCGGCGTCCAGGGTGCAGATCTTGTGGAGCTGCTCCGGGCTCATGCGGGCGTTGGAGACGGTGTCCGTCCCGGCGAAGCGCCGGTGCTGGATGGCCCGGGCGGCGTTGACCCGTTCCCGGATGGCGGCGGAGGGCTCTCCCTCCTTCCGCGCCTGCAGCTCCTCGAAGCTGACGGCGGGGACTTCTATGATAATGTCGATCCGGTCCAGCAGGGGGCCGGAGATCCGGCCCACGTACTCCTGGACGGAGCGCTCCGAGCAGCTGCAGCGGCCCGAGGGATCTCCGTGCCAACCGCAGCGGCAGGGGTTCATGGCGCAGACCAGCATAAACTGGCAGGGATAGGTCTCGGAGGCCGTGGCCCTTGTAATGGTGACGATCCCGTCCTCCAGGGGCTGACGCATGACCTCCATGGTCTCCTTGCGGAACTCCGGCAGCTCGTCCAGAAACAGCACCCCCCGGTGGGCCAGGGAGACCTCCCCCGGTTTGGGGACGGAGCCGCCCCCCACTAAGCCGGGAGGCGTGACGGTGTGGTGGGGGCTGCGGAAGGGCCGGACGGTCACCAGGGGATTCTCCGGATCCACCAAGCCCATGATGGAGTGGATCTGGGTCACCTCCAGGGCCTCGGCCCGGGTCATATCCGGCAGGATGGAGGGCAGGCGCTTGGCCAGCATGGACTTGCCGGAGCCCGGAGGCCCCACCATCAGCACGTTGTGGCCGCCCGCAGCTGCGATCTCCAAAGCCCGCTTGGCGTTCTCCTGGCCCATCACGTCCTTGAAATCCGGCGTTGGCCGCCGGGTGGGATCCTGCACCCAGACGGGCTGGGGCTGGATCTGGGGGCCGCCCCGGAGGTGGGTGATGAGTTGGGCCACGGAAAACACCGGAATCACCGTGATTCCCTCGGCCAGCGTGGCCTCCCGGGCGTTCTGCATGGGCACGTAGAGGGTCTTGATCCCGCATTTGGCCGCGGCAATCGCCATGGGCAGCACCCCGGGGACGGGGCGGAGCTTGCCCTCCAGGCTAAGCTCGCCCAAAAAGGCGTGGCTCTCGTCCGGCAGCTTGACCTGGCCGAAGGCGGAGAGGATCCCCAGCAGGATCGGCAGGTCGTACACCGTGCCGCTCTTTTTCGTGTTGGCGGGGGCCAGATTCACCGTGATCCGGGAGGGCGGGAATTTGAAGCCGGAGGTCTTTACCGCGGCCCGGACCCGTTCCCGGGCCTCCTTGACCGCGGCGTCGGGCAGCCCCACGATCTCAAAGCCCGGCAGCCCGTTGGAGATAAAGCACTCCACGGAGATCCGAAAGCCCTCGATCCCGTTGAGCCCCAAAGTCGTAAGGCGGCTGATCATAGACAGGCCTCCTTTTTTGTTTGTTCTTTTTATTGTATCGCATATTTCCGCAAAAAACAATCCGTTTTTTGCTGCTTGGAGATTTTTTCGTTTCTGCAGCTTGTTCGAACAAAGGCTCAATCAGTCGCATAAGATATATCGAAAGCAAACCTGCTTTCTGATTGCAAGGAGGGATCACCATGCCGGATCAAACCATTTCTGCCGGACGCCCCGCCCAGGAGCCGCGGGAGCCGATCCGGATCCATACCAGCCGAATCGAGGATGCCTGCATCGACAAGGACTGTATCGAGGATCTGCGCGTTTATCTGACTGCCACTTCCCAGCAGGCGCTGGAGGGCGCTGTCAACGCCCGGGCCAGGAGTGCGGAGCTGCTTCACGTCTACATAGACGTGGTGCCCATCGCTTATAATCCCGGCCATTTTACCGCTGATTTGAGCTTCTTCTATCGCATCGGCGGGGAGGCCATGTCGGGGGTCACCCGCCCCGCCCCGCTGGAGGGGCTGGCGGTCTTCACCAAGCGGGTGGTGCTCTTCGGCGGCCAAACGGCCACCAAGGTCTTCTCCAGCACCGACAACGACCTGCTGCCAGACGCCCTGTATCAGACCCACACCCCGGACTGTGTGGTGGAGGCCGTGGATCCCATGGTCCTGTCCTCCCGGGTAGGGGAGGGGGGCGAGAGCAGCGCCGTCGCCCCGGAGATCCCCCAGGCGGTCCGGGCCCTGTTCCCGGAGGAGCCGGTGCTCACTGGGGCCCGGCAGCTCTATGTGACCCTGGGGCAGTTCTCCACCGTGCGGATGGAGCGGGGCGCCCAGCTTCTGGTGCCGGCGGTGAGCTTCGCCATGCCGGATCGCAGCTGCTCCGACGACCCCGGCACCCCCGACGAGCCCTGCGACCTCTTCGCCAAGGTGGATTTCCCCACCCAGGCCTTCTACCCCTCGGCCCAATAGCGCGATCTCCAAAGCGGCCCGCTCTCCCGGGCCGCTTATTTTTTTTTCCGCTTGACAAACTGCAGCTCCGGTGGTAGAATACAGACAAAGATTGAACAACCGTTCAACTATTCAACAAAGAACAAGGAGCTGAGCAAGTTGAGTGAGCTGAAATTCTACGACGTGGAGCTGGATCGTACCGACTGCACGGTGATCCACCAGGAGGTGGTGGATCGGGTGCGGGGCACCATGCCGGACGAGGACACCCTGCTGGATCTGGCGGACGCCTTCAAGCTGTTCAGCGACTCCACCCGGCTGAAGATCCTCTACGCCCTGATGGAGGCGGAGATGTGCGTCTGCGACATTTCCGTGCTGCTGGGCATGACGAAATCCTCGGTGAGCCACCAGCTCCGGGTGTTGAAGCAGTCCAATCTGGTGAAATACCGCAAGGCGGGCCGGGTCATCTACTACTCTCTGGCCGACGACCACGTCCGCACCATCTGCCAGATGGGCATGGCCCACGTCCTGGAGGACGAAAACGAAATCGACCCGTAGGGGGCGGCGTCCCCGACGCCCCGCACCCCCGTCCGTAGGGGGCGGCGCCTACGACGCCCCGCACCCCCGTCCGTAGGGGGCGGCGTCTACGACGCCCCGCACCCCCGTCCGTAGGGGGCGGCGCCTACGACGCCCCGCACCCCCGTCCGTAGGGGGCGGCGTCCCCGACGCCCCGCACCCCCGCGTAGGGGGCGGCGTCCCCGACGCCCCGAACGTATCAATATTTGAAAAAACTTATTTGGGAGGATACAACCATGAAAAAGAAATTCAAGATGGAGAACCTGGACTGCGCCAACTGCGCCGCCAAGATGGAGGAGCAGATCCGCAAGATCCCCGGCGTGCAGGAGGCCAACATGAACTTCATGACCCAGAAGCTGACCCTGGACGCCGACGACGAGCGCTTCGACGAGATCCTGGCCGAGGCCCAGAAGTGCTGCGACCGGGTGGACAAGGGGTGCAGGATCGTTACCCAGTAGGGGGCGGCGCCCTCGACGCCCCGAACCCTGCGACAGGTAATAGGTAATAAGTAATAGGTAATAAGTAGCGCGGGCAATCTGCCCGCAAACAATGAGGAGAATAACCGTGGCAAATTCATTCTGGAACCGGATCGCGGGGCTGTACGATTTCTTTGAGCTGGCCTACAACAAAAAGGTCTACGTCAACACCGGCAAGGCGGTGGCGGAGTATATCCAAGAAACGGATCGGGTTTTGGAGTGCGCCTGCGGCACCGGCGCGATCAGCGTTTGGATCGCCGGTGCGTGCAAATCGCTGGTTGCCACAGACTACGCGGCCAATATGCTGGCCAAGGCCCGGAAGAAATGCAGCGCCTTCCCAAACGTGCGCTTTGCGAAAGCCGACGTTACGAAGCTGAACTACGCGGATCAGTCCTTTGACAAGGTGGTCGCGGGAAACGTGATCCACCTGCTGCCGGAGCCCCAAAAGGCGATGGCGGAGTTGGAGCGTGTTACGAAGCCCGGCGGGCGGATGATCCTTCCCACCTACATCAACAAAACGAAGAAATCCAACAAGGCAACGGTCAAGCTGCTGGAGCTGCTGGGCGCGCACTTCCAAAGGCAGTTCGACCTGGACTCCTACAAGGCCTTTTTCGCGGGCCTGGGCTATGAGAACGTCAGCTATCAGGTGGTAGACGGCAGAATGCCCTGCGCGATCGCGATCATCTCAAAAACAGAAAAAGCATAGCAAATCAAAAGACGAACGGTGGTGTGACTGCCATGACGAAGAAACAAAAGCATACCCTGTATCGGATCATTCTTTCCGCCCTGCTGCTTGGGGCGGCCATTGTGCTGGAGCATCTCGGCACGCTGGACGAGCTCCCGCAGTGGGCGACGCTGGCGGCCTATCTGCTGCCGTATGGGATCATCGGCTGGGACGTGCTCCGGGAGGCCGTGGAGCACATCTTCCACGGCCAGGTCTTTGACGAAAACTTTCTGATGGCCGTGGCCTCCGTGGCGGCCTTCTGCGTGGGCGAATACCCCGAGGCGGCGGCCGTCATGCTGCTCTATCAGGTGGGCGAGCTCTTCCAGAGCTGCGCCGTGGGCAAGTCCCGGAAGTCCATCGCCGCCATGATGGACATTGTGCCGGAATACGCCAACCTGGAGACCCCCAACGGCATCCAGGAGACGGATCCCGACGAGGTTCCCGTGGGCTCTGTCATTGTGGTCAAGCCCGGTGAGCGCATCCCCCTGGACGGGGTGGTCATCGAGGGCGAGTCCCTGATCGACACCGCGGCCCTCACCGGCGAGTCTGTTCCCCGTCGGGCGAGCCCCGGCAGTGAGGTCATCTCCGGCTGCGTCAACGGCAGCGGCACCCTTCGCGTCCGCACCACCAAGGCCTACGCCGACGCTACCGTCACCCGGATCCTGGAGCTGGTGGAGAATGCCTCCTCCCGGAAGGCCCGGGTGGAGGGCTTCATCACCCGCTTTGCCAAGTACTACACTCCCATCGTCACCCTCTGCGCCGTGCTGCTGGCGGTGCTGCCCCCCCTGCTGCTGGGGAAGGAATGGGGCGAGTGGATCCGCCGCGCCTGCATCTTCCTGGTCGTGTCCTGCCCCTGCGCCCTGGTGATCTCCGTGCCTCTGGGCTTCTTCGGTGGCATCGGGGCCGCCTCCCGGAAGGGCATTCTGGTGAAGGGCAGCAACTATCTGGAGGCCCTGTCCAAGCTGTCCACCCTGGTCTTTGACAAGACCGGCACCCTGACCAAGGGCGAGTTCAAGGTCAGCGCCCTTTGGCCTGCTGTCGGCACCCAGGAAGAACTCCTGGAGCTGGCGGCCCTGGGGGAGAGCTATTCCAACCATCCCATTGCCGCCTCCGTGCGGGAGGCCTATGGTCGGGAGCCCGCCCTGCGCCGGGTGCAGGCTGCCCGGGAGGTCGCCGGACAGGGCGTGCTGGCGGAGCTGGATGGGCAGGAGCTGCTGGTGGGCAGCGCCCGTCTGCTGCAGGAGCGGGGCGTGGACTTTACCCCCTCCCAGGAGGCCGGGACCCTGGTCTACGTGGCCCTGGGCGGCCTCTACCGGGGCGTCATCGTGATCTCCGACGGCCTCAAGGAGGGCGCGGCGGAGGCCCTGGCAGGGGTGAAGAAGGCCGGAGTAGGGAAGACCGTCATGCTCTCCGGCGACCGGCGGCAGGCCGCCGAGGCTGTGGCAAAGACTCTGGGCCTGGACGGCGTGGAGGCGGAGCTTCTGCCCCAGGACAAGGTGAACGCCCTGGAAAAGCTGCTGGCGGCCCAGCCCCAGGGCCGGACCCTGGGCTACGTGGGCGACGGCCTCAACGACGCCCCGGTGCTGACCCGGGCGGACGTGGGGATCGCGATGGGCTCCCTGGGTTCCGACGCGGCCATCGAGGCGGCGGACGTGGTCATCATGGACGACGACCTGCGCCGCCTGCCGGCTGCCATCCGCATTGCCCGCAAGACCCTGAGGATCGTGAAGCAGAACATCGTCTTTGCCCTGTCGGTGAAGTTCATCATCCTGATCCTGGGCGCCCTTGGCATCGCCAATATGTGGCTGGCCGTCTTCGGCGACGTGGGCGTTTCTGTAATTGCCATTTTGAACAGTATGCGGACGCTGAGAACGAAATAGGGCCTGCTGAAAAAGCCTTCCCCCTTGGGGGAAGGTGGCGCGCAGCGCCGGATGAGGGGTGCCGGTTGCCCTGTGTGGTGATTGAAACCGTGTGCGCTCGCCGGGAGTCCCCCTCATCCGTCATCGGGCTTCCGTGAGACGCCCGATGCCACCTTCCCCCCAGGGGGAAGGCTTTTGAAACGAAGTGGCGCGCTGCAATCGCTTGCAGCGCGCCGCGTGTGGTTTCGTTAAGGTTTTCCTGCGGAGGCCCAGTGGAGCATCAGATCTGTTCCAATTACCGCCAGCTGTGCAGGGTATGAGACGTCCGCGCCAGGATCACTATTGTAGTGGAAATTCGCCATTGTGCCTCCAAGCCCTCCGCAAACAAAGACAGGATCGTCGGCGTCCATCCAGAGCCAGCCGACGGGTTCATACGAATAGAGATATTCACCGCTATATTGACTGACCGAGCTGTTCCACCAAACCGTATAGAAGCAATACCCGTCGTCCTGTTGGCAGACAAAGTAGTCAGCGCTTGCATAACTGTTGCTGTTGCTGCGAACGTAGCCCACCACATGGAAGCCTTCCGGTTCAGACCAGTCGCCTCTGAACCATTCCTTTGCCTGATCCTTGGATTCCGTGTACTCGTATTCCTCTCCCTGCAGAACGATGCTTCTGCTCTCACGGGCCTGCCGAATCTCCTCCTCCGGAACGGAATAGGGAACAAAGCGCAGAATTTGGGATACATAGCGATCGCCTACCTTCACGACCCCTTTGTAATGCAGAGAGTAACTGTAGTAGCACGTCTCGCCATCATAATCAAATTCATAGTCAGCAGTCCGCTTTACCAGTTCAAGGAGCTCGTCCCGGTCGTCCTCCATGGGATCGAAGTCCAGACCGTTTTCCGCGGCGTATTGCTCCGCGGTGGAGCCCGGCAGGCCGCAGATCGTGACCTGAGCCCCGTCCGCCAGACTTCCACGGATGGCGGCCTCTGCGTTCAGAACCCAGATCTCCCGCAGTCCGGCGCATTCGGCAAAGGCGTCCAGATTGAGTGCGGTGACTTCCTCCGGGCAGTAGACCAGAGACAGCTTGTCACAGCCCTGGAAAGCCGTGCTGCTGACCTCGCGCAGGCCCTCCGGAAAGTCCAGACTTGTTAGACGCGTCCCGGCAAAGGCGCGGTCGCCGATGTCGGTCAGCGTCTCCGGAAGCCGGAGGCTCAAGCTCGTGCAGCCCTCGAAGGCGCTGTTTCCGATGCGGGTCACCGCCGTATGATATGAAAAGTAACAGAAGTTCAAATTCTCGCAGCCCGCAAAGGCGTAGTCGCCGATGGATGTAAGATTACCCGGCAGCTCCACCTGTTGGATCTCATTGCGAATCGAATACCAGGGTACGTCCTCTGCGTTGACGAAGTCGTACATATCGCCGTTGCCCTGTATGCGCAGCAGACCGCTATAATCGGGGAAAAAGCCCCAAGTCAGATGCTCGCCGCATTGATTGTCGGCCCTGACGGGCTGTGCGGGCTCCGTCGTTACGGCCTCCGTGGCCGTAGGTTCGGTTACCACGGGCTCCGTGACCACCGGCAGGGCTTCGCCGGTTTCCGTTAGCTCCTCGGGGGTCTCTACCCCGGCCAGGCGCTCGCTGGTCACCACGGTGGTGGGCTGGTAGGGGTTGTCCCGCTGCTGGGATTTCAGCAGCTTGGCCCCGCCCCAGATGCCGCCGCCTATCAGGGCCACAGCCAGGGCTCCCGCCAGCAGTCTTCCGGTCAGCACCTGGCCGAAGGTCTTGGCTGCAACGGGCACCGCCGTGGCAGCCACCGCGTCGGCGGAGGCCTTGGCTACCGCGGCCTTCACCGCGGCCTGTCTTGCGCCGGAAGCCGCAGTGGGCTCCGCCTGCCGCATGAGGGCCAGCAGGAAGGGCAGCGGGGACAGGCCGTAGAGCTTGACGCCCTGCTTTTCCAGGGCCCGGACGGCGGTCTCGATCTTCTTCCGGCCCCGAACCAGCTGATTCTTTACCGTGCTGGGCGCGACGCCCAGGGCTTCCGAGATCTCCGCAATGGACATCTGCTCGTAGTAATACATACCCACGGCGGCCCGCTGGCCGTCGGAGAGCTCGCCCAGGATCTCGTTCACCAGCCGGGCGGTCTCCTTTCGCTCCAGACTCAACTCGGGAGAGGCCGCGGGGGAGAGATCCGCCTGCTCGGGCAGACCCTCGCCCTCCTCGTTCTCCAGCTCCGTGAACAGCACGGGGCTCTGCTTCCGCAGGGCAGTCTTGGCCTGGTTTACCGCGATGCGCCGCACCCAGGCCGGGAACTTTGCCGGATCCTCAAGCTGATCCAGGTGGCTGAAGGCGTAGATGAAAGTATCCTGCTGGACATCCAGGGCCAGCTCCTCACTGCGGAGTACGGCCCGAGCGCTGCGGTAAACGTCCTGGCTTGCCGCCTCGTAGAGGGCGGTGAAGGCGTTCTGATCCCCGTTTCGGGCGGCGGCCACCAGCGCGGTCATATCTGCCTTGCCATTCGGGTTTTGTCTGGTATTCATGGTTGGTTCCTCCTGTGTTTACACTTCTCTTCTTTTTCCGGGGGTTGGCTGTGCCGGACCCGGTTCGTTCAAGCGCCGCAAGATCTCGGCGAGCTGCCGGCTGGATTCCTCCGGCGTGAGCCGAAAGTGGCTGATCAGGTTCCGGTAGCAGTCGGCAAATTCTTTTTCCTCCACGCGGCTCACCTCCGTTTCGCGGGAGCAGTTCATGCCCTTCTGTCTATTAGTCGCTTTTCGTTGAGAAAAAGTCTACAGGTTTTTGAAAAAATTTTGCGAAAACAATAACAGATCCTTCATAGACGGGGATAAAGAGGTTTGCTAAAAGGAGGATAAGAGGTTTTGCCCTGGAACACCTGCGGAAAAAGTCTTCCCCCCAGGAGGAAGGCTTTTTCGTGCATTTTTTATCTGCCTGCGGCGGCCCAGTAGAGTATCAGCTCCGTTCCTCGCAGCTCCAGCTGGTCCGGGTAAACAACGATTCCCGGAGAACATTCACGTCTTTCGATCGTGGTGCTTAAGTCGCCGTTCTCGCTGTAAGGGCTGTCGGCGTCCATCCAGAGCCAGCCGACGGGTTCATACGAATAGAGATATTCACCGCTATATTGACTGACCGAGCTGTTCCACCAAACCGTATAGAAGCAATACCCGTCGTCCTGTTGGCAGACAAAGTAGTCAGCACTTGCATAACTGTTGCTGTTGCTGCGATCGACCTTCATAACGTAGCCCACCACATGGAAGCCCTCCGGTTCAGACCAGTCGCCTCTGAACCATTCCTTTGCCTGATCCTTGGATTCCGTGTACTCGTATTCCTCTCCCTGCAGAACGATGCTTCTGCTCTCGCGGGCCTGCCGAATCTCCTCCTCCGGAACGGAATAGGGAACAAAGCGCAGAATTTGGGATACATAGCGATCGCCTACCTTCACGACCCCGTTGTAATGCAGGGAACGATTGTGATAAACCGTCACCGGGGAACCCGTTTCGTCCTCTTGTTCATAGGAAGAGCCCTGCTTCATCAGCGCAATGATCTCGTCCCGGTCGTCCTCCATGGGATCAAAGTCCAGGCCGTTTTCCGCGGCGTATTGCTCTGCGGTGGAGCCCGGCAGGCCGCAGACCGTGACCTGGGCCCCGTCCGCAAGACTTCCGCGGATGGCGGCTTCCGTGTTCAGAACCCAGATCTCCCGCAGTCCGGCGCATTCGACAAAGGCGTCCAGATCCAGAGCGGTGACTTCTTTCGAGCAGAAGATCAGAGACAGCTTGTCACAGCCCTGGAAGGCCGTGCTGCTAATCTCGCGCAGAGCTGCCGGAAGGATCAGGCGTCTCGCTTCAACACAGCCGGCAAAGGCGCGATCTCCGACGCTGGTCAGGGTTGCGGGAAGCACGATCGTAAAATTCGTGCAGCCCTCGAAGGCGCTGTTTCCGATGCGGGTCACTGCCGTATCATAGTAATGACAGGAATTCAAATTCTTGCAGCCCGCAAAGGCGTAGTCGCCGATGGATGTAAGATTATCCGGCAGCTCCACCTGTTGGATCTCATTGCGAATCGAATACCAGGGTATGTCCTCTGCGTTGACGAAGTCGTACATATCGCCGTTGCCCTGTATGCGTAGCAGACCGCTATAATCTGGGAAAAAGCCCCAAGTCAGATGCTCGCCGCATTGATTGTCGGCTCTGACGGGCTGTGCGGGCTCCGCCGTTACGGCCTCCGTGGCCGTAGGTTCGGTTACCACGGGCTCCGTGACCACCGGCAGGGCTTCGCCGGTTTCCGTCAACTCCTCGGGGGTCTCTACCCCGGCCAGGCGCTCGCTGGTCACCACGGTGGTGGGCTGGTAGGGGTTGTACCGCTGCTTGGATTTCAGCAGCTTGGCTCCGCCCCAGATGCCGCCGCCGATCAGCGCCACAGCCAGGGCACCCGCCAGCACTCTCCCGGCCAGCACCTGGCCGAAGGTCTTGGCGGCAACGGGTACCGCCGTGGCAGCCACCGCGTCGGCGGAGGCCTTGGCTACCGCGGCCTTCACCGCGGCCAGCCTTGTGCCGGAAGCCGCAGTGGGCTCCGCCTGCCGCATGAGGGCCACCAGGAAGGCCACGGGGGACAGACCGTAGAGCTTGATGCCCTGCTTCTCCAGGGCCCGGACGGCAGTCTCCACCTTTTTCCGTCCGTGGAAGAGCTGGGCCTTCACTGCCCCGTCGGAGATATTCAGAAGCCCTGCGATCTCCTTCACGCTGAGCTCGTCATAGTAGCGCATACCCACGATCAGCTGCTGCTCCTCCGGCAGCTTGGAGAGGATCTCCTGCACCAGGCGGGAGGTCTCCTTCCGATCCAGCGACAGCTCCGGCTGGTTGGCCGGGTTCAGATCCGGCAGCTCCGGCATCCCGTCGTCGTCCTCAACGGTCAGCTCCGTGAAGGTCAGGGGCAGACGCTGCTTCATCCGGTCGGCGGTGACGTTCACGGCGATGCGCCGCAGCCAGGGGAAGAAGGCCTCGTTGTTTTCCAGCTTGTCCAGGCTCTGGAAGGCCCGGAGATAGCTGTCCTGCTGGATGTCCCAGGTCAGATCCTCGTCCCGGGTCATGGCCCGGATGCAGCGGAAGAGGTCGTTGCTGGTGCGGTTGTAAAGCTCCGTAAAGGCCGCCTGGTCGCCGGTTTTGGCCTTCGCTGCCAGCTTTGCCAATTCTTCGTTTTTCATACGCAGTTCGTTTTCGTTGGTTTTCATATCGTTTCCTCTTTCTTTTCTTCTGTGAGTTGATTGTATCATGTATGATCGGAATTGTCTATTTGCTTTTTGCCCTTCTGCCCCATAGACTGAAAAAACCGGAGAATGGTTTAACGGAAATCAAATTTTTTACAAAAACTTTTTTCCTTGAAAAACTCCGCTTTTTTCTCGAAAAAACTGAGTTTTTGTAGGTTTGTCAATCATAGTTTACAGCAGGGGAAAGAATAAAGAACGTCCTTTGGGGAACGCCATTTGAGGGGACGCATGGGGAAGTCGTTGTATTTCCACTGCCATACGGCAAGTTGCTTTTGGAAGTCCTCAAA
>JAEEZZ010000167.1 GCA_016292255.1 Oscillospiraceae bacterium
CTCCCATTACCGGCTGGATCGCATCGCCGATATCCGTATGACCGACGAGCCCGCCCGGCCCGCGAGGACCATGCAGGGTCTGGAGCACGGCGTCGACCTGCCGAAGCACATGGCGGAACACGTCTATATGTTCGCCGGCCCCAGCCAGCCGGTGACCTTCCGCATGAAGAAATATCTGCTCGACGACGTGATCGACTGGTTCGGAACCGACCTGAGCTTCTCCGACGAGGACGAGGAAGCCGTCACCGCCCGCGTCCGTGTCAACCTCCAGGCCATGCGCCGCTGGGCAGTCCAATATTCCCCCCACGTCCGGGTCCTGTTCCCCGAAAACCTGGTGGAAACGGTAAAACAGGACAATCGCAGCGCGGCGAAGGCGTACGGGCTGATTGAATCCAAATAGGGAACGAATGACGGGGCAGTGCAATGCTGTGCCCGTCATTCTTCTTTTAGCTGTTTTTTGCGCCGAATTTTTTCGACAGTCGAGAAATTTCGGCTTGCCTTTTGGGAATCCTGTGGTATAACAGCAGCAGGTGAATACGAATCATTGAGAAACTCTCGTAAATTCGGAGGGATCGACCATGCAAGAGATCAAACGCGAACGCTATCAGGATCGGCTGCTGGCGCTGCGAGGCAACGGCCGGGTCAAAGTCATCACCGGCATCCGACGCTGCGGAAAGAGCTATCTGCTCAGCCATCTGTTCAAAAACCGGCTGCTTCTGGAAGGCGTCCCGGCGGACCACATCAAGGAAATCGCGTTCGACCGAAAGGAACATGAGGCGCTGCGCGACCCGAATCGACTCAATGCCTGGGCGCTGGATTGTCTCGTAGATCAAAAGCAAACTTCTCACTTGTGGAGGCTTGAGGTTTTCAGATGGAGAAACTGACCGAAAATATGATTCATTGGGCTGAAAGCAAACTTGGCAGCACAGAGTATGCAGGCTGGTGTCTTGCGTTTATCGAGGACGCGCTTGAAATCAGCAATCATATCGAAGTATTCGGCGGAGATTCCGCAAAGGAATCCTGCGAGCTGTACAAGGACGAGCTGCGGGGCGGAGTGCCGGAGCGGGGCGCGTTCGTGTTCTATGACTGCCTGTGTCCAAGCGATAACGGCCCGGTCAACTGGGGACATTGCGGCATCAGTTTTGGAGACGGCCGAGTGATCCATGCGTGGGACGTGGTCCGAATCGATGACTATCTGGCAATCGAAAAGTTGACAGCGCTGACCGGAGATCATCCGAAATACCTGGGCTGGGTAGCGCTCGAACGCGTGTTAAATCAAAACCCATATCAGGGGCGTGTCAGGGAATAAAGAACTCGTACATCTGATGAATTATTCTCACAACTAAACAGAAAAAGAATTGACAAATGTGAAGAAGTGATGTAGACTTGAGGTCGAGAATAAAATGGGGGCTGAATTTGGAACAGCAATGAATCAAAAAGAACTGAAACGCTTGAATCGCGTGGAGCTGCTGGAGCTTCTGATTGCCGAGCGGAAGCGGAATAACGCATTGGAAGAGGAAATACGGCGCCTGCGGGATCAGCTTTCCAGCCGGGAGATTTGCAAGGAGCAAGCCGGGACGCTGGCGGAGGCCGCCGTGCGCATCAACAAGGTGTTTGAGGCCGCGGACGCGGCTGCGGAGCAGTATATGGAGAACATCCGGGGCCTGAACCATAAGGCGAAAGAGAATGCCGCCAGCTTGCTGGAGCAGACGCGGCGGCAATGTGAAGATATGACTGCCCAGGCCAAAAAGGAAGCGGCCGAGATCCTGGAGGCCGCCAATTACCGAATCTGATGGGTCCCGGAGGGATCCTCGTCCGGCGGGAGATGCCGGGGCTTCCGATATGTCGCAGCTTGCAGACCGGAGGCTGCGTTCCGGACAGATCGCCGGGAAGGAAAAACCATGGGAGAAAAGGAAAAAGACTTTAAGAACTTTTCGCTGCAGGAGCTGGAAGGAGAGCTTCAGCGGGTAAAGCGGAAGGGTGTTTTCCGCAAGACGCTGCGGGCGTCGCTCTACGCCTTGATTGTGGTTGCGGCGGTCACGGTCCTGGTGGCCACGCTCTGGCTTCCGGTGCTGAAGATCTACGGAAGCTCCATGACGCCCACGCTCAACGAATCCAACATCGTGTTTTCCATCAAAACCAGCTCGATCGAAACAGGCGATGTGATCGCGTTCTATTACGAAAATAAGCTGTTGGTCAAGCGTTGTATCGCCGGCCCGACAGATTGGGTAGATATTGACGAAGACGGTACGGTATACGTCAACGGTGAGGCGCTGTTCGAACCCTACATCAGCGAAAAGGCGAAGGGCGACTGCAATATTACGCTGCCGTATCAGGTTCCGGAGGGGCGCTATTTTGTCCTGGGAGATCACCGGGCAACCTCGGCGGACTCCCGGAACTCGGTGATCGGCTGCGTCGCAGAAGAGCAGATCATCGGCAAGATCGTTTATCGTGTCTGGCCGCTGGACGAAGCGGGTAAGGTGCAATAAAAGTTCCGAAGACAAATAAATAGAGATCGGAATTCAATTACAGTCGTTTCCGTGCAAAAGTCCCGCAGCGCTGCGAGGACGACCTGCACGATCCCGGATATGGAGGAAGAACATGGAAAGGCAAGACCGTGTAATACAGAATCGCCACAGGCGGGCCCATCGTTGGAAAAGGGTGATCGGCGTTCTTTCAGGCATCGTTGTTTCCGTGACGACCTATGCGCTGATTTTGCCGGCGTTGACGGAGAACGTACAGACCTGGTGCGGTATGGAAGAGCATACCCACGGCGATTCCTGCTATGAACAGCGCCTGGTTTGCGGTTTGCGCGAGGGCGAAGAGGCAACTGAGGTGCTCGACCCCGGCCACAGGCACAGCGAGGCCTGCTATCAGGCCGACGGAACGCTGATCTGCGGCCAGGAGGAGCGGGAGCCGGTGCTGGAAAAGCTGCCGCCCCACGTGCACAGCGAGACCTGCTATCAGCGGGTGCTGTGCTGCACGGAGCCGGAGCACAGGCACGAGGAGCTCTGCTACTCAAACGTCAATCAGGTGGAAACTCCGGAGCAATGGGAGCTGCAGCTTCCGCTGGATCAGCGTGACGGCGTTTGGGCCGACGATCTGCTCCTGATTGCGGAGAGCCAGTTGGGCTTCCGGGAGAGTGAAGAGAACTTTGCCCTGATCGACGGCCAGCGCCGGGGCTACACCCGTTTTGGCGACTGGTATGGGCAGCGGTACGGCGATTGGAGCGCTACCTTCGTTTCCTTCTGCCTCCACTACGCCGATATTCCTGCTTCCTTTGTCCCCTACGAATCCGATCCTGCCCGCTGGGCGGAGGCGCTGCAGGAGCAGGGCCTGTACCGGGCCAGAGGGGGCGAGGAAGCGGAGCAGTCCGAAGCCGACTACCTGCCCCAAAAGGGCGACTTGGTGTTCTTTGCTTCGGAGGACGATGCAAACGCTGCCCCCAGCCGGGTGGGCATCGTCAAGGAGTTGACTGGCCAGGGCGAGGAAATCAGCCTGGTCACAGTGGAGGGCGACGCGGAGGGCAAGGTGGAATCCCGGACGTATGAGCTGCGCTCAGCAGCCATTGCCGGATTTGCCCAGCTGCCGGAGCGGCCAGAATGGCTGGAGGCCTTCCAGTCCACCGACGCCCCCACGGAGGGGACGGAACCCGGAGACCCCAAAGAGACGGGCGAAACGGACGTCTCTTTGGGCAACAGCGCCAACGTCCTGCGGGGTTCGGATCGCAACAGCCTTTCCTTCCGGGGAGAGAACTATGAGATCGTGGTTCGCTGGCCGGACGGCGCCCCGATTCCCGCGGACGCGGAGCTGGCGGTGCGGGAGCTTGCCCCCGACGGCTTGCTCGACCGGGCCTGTGAGGCGATTGCCGCCGCTTTGCCCGATTCTGCCCGGGAGCCGGCCTATTCCCGCTTTTTTGAAATCAAGCTTCTGGACGCTGCGGGAGCGGAAATCCCCCTGACGGGCGAAAGCGGCGCTGGGGTGGAGATTCGCCTTTTGGATTCCCGCATTCCGGAGACCTGCGATCACATGAGCGTGGTTCGTTTTACGGAAGAAGGCGCCATTCTGACGGAGCTGGAGCGCACAGTCCTGCGTGAGGACAGCGCCGCTGTTTCCGTTCTCTTCCGGGCGGAGGAGACTCCCGCCTGGGGCGTGGTCTGTGCCAAGACCTTCTGCGACAGGCAGCTGTCCGCCGAGGGCGAAGGGGTCAAGGTCCTGCTGGACGTTCCCGGTCGGGCGCGGATCGCGGAAGAAGCGACCTTGGAGCTTGTGGAGCTGATGCCCGGCACGGAGGAATATGAGGCCTGCTACGCCGAAGCGCTTCGCCTGCTCTCCGAGGAAAAGGGAGAGCCTGCAAGCATTTGCTTTGCCCGTTTCTTTGATCTGACCATCCGCGGGGAAAACGGGGAAGTGCTCGAGCCGGACGACACGGTGAACGTGAGCTTCGATTACGACCGGCAGTTCCAGCTTTCCCTGGGCCAGCAGATGTATGTGGTCCACTTTGCCGAGGACGGCGCTGAACTGATCGAGACAGACCTCTCCCAGGCGGTGGACGAAAACGGCGAGGAGGCGGAAGGCACCTGCATCGCGTTCCGGCAGAACTCCTTCTCCATCACCGGCACGGTGCTGACAGACGACGAGCTGATCAACGACAACAGCAGTATTTACTACGGCTTCCCCAAGATGGCCGCCTCCTATTACGTCAGCTTTGACGCAGACGCGGACGGAGACGGTGAGGCCGAGACCTACGCCATGGGCTACGGCGGCGTTGTGGAGCGGGTCACCCGGAATGCCGATGGCACGATCACCTTTTCCGGTGTTGCATCCAGTGACAGAACCGTCTCCGATCAATGGTTCAACTCCTTTAACTGGTACTACAACAACGAGGCATGTGTCAACAATATTTATTTCAGGCAGACACAGACAGGAACTGATTCCGACGGCAGCGAGGGAACGATCGCGGACTATTACGGCAACTTCCTCTCCAACGACTGTCCCTTTGAGGAAGAACCCGCCGGAGGATACCTGGGCGGTACCGAGGACCTGAGCTACTCTACTACCGCACAGTATTACTTCTATTATAACGGCTATTATTACGGCTATAACGACTACAGAAACCGTCTCCGCAGCAGCTCCTCCAGCAGTGACTGGGATTATCAAAATTATTCTTACACGATAAGCGGAAGCTCCGTATCGAACGTGAAGGCGAAGCACGGGCCGATGGGTGGTCTCTGCACCTTTATCGTACGGGAAAAATACAGTGACAGCTCACTCTCCGGAACGCCTACGGAAACCTATGTGCTGCCGTTAGACCAGATCGAGCAGTCGCAAACAGATCAGCAAAACATCAATCGCCCTGCCCGTTCCCTTTACATCGACAGCAACGGATACATTCGCCTTGCTATGCAGGCAACAGTCAAATCATCCTACAGCGTCAAAAAAATGTACCCTGTTCAAGCAGATAGAACTACGATGGGCGCAGTGCAGGTACCGTCAAACAGCGGTGTATATATTCTCTGCGACGCGATCCTGGTGCTGGATAACGGCTACTGGAAATGGGTATTCCCCTATGAGATGGGCGAAGGTCAGCCGTTCCCCAACGCCGTGAAGGCCAAAAATCTGCAGTTTTCCACCGGCTACACCACGGACGGCCTCCCGCCTGCCCAGCCATCCACGCCTCTGAACGACGCGTTGGAGAGCTATCGGCTGAACGCCCCGGAAATCAGCAAGACGCTGATGCCAAACAACGGCGGAGACGGCACTTATTCCCTCTCCCTGAGCGTGATGGGTGACAGCCACGCCAGCTTCAAAAAGGTGATGGCGGACGTGCTGATTGTGGCGGATATGTCCAACAGTATGACGCTGACTGACGGCGGAACCAAGATGCGGCTTGATATCTTGAAGGATGCGCTTGGAATTCTCAGTCATTCGCTGCTTGATCGGAACACCGAGGAAAAAATGAGCGTCGCCTTGAACATGATGACCTTCGGCTCAAATGCTGCGGACTATGATGGCTACGACGGCAAAACGCGTCCGTGGGTCACGTCCCAGAGCGACTTCCAGAATTACATTAACAGCCTCCCGGTTCCAAGCGGAAATAAAGAGCTGTGCGGCGCCACCAACTGGGAAGAGGCGCTGGAGCAGGCCTATAATATGCTGAAAAACCGCCGCACCGCAACGGAGGACGATTCCGTAAAGCACGTTCAGTACCTGATCTTCCTGACCGACGGTGAACCCACAGCCTATATGCTGCCGCGTGAGAATGTTTTCCCGGGCGGATACGACTGGGCGTGGGATTCCGACCCCTATAGCACCAATGGCTTTTTCGGCACCGGGTCTTACCAGCCGATGAATATCTACTATTCCCTGCTGGAGGCACGGGACGACGCACGCAGAATTGTCTGGGGAATCGACAAGAACAGCGGCAACACCAGCGGCATCCAGGATGCGGAAAACAATACTCACATAGATCCCGAAACCGGTGAAATGGAGCCCGTCACCACCTATATGTACGCCATCGCAACCATGGGCAACGCGGATACGCTGACAAACCTGCTGGCCTATGCCTACAACGGCAGCCTGGAGGCGACCTATCCCGAGGGCACCTTTATGATGGCGGACGATGAGGCCGGCCTGAATAACGCGTTCCGCACGATTGCCAACAGCATCTATGGCACCATGGCGGCCTACACCAACATCTCCATCTATGACCCCTGCACCGAGTTCACCCATGTGGCGGCGGATCTGGACAATGACCCGAATTCCGTGTTCCATTATTACCGCTACCGCTGTGACGTGGATTTCAACATCTGGAACGACGACGGCGATGCGATGCTTTTCCGGGCACACAAAAACGACAAAGGCGTTGTGGACTACTATGAAGACTGCGCCAACGGAAACGCCCGGGTAGATAATATCTATGAGCGTTTGGAGGAATGGAATCGGCAGATCACGGTGCAGGATTATTTCGGCGGCACGGCAACTGCGGTCCCAAGAGAGCTGGGGGACGCCTCCTTCAACATTCAAATTTACCGCTCAGATAACAATGAGCCGGTGAATATCTCCGAGCTTAATGGAGACTACACTCAGGTCGGTTCCGATCCTTCTCAGGGATTGCCCTACTACTACAAGCAATGGATCGCGTGGGATATGGTTACGACGCAACCCTATACCGACGCGCAGAACAATTCCACCAACCGCTTCCTGCTGGAAAAGGGCTATGCCTACTCGGTGGTCGTTACCGTTTGGCCCTATCAGGCGCTGTATGATGCCATAGCAGGTCTGAACAACGGCCAGATCACCTGGGAGGACCTTTCCGACGATATTCTGACAAAGTACATCCATTACAACGAATCCACAGGCGAGTATTACTACGATACCAACCTGCGGGACGAGGAAGGAAACTCCGAGGCCACCGTCTCCTACGGTCATTACGAGGAGTACACGGATCCCGATTCCGGCGAAACTACGATCACCATTACCGACACCACCACCCAGGTCTATGTGAACCCGGAAGCGATCCCCCTGGCGGAATACAAGATCCACATGAAAAAGACCTGGGTCGATTCTCTGGACGAAACCCTGCTGGAAAAGCTGATCGAGAATGCGGTCAGCGCAAAGCTCCAGGAATTGACGGGGAAAGGCCTTGCACAGTACACCACGGCTGAGATCCTGGCCCTCCCCACGGAGACGCTGACAAAGCTGCGCCAGGCCTACAGCGCCCAGCTCGTTCTGCTCTCCAAGCCGATCGACGCGGAATTCCCCTCCACCGACGCGAATGTGTTTGGTACGGACGTTGAGGGAGAATGGGTGTATTACACCGGCGACATCGGCGCGTGCAGTATGTTCTTCCAACCCGGCTGGCACTTCTACGGGGAGCAGGCCGGAGAGAACGATCCCAATCATCTGGGGCGGATCGTGGTGACCCAGCGCTTTACGGAGCAGCAGGAGATCAACGTCAGCGCGGGCACGCTGGTCTCGGAGGCCAATTTCAATCCCCTGAACAATTCCTACGGTCTATCCAAGATGCGGCTGTTCAAACCGGACGGAAGCCTCTTTGACGACAAAGATTATTTCATCATCGAAGAGGGCTACGATTATACCCTGCGCGAGGTCAATTCCGACGGCAGCTTCAGCCTGAGCACGGAGTACTACCACCCCATGCTGATCGACGGAAAGGTCTACGACGTGACCATTACAGAGCATATCGAGGACGGCGGCGACGGCGTGCCCTACTACTATGCCACGGTCAAGAGCGCCAGCGGCCTGAGCACCCTGGAGGCGGTGAATACCCTGCGTCCCCAGTTGACGCTGGGCAAGGAAACGGTACGGAAAACCCAGAGCGACGGTCTGGAGACCCTGTATGAAACCGACCTGTCAGGCACGGTTCAGACCCAGACGGTGACCGTACTGGGGAAGACCACAACTTATCAGCTTCACCCCATGGATCCCTTTACTGTCCGGGTGGAAATCACGCTGGATCCGGACGAGAGACAGATCCTTGCGGTTCCCGACGGGGAGGGCTATGAGCCTGTGAGCGGCTTGTTCTACCTGGTCTATCCCGCCTATCTGGATCAGCTTGTGGCGGAGGGAAAGCTCACCGAGGACGACTTGGATCGCTATCTGACCTACGTCCTCTGCGCAGGAGGAAGCTACAGCATCGGCGGTCAGAGCTACACGGCAGGTCCCGAAAGCTTTGCGGTTTGGGACGCGGAGCCGCACCCGGTGAGCTCTGATCCCAATCGGAAATTCTGCACCGTGATCGGCGCGGATATCACCATCAACGCCAACCAGCACGTGCGCGTCTACAACGTGCCCGATGGGGTTCAGGTGGGCGTCTATGAGATCAACAACCCCCTGGCTTGGGAGCTGCTGATTGCCGACTGGGAGAATCCCGCGGTCACGACTCCCCGCCATGAGCTGTTTGGCAGTGCTGCTGCCCAGACGAAGCTGGGTCTGACCGGAAATCGCTCGGATCTGACGGAATACAGCAACTCCGGCCACACCGGCTACGGCTTCACCCATCTGATCCCTCTGCTCAACCAGGGCTATGGGGCGACGCTCTACAACCTCTTGCTTCCGCTGGATCTGGAGCTGAAAAAAATCAGCGCCACCACCGAAAGCCGGGATACGCTGGCCCTCAGCGCCGAAACCACCCCCGCCGGGACCGGAACCATGTACGACGACAGCAAGCTCCCCGGGCTTCATAATGCTCGATTCGTCCTCTACCGTCGTATGGAACCGGAGATGGATGCGTCCCTGATGGAGGCCAACGGCTTGCTCTGGCTGAAGCTTGACGGCAGCACCGTCAGCGGCGAAAAGCCGGAGGGCGCCGTGCAGGTTTATCCTGCCAAGAACTACTTCGGTTCCAATGTCGCCGAAGGCGTCACCGCCTCCAACGGCAGACTGCGGTTCCAGGCGCTGCTGCCCGGCACCTATTACCTGGTGGAGACTGTTCCGCCGGACGGGTTCTATCTGGCGGATCCTGCATCCGGTTCCGCCCGCTACCTTACCGTGAACATCCGGGCGAACGGCGTCAGCTATGTGCAGCCGGACGTTTCCGGCGGCGGAAGTCAAGAAGGTCTCATTCGCGTGGAGACCGGTGGGACGGAGCCACAGCCCGTCTTTGAAATGCTTGTCTCCAACTGCAGCGGAGTCGAGCTTCCCCAGACCGGCGGTTCCGGTCATGAACCTCTTTCTATCCTGGGTTTGGCGCTGATCCTCTTCGGCGCGCTTGCCCTGCTGATAAGAAAAAAACGTAGGAAGGAGGCTTGCTTGGAGTCGTAGAGACGCTTGGCCTGATCCAGGGGCGTATGGATGCAAGGCCGCGCCGAAGCGCTTCATATCTCTTTCCCGCAGTCCGCAGCGCCGCGGCCTCGGCCGCGGAGTCATTCAAAATCGATCTGAAAATCAGAGAAGGAGTGTAAAACCATGAGAAAACTGTTATCCGCAATTCTCGTCGTCGCATTGGTTCTGTCCGTCACGGCCATGGCATTTGCGACAGAACCCAATCTGAAGGTGTTCAATGCCACCTACGGAAAAGACTATCACTGGTATCATATTTTTACTGCCACAACGGAGGTGGTGGGTGGTAATACCTATGTCACCTACTACACGAACGAGGCGCATAAGACTGTCATCGACAACATGAACGACAATACCAACACTGCCTACGATGCAACTTGCCCCTTTGAGGTCAGCGACACCGCAACTACGAATGGCTACGTTGTTACTGTCAAGGAAGGTGTGACTGATGCTGCCGTCATTGAATGGTTGAAAACCAACTATAATGCTCTGAAGCTGGATGATGGTGCTATGACTTACGCCAACGGTGTGGCTTCCGCCACCGTTGGAAACGGCTACTATTACATCACCACCACCATGGGTACTGCCGTGACCGTCGACAGCGTTCTGGGTGATACTGTTGTCTACGACAAGAACCCGGCTGTTCCGAACGGCCCCGAAAAGCTGATTACTGCGGAGGACGGAACGGTCATTACTTCCGGCGTGGAGGAAAACGACGCTGCCGTCGGCTCCGTCGAGCAGTACACCGTGAGCTTCGATGCAGTCAACTTCGTTACCAAACCCGACGGATCTGTCGAAAAGGTTCTGAACTGGGTCATCCAGGATACCCCGACCAATTTGGACATTGACCTTGACACCGTTGCAGTCTCCGTGAACGGCGAGGCGATCCCGGCCACCGCGTTTGTCGCCACCAAGGACGAAACCACCGGCAAGCTGACGGTCAACATCCCCTGGATCGTTACCTCCGGCGAACATTACGGCGACCATCTCTATGGCCCCGCGAACAGCGAGACCACCATTCCCGTGGTGATTACCTACAACGCCACCGTCCTGCCCGGTGCAGCTGATGCTCCTGCCCCCAACGCAGTCGTTGTGTCCTACGGTCATGTGCCCGCCGGAACGCCTGCGGATGATACGCCCAACCCCGTCAACCCCGAAGATCCCGATCATCCTTGGGTGCCCGAGGATCCTGACGAACCCTGGCAGCCCACCGACCCTGAAGAGCCCTGGGATCCTACCGATCCTGACCATCCCATCCCTGTTACCCCGCTTAATCCCGACGACGACGACGATGGCAACCCTGATCCTGAGGAGACCGTTACCTACACCTACGGCTTCGATCTGATCAAGGTTGACGGCGAAAACCAGAGCCTGCTTGGCGCGGTGTTTACCCTGACAAAGTCCGGCTCCGAAACCCCGATCAAGTTCATCAGAACGGTTGAAACCGATCATTATGTCTTCCGCGTCGCGACTCAGGAAGAGATCGATGCTGTCCCGGCTACCGAAGGCTTGGTTTCTGAGATTGCGCTGACCGATTACAACACCGCCTACATCAGAGGTCTGGATAACGCTGAGTACGTCCTCACGGAGACCCATGCTCCCACGAACTACAACAAAGCCGATCCCATCACGATCAAGGTTGCTACCACTTCTGATCCCGCAACCGGTGAAGTTCTGACCAAGATTGAAACCGCTGAGACCGATCCCGAGGATCTGACTGTCGTCAACAACTTCGGCACTGAGCTGCCCACCACCGGCGGCATCGGCACCACCCTGTTCTACGTCCTCGGCACGATCCTTGTGATTGGCTCTGGCGTTGTTCTGATTGCCCGCCGCAAGGCCTCTGAGCGCTGATCCTTTGCCTTTGAACGGGTAACGTATGCCCCGCCTTACCCGTGAGATCCCGAAACCGGGGCGCCGCGCAAGCGGCGCCCCGGTATGACAAGGGTTTTCCTCCAAACAGCGCTTCTCCCTGTTTCTGTTCTGCGGTTCAGGCTGTACGCGTGCCCGTCCACGCGCAGAGCCTTGCCCACAGAAAACCGAAAGCTCGTATTGTATGGTTCCGTGGGAGCTTTGATCCGTCCCGGACGGATGGGTCGCGTCCCTTCCAGCCTGTGTCAAGGCATCCCCATCAACGAACGTTCATTTGGAAAGCCTTCCTGTGTTTTCCGCTCTTTGTCAGTAATGAAGAAACAATCAACTTCTGCCCCCACAACCGAAAACGGAAGGGGAAAAGCGCGCCGTCGGCACAGAGGCCTGCAAACTGCGCTGATCGTCCTGGTGATGCTCGTGGGAGCAGGCTTGCTCCTGTATCCCACCGTCGCGGATTATTGGAACCGCCTGACCCAGTCCAGGGCCATTACCTCTTATAACGCCGCGATCTCCGACATGGATCCGAGGCTGTATCAACAAATGGTGGCTGACGCCAAGGAATATAATCGCCAGCTCGCCAAGGACGGCATTAACTGGACTTTGGATCCGGAGCGGACGGCCCGATACCGCTCCCTGCTCAATTACACCGGAAACGGGATCATGGGCTATATCCAGATCGATAAACTCGACCTTATGCTTCCGATCTACCACGGTACCAGCGCCTCCGTTCTTTCAAGCTCCATCGGGCACCTGGAACAGACCAGCCTTCCCGTGGGCGCCTACAGCTTTGACGAGAGCCTGGGAACTCCTGTGGGGCGTGACGGAAGCCATTGCGCGCTGTCCGGCCACCGAGGGCTTCCTTCCGCGCGGCTGTTTTCTGATTTGGATAAGCTTACAGAAGGGGATACCTTCACCATTACCGTGCTGAATGAGAGCTACACGTATGAGATAGATCAGATCCTCACGGTGCTTCCTCAGGATATCAGCCCACTTCGGATCGTCCCGGGCAAGGATTATTGTACGCTGATTACCTGCACCCCATACGGCGTCAACACCCATCGCCTTTTGGTGCGGGGCGTTCGGGTCGGTACCGAAGTAATGAGCCTTTACTCCTATCGGGTCCAGTCCAACGCCATTTTGATCCGCCCCATTGAGGTAGCGCCATTTTTGGCCGCCCCGCTTCTGCCCCTGCTCTTCCTGGCCGCCATGATACGCCCCGGCAGAAAACGGAAAAAAACTGTCTTTGACACAAAGGAGAACGTGCTATGACGATGATAATACGTAAGCAGCGAAAACTGGTTGGCCTTTTGCTCTGCGTGCTGCTGATTGTGAGCTTGATTCCCAATGTCAGCGCGGAAAACACCGACGCCCCCATGCAGGGCGCGCTGACCGTATTGCTCCGGCACAGCTACTCGGAAGATGGCGTGACCCGTGCCATTTCCGGCGTTACGGTGTCTGTCTATCGGGTTGCCTCCATGGACGGGGACGGCGCATTGACCGCTGTCCAGGCATTCCAGAGCTTCCAGGAGGATTTCCAAAAGATGGACGACCTGCAGGCGCTGGTCCCCAGTCTGAAAAGCCTGGTGGATTCCGCTTCCATCGCTGCAGACGGCAGCGCTGTTTCCGATACGGAAGGTCGCGCCAGGTTTGAAGCTTTGGATCCCGGGCTGTACCTTCTGCTCCTGGGAGAGGGGACCCATCCGGATCACCCCGCGACCCGCGTCGGCTTCCAGAACGCCCTCCTGACAGTTCCCTATCGGGGAACCGCCGGAGACAATCTCGTGGGACTGGAGGATCCCTCCAGCTGGGATTACGACTTCAGCTTCCTCCCCAAATCCTTTGAAGTCGGCAAGGTAGACCGCATTCAGAAAATCTGGAAGGATAATCAGGACGCAAAGCACCTTCGTCCCCGGGAACTCAACGTAGAGATCCTTTACGAGGACGGCAAACGCCAGACGCTTGTGCTGAACGCCGAAAACGGTTGGATCCTGGAATTTGTTCCCGTTTCGCTCAGCGCAGTCAAGGAGGTTCGGGAGACGAATCTGCCCGAGGTCTATGTGTTCCGCGGCTCCGAGCTTGTGGGCACCACGATTCAGATTACCAACGAGCTTGACGAGCCAGGCGGCGGGACACCCACCCCTTCCGATCACGATCCCGGCCTGCCTTATACCGGCCAGCTCTGGTGGCCGGTTCCGGTGTTGGTCGTGTCCGGCGCTGTTTTGATCCTGCTGGGTCTGATCCTGCGCCGCAGAAAAAAGAATCATGAAGCTGCTTAAACACGCTCTTCTCAGCGGCATCCCGCTGTTCATCCTCGGTGCGGCCCTGGTTCTGGGCGGCGTGGGCCTGACAGGGCAGAATCTCCACGAGGATCGGGTTGCCGGCGTTCGCGCCAGGCGGGCCGTTGAATCGCTGGTGCTGAGCCTGCCGGAGGAAACGCTGCGGCCTGCGCCTGTGCCCATCACAGAGGAAGAGGTTCTGGTGACGGAAAACCGCGTTCTGCCGGTGGCGACTGTGGACGGCCGGGATTATGTGGGTCTGCTTCAAATTCCCGCGCTTTCCCTGGAACTGCCTGTGCAGACGCCCTACGAATATGATTCTCTTGCGTATTCCCCCTGCCTCTATGTCGGAAATCCCTACCACAAAAACATGGTGATTTGTGGGCATAATTACAGGAGCCATTTTGGTGAACTCAAAAAATTGCAGGAGGGAGATGAACTCCTGTTTATCGCCATGGACGGCGAAGTGTTCCGGTACCGGTTCTTGACCCTGGAAGTGCTGGACGCCAATGCTGTTCGGGAAATGATTGATCCCACTGGCTGGGATCTGACAATCTTTACTTGTACAGTCGGCGGCGAATACCGGGTAACCGCACGTTTTGCCAGTAATTGAACCGCCAGAGTCCGCTTTTTTGAGCCGGACCCTGGCGGCTTTTTCAGATTCCATTCGAATACGGAGACGCCGCTCTGGGTCTTTCCGGAATGATTTCAAGGGAGCTGCCATGATAAAACTGATCGTGCCAAATGAAGCATATCTGCAATCGTACCAGGAAGCGTACGATG
Source organism: Oscillospiraceae bacterium (assembly GCA_016292255.1). Classification (GTDB taxonomy): domain Bacteria; phylum Bacillota; class Clostridia; order Oscillospirales; family Oscillospiraceae; genus JAFRPC01. Next base: position 14,736 of record JAEEZZ010000167.1, read on the forward strand.
AGTACCTTGCCCACAAGGTTTCAACCTATTCCTTTACCGACCCGTCTTCCTGTGATATTTTTGCGAAATACCAGCGTTACAGAGAGGAACGGGACCTGCCCCCAAATCGGGTGTGGGAGGATAAGTATTGGCTGGTGGACGATGAAAAACAGTATTTCATCGGAGAGATCGCGATCCGCCATCGGCTGAACGACGCCTTGGCGCAGCGCGGCGGGCACATCGGCTACGGCGTCCGCTATTCGGAGTGGAACCGGGGGTACGGAACGAAAATGCTGGCCCTGGCCTTGGAGAAGGCAAAGGGAATGCGGATTTCTCCCGTGCTCATCACCTGCAACGACGATAACCTCGCTTCCGCAAGGGTGATGGAAAAATACGGCTTCGTCTTGGGGGATACGATCCCGGTTTCCATCGACGGAACGGACTATCTGACAAGGCGGTATGGCGTGTGTTCCATTTGCTCGATAAATGCAGGAATCAGAACTTCTTCGCAACGAATCTCACGGATTGCAGCACCCGTCCGCTTTTCCAGTTCCCGCAGTGCGGATGAGCTATGGTCTCCGATGAGATCAAGATACAAACCGACCGGTTCCGCTGCATCTGCGCTTTGACAACATGAGCACCGCCGTCGCTCAGGTGCTGGACGGCCATGACCGTGTTCTGACCGACGGCTTCTCCCGGTTCATGATACACTACCGCTTCCAGGCGGAGTTTTGCAATCCCGCCTCCGGCAACGAGAAGGGCAACGTGGAGAACAAGGTCGGCTACAGCCGCAGGAACGCCTTTGTTCCGGTTCCCACGATTACCTCCTTTGAGGAGTTCAACGAGGGC
>JAEEZZ010000017.1 GCA_016292255.1 Oscillospiraceae bacterium
GCCGGTTCGTTTTGGCTGTAGGATTCCGGCGTGCATTTTTGCCCCATTGCAGGCCAGACCAGCAGAGAATAGCCAAGGATAATTCCCAACAGGAACACGTCGCTTTCCACCTGGGCAATCGTTTTTGGGTCTCGCAGCAGCTTTTGGACGTTGCGAGAAATACTGCGGAATTCAATCGGTTCGCAGGCCATAATCTCCGCCGGCAGGAATAAAAAAGCCGGGATGTATTCTGAATTTCTGTATTCTACCGGTTCATTATTCTGTAAACGAAGTAACGTTGTCATCTTGTGCTCCTATGTCAATACGACAATTTCGGATGAATATGTTCCGAAAAGCAATGCTTTTTTTGCCTTTATCGTATTGTAGCATAGGTCAAGTCCCATTGGTGGGACTGATACAGTTGGAAAAACATTTTTCTCGGATTACTCGGTCACGAAACGTAATACTCCTCCAGCGTTTCCAGACAGAGGCAGCCGAGGGTGCCGCCGAAGACTGCGCCGCAGTCGATGGCGATGTGGTTGTTCTTTTTGATGATCCGATTTGCGAACGCTGGGTCAATATAGCCGGTCGGCGTGTGGCCGGTTACGAGAAATACGCTCGGCAGATAAACCTTGTCGTAATCCATGCGCTCCCAGATCATTTCTTCGCTTGTGCATTGATCCGGTGTTTTTCCTTCCCGGTATCTGCCAAGCCCGGCATGGGCCAACAGGAAGCGGCGGCCATTGAGGGACAGTTCCGTATAAATCCGGAAGGTTCCGAGATAATCCAGAAGCGCCTGCTTTGTTTCCTCCGGCAGTGCGTTATAAGCCGCCCAGGTGCTGTCACCGCCCTCGTAGTTTACCCAGCCCTCCATGGTGCCTTCCACGTCGATTTTCTCGTCCAGCGTCAGCTCTCTGCCAATGCTGCGGATCACCCGGTAAAACATATCCTCGTGGTTGCCCAGGAAGGGCACGACGTTCCCCCGTTTCATTATGTCCAGCAGCACTTTGATTCCATCCGGGCCCCGATCAACCGCGTCTCCCAGAAAAAAGAGCGTGTCGTCGTCACAAAATTGGATCTTTTTCAACATAGAACAGTATTTGTCAAAGCAGCCGTGAACGTCAGCCATCACATAGTGCATTTTTCATTCTCCTTCCCAGCGGAAATTGTTGATTTTTGACAAAATTAGTTGAAAATGCAGGCCTCTTATAATATAATTATACCACAAATAATTCGTTTCACAACTGTTTTTAGACTTCAATCCAAAGCAGAAGGAGGTGCGCCTATGTACCTGTCAAAGTCTAAGTATTGCGCCGGGGTGCAGTGTCCGAAAATGCTCTGGCTGAAGAAAAACAAGCCGGAGGAATTTGACGAGTCCGTCATGAAGGAATCCGTCCTGGAGACCGGAAGCGAGGTCGGCGATCTGGCGATGGGGCTGTTCGGCCCCTACGTGGAGGTGCCCTACGGCGAGCTTGGCGGGATGATCGAGCAGACCGAAAAGCTGCTGGCTGACGGCACGCCGATCATCGCGGAGGCGTCGTTTTCCTATGAAGGCCTGTTTTGCAGCGTGGACATTCTAAAAAACCTGGGCGACCGCCGGGTGGAGCTTTACGAGGTCAAAAGCTCCACGGAGGCGAAGCCGATCTACTATCACGACGTGGCCTATCAGGTCTACGTGTTGACGAAGCTGGGTTTCAGTGTGGAGAAGGCCTGCCTTGTTCACATCAACAATCAATACGTGCGGCACGGGGAACTGGATCTTCAAGAGCTGTTCCATATCGCGGATCTTACCGAGACCGCCCGGGCCATGCAGGAGGACGTAGAGAAGAATCTTGCCGTCTTTGCTGAGTACCTCGCCAGGCCGGACGAGCCGACAGACGACATCGGCCTGCGCTGCTTTAAGCCCTATGACTGCGGCTTCTGGAAATACTGCACCCGCAATCTGCCGTCGCCCAACGTCTTCGATCTGGCCGGGCCGCGAAAAACGACCATGTTCAAATGCTATTCCCAGGGCTTGGTCTCTTTTGCGGAGCTCAACGGCTGCGACCAACTCAACGCAAAGGCCTATCAGCAGATCGAGCATGAGCTGTACTGCCAGCCTCCGGCCATCAAGACCGACGCGATCAAGACCTTCCTCTCCCGGCTGTCCTATCCGCTGTACTTTCTGGACTTTGAATCCTTCCAGCCGGCGATCCCGCTCTATGACAATTCCAGCCCCTTTGAGCAAATCGTCTTCCAGTATTCCCTGCATTGGATCGAGCGGGAGGGCGGCGAATTAAAGCACGCGGAGTATCTGGCCTATCCGGGCGAGGACCCGCGGCGGGCACTGGCAGAGCAGCTCTGCCGGGATATTCCGCTGAACGTCTGCACCACGGCCTACAATATGGCCTTTGAGAAGACCCGCATCAAGGGCCTGGCGGCGCTCTATCCCGACCTGGCGGAGCACCTGATGAACATCCACGACCACATCCAGGATCTGATGGTCCCCTTCCAGCAGCGCTGGTACTACACCCGCGCCATGCAGGGCTCCTATTCGATCAAGTACGTTCTGCCGGCCCTGTTCCCGGACGACCCGGAGCTGGACTACCACAACTTAGAGGGCGTCCACAACGGCGGCGAGGCCATGGATACCTTCAAAAAAATGGCCTCCATGCCCCCGGAGGAACTGGAGACTTGGAGAAAGCATCTGCTCCAATACTGCGGCCTGGACACCTATGCGATGGTAAAGGTATGGGAGAAGCTAAAGGAAGCAGCGGTTTTATTGTGAGAAAACTCGATTCTAAAGAACGCGGTCGAAACGATTGCGATTATACAGCAAATAAACATTTTTGACACAGTTTTATGTGTTGAAGGCTAGAGGAGGATTGATCATGGTACCTGAACAATATCGCATGGTTTTTGAGCAGTACAGCAAGCAGGTCACGGCTATAAATTACATATATAATCGTTCGTTTAACATTTTTAAAGTTCTGAAACAAGAGGATCAGGAGATTAGGCATTCTGCTTTTCTAAGTTGGCTTTTCAACACTAGTGCTTCCCATGGGCTTGGGACTGCCTTTGCAGACAAGTTCTTTAAAAGATGCTTTGGAGAAGATTGCAAGATAGACAGCAGCAAGATTCAATCTGTCAAGACAGAAGTGAGAATTGCAGGAGACAAGCAAAAGGACATAGGCGATGATAAGAAGCGAATTGACATTTTAATATTGGGAGACAACTACACATGCACGATTGAAAACAAGTATGGGTCAGGCGAACATGGCGGACAATGCAAATCGTACAGAGAGTTTATCGAAGGCGAGTATCCAGATAGGAAGAACTATTTTGCATATCTAGATATTTATATGCCTGTAGATTATGAAGAAAACCGAAAGCGATATGCGAATTTTGATTTTATTTCATACAAAGATGTCAAAGAAATCTTGGAGAATACGATTGGCAAAACTGATGGAATTGAGGCACAGTTCATTCTGCATTATATAAGACTATTAAGCGAAAAATACGAGCCGTTAGGTGCGGAATATGAAGAAGTGTGTAGATCGATCGCACGAAATGACATTCAGACAATTATAGGCTGTGATGAATCGAAACTTACTGAACCAGAACGCATTTTTGCAAGCATTGTAAAAAAATATCATGATAAGCTTAAGAGCCGCAATGATGCAGTCATTTACGAAATACTAAAAACTCTTGTTATTCAAGAGAGTACACTAAAAGACGATTATGGCAGTGGGCGTAAATCAAAAAAGGAGACCGTGAAATATGCTTATGCATTGGGTGGAGTTAATGAATTGTTTCCAAAAGGTGCTGCATTTATTAACACAATTGACTTTACTGCGTTTGGCGAACTGAGCATCGACATATATGCGGGTACAACTCCTAAGTATTCAAAAGCTCTTGCAGATTATATCTGTTGTCACCCAGGCTTTTATGATTCTTTAGTCGAACTAATAGAACGCGGGTGGCACTGTGAACTCTCTTATCGAATAGCAGATTCAAGTAATTACATCAGCGACGACAATCATCTTCTCTGTAGACCCATCGTTTGCAAAAATGAAATATCTACTTTTGCAGAAACCATCAAGGATCATATCGTATGGAGGCAAAAAGCGGCCCCCAGCGTGTGTAGCGATTCTGTAAAAGCATGTATCGATAAACTTGTCGCACTTGAAGAAATTGAGGACAGCAAAGGAACAACCATCAAAGAACTAATTGATAGAAAATCCAAAAATGGAATATCTACTGGGTTGCGGCTTAGTTTGAGATTCAACTTACCTACTGAGAATAATACTGAAGCGAACAAGGAAAGCATAAGAGAGATTTATCGGGCAAAAACAAAGGAGGGATTAAATCTCTTTGAGCTCGAAAAACCACAAAGGTCTGGTGCGCTGGAAAAATATCGTTTGGGAGATAGTTACTGTGAAAGATTTTTCAAGAATCAATAAAACCCAACATAGAAAAAGGACCTAATTAGTGCATATGCCAATTTGAAACGATTTCTAGCGGCAGCCTCGATGAACCGGGGCTGCCGCTTCGTAGTTGTTTTTTGTTAATGCTGCTGAACGTCATAACGCATGGGCTTGTTGTTGGTCCAGGACGGCGTGTTGCGCAGTCTGTAAGCAAAGGCCTGGGCGGTGCTTTGCTCAACACTTCTCAACGCGGACAATGCTGCCGCATCGCCGTGCATCATATGCGCGACTTCCTCACGCCGGCCATCGCTGTAGTAAACGTAGCCAATCGTTTCCATGTTTCTCCTCCTCTCAACTTTTATACCGCTGCTTGCGATTGTTTTTCATTGAATAACCACGATCCAGATAACAAAAGTAATGACGGCTGTGATCCCATCGCAGCAGGGGCTGATCCGTGATCTCAAATCTTGCCACAATTTCCGCAAGAAGAGTTTCTGATACGTTGGGGTTCATGTATAAGATCGGAACGCCCTGCTGGTTTATTTCGGCCCGGCCGCGGGGATAATAATCGAACGGCTTTTTGCAGCCCTGCGGTTTGACATGCTCCCATAGCAGACGGTGGTTATAGGTGTTGCCGGATTTTGCGACGCCGAGCTGCGCACCTTCCCGAAACGGAAAGGCAAGCAGCTTGCCGTCCACGACCCAGAAAACGCCTCGAAGCATTCGGAAGCCCCCCTCCATTTATTCTTGCGGCCCTTGACGGTTGATCCGCCAAGGGCTGCAATTATCTGTGGATTATAGGTCAGATCGGCTGTTTTGGATACGACAGGGTTCGATGCAACTTCAACCATTTTCCCGATCACGCTGCCGGCGGCGCGGATGCGCGTTCGGTTTGGTGATCGGTATAAGTCTCGAACAAGTCGAGTAATGGCATAACTGCCCAAAGCGAGAGGGAAGGGTGAGGTTGAACGCATGATTTTGGCGGGATTGACGTGAGAACGGTTTGATCGACAGGACGGGAAGCGAAGAAGGAAACGAAGTGGTTTTCGATCCTGCAGCGCGGGTCCCCCGGGACCCGCAATCGCATTTGATCCTGGCGAAATAATAATTTGAAAACGTGCAGCATTATAGTTCATCTGCACCCGAACCGGTATCCGTATTCTCTAATCCTGCCGTACCCAAAACAACCGACCTGCGCCGGGGCGTTATGCCCCGGCTTTGGCAAGGAAGGCCTCGAAGGCTTCCGAGAATTCATCGTTCACGTCAAAGGGAGGCTCATAGTCCACCTTCGAGGTGACCAGGCAGAGGTCAAGCTTTGCAGAGGTCTCATCCGCAAGCTGATTGAGCTTTGTCAGCTCCCGGCGGATGACGTTCCGGTCAAAGTTGATGGTGGTGACCCGCTTCACGTCGCAGCGGTAGGAAACCTGATTTCCCTCCGCATTGAACCGGTAGCCGGTGCCGCCGTTGGAGATAATCTGCTCGGAGCTACGCAGGGTGTTCATGTGCTGGAGAGCCTTGGCAGCCAACTGACGGGCAGAATTCAGACTGACCTCGCCGTCCATGTCAATGTCCAGGGCATTCTTTGCCGCACGGATCGCAGCAGACAGGACGGCTTTCTCTTCCAGCAGATACAGCATGAACCTCGTCAGCTCGGTGATCTGCTCGTGGTATTCTGTCTCGGGGACGACCACGACGGTCTCGTCCTCTGCCTCCGGCATGACCTTGTGCCGCAGATAGGTATTCTCCACCCGGGTGACGTTGCCGTCACGGGTCAGGATATCCAAGGCCTCCACCAGGAAGCCCTGGAGCTTGTTCTGATAACGGAATGCTTCTTTGAGATTCATATATTTTTCCTCCTAATTCCGATTGTTGTTTCCAATCTTTGATCTTATTCCTTCAGCATTTGCCTGATGTGACTCAGCGCGTCCTTCTGTTCCCCACTAAGTTCACTTTCCGAGCAGGCGTCGGCAACACAGATATGAACGTGCTCATGAATGTAAAACAAGTCGTCCGGGACACCGCAGTCTAGGCTGTAGCAATAATAGCATTCGTCTGTCAAATCAGAGCATGCTGGAAGACTGTCAGGTGTGGAGCAAATCAGAAAGGCGTCCGTTTTGCTTCCTCGATGGATCTTTACAAGATCGCCCTTCTTCAGCAGAATGGGCAAGCTGCATTGCTCCAAAAACGGGAAGAACGGCGGTTTGTCTCCCGGATGTGCAGCATCAAATACGCTCTCAGCGTGCTTTCCCACATGGCCGACGTCTGAAATGTCCTGTATTGCTGCTTGCAGCAGCGATTTTTCATAGTCAGTCTCCGCATACGGAAGCATCCTCGCAAACAGCTTTGCGAGCATTTTGGGCCGCATGACCATACTTGCAACGGAAGCCCATTGCAGGAGCGTCCATTGCGGCTGGTTTTCTTTCAGATGATCCCGCAGCAGGGCGGAGGGGATTTGGTTCAGAATTTTATCAATGTAAGTCATGTTAGTCGCTTATGCGTTGTCCGGTCACGCTCTGGTGACCGGACCGAAGAGCCAGGCAACACCGTGCAGGATGTTGCCGACTTCAATGAGGTTTTCATACCGGAGATACAGTTGGATAGTCATTTCCAGAGTTTCCACGGTCACACAGTAGTTGGGCTGGTTTTCATTGGCCTCGGGATCGGTATCGACCTCAAGCACGGTGCCAACGAACAGGATATGGGGGCTCTCTTCAAAAGGCTCTTCCGATTCTCTCGGATGGAAGGTCCCCATGGGGATCATGGATGGAACGGCCATCTTGCGGCCGCTTGCATGCAGAGCTTTCTCAGTAGGATAGACTTCCATCTGGCTGCCGATGCCGTAGAGGTCAACACAGCAGCTTTCCCCGTTTTGCAGATCAAAGTCTGTGCCGTCTTCGGCAAAGACATTGACGGGAATCCCGGATTTAGCAGTTTCCAGTCGGGCCATCTGGCCATCCTCACATTCCGAAAAATGACGGAAAACAAACTCATTCATTCAATCATCCTCCATTCCCCAAAGCAAAACCAATTAATCTTTCCTCAAGTGCTGCCATTATACGATAAAGGATGTACCGTTTTCGCCCCATTCGGTGCCGCGACTTTTCTAAACTTTGTTGCTCACGGAACATTAACGGAAGAAAACTGTTCCAATCAACAAAACCCGATCTGTGGTCGCTGCTGCTTCAAAACAGGCGGCGTGGTTACGTCCTCAGCACATATTGTGGCAAGGGTGTCTTTTTCGATATGGTCCACGTCTCCCGCCAGCAGACGGGAAGCCTGCGCCATCCGCGCCTGCTCCAGCACGTTGCGCACGTACCGACCGTTGCCGAAATCCTTCTCCTTCCGTGCCGCTTCAAACAGGGCGTGCAGTTTGGATTCCGCCTCGGCGGTCAGCCGCAGGGACTGCTGCTTTGCAAACAGCTCCGCGATCTGGCTTAGCTCGTCCGCATTATAATCCTCAAACTTCACGTGGAACGCGATCCGGGAGCGCAGGCCGGGGTTCTTATTCAGAAAGCCCTCCATCTTGTCCGGATACCCGGCAAAGATCACCACCACGTCGTCCCGGTGGTTTTCCATTTCCTGCACGATGGTGTTGATGGCCTCGTCGCCGTAGGAGCCGTCCCGGTCGTCCACCAGCGAGTAGGCTTCGTCGATGAACAGCACGCCGCCCTGCGCCTGCCGGAACTTCTTCTGGATCGTCGGAGCCGTCCAGCCCACAAACTTGCCGACCAGATCGCTGCGCCCGACCTCTATGATCTGCCCTCTGGAGAGCAGACCGTTTTCCTTCATGATCCGCGCAAACAGTCTGGCCACGGTGGTTTTTGCCGTGCCCGGATTTCCGGTGAAGACCATGTGCATGGACGGACGCCCCGTTTGCATCCCCTGCTCCGCAAAGAGCTTCTGTGCTTTGTGGAAGTCTATCGCCCTGCGGATCGTCTTCTTGGCTTCGGCGAGACCGATCATCTCGCGCAGTTCATCGTAGGCGGAGCCCTTCGGTTCGGCTTTGGCAACTTCCTTTTTCACGGTCTGGATCTTCTTGTACTGCGGGAAGGTCACGGTTTTCAGCTTCTCGTCGTGCCAGCGCTCAAATCGAGCGTGCAGTTCCGATACGCGGTAATCCTGTTCCTGTTCCAGGTCGGCAAAGAGCTTTTTGTCCGTGCGCAGCGTGCTGTGCCGTGCCAGCGTTTTCAGATAGGAGGAGGCTCGTTCCCCAGAGATTTGTTCCTCCTTCAGCTCCACGAGACTGACGCCGCAGAGATTATCATAGAAGAGTTCCTTCGTCTTTTTGCATTCCAGCGGAAGGCAGAAGATTGTCAAGACCTGATGGCGGTACTTTTCCGCGGCTTTACAGAGAAACTCGATCATCGCTCTGTCCGGATTGGCATAGTCGCTCTCGGCTTCCGAATTGGGACGGAAGCGCACGACGACAGCGCCGCCGAAGATGCTCCGGTACAGGCAATCGTAGAAGGTCGCGGAGAGTTCGTTTCCGGGGCGGAGATCCACGTAATTGTAGCGCCGGTTCTGTAGCCGTCCGCGATCATAGAGCGCCGCCAGAAGCAGCCGGTATCCGTACTTTCTGCTGTCATCGTCATCCGTCTGGAGCAGATAGTGCACCGGATGTCCGACGTGCCGGGTGATCGGCTTGCCTGCGTAGATACGTTCCAGCTCCGGGCGAAGCATTTCGTTCAGGAAGTGATTTTCTGCGGCTGCGTAGATGAATTCCGGACGGCGCTCTTCGATCAGCGATTCGGAGCATTCAATACAATCGGGGTAGCGCCGAAGATCATCCAAGTCAAAGTGCTCCAGAATCTCATGGTAGTCCCTGATATAGTCCCGCCGCTCCGCACCGCGGAGCAGATCCAGCAGCGTTCTGAAGGTCACCTCCTCCGGTTTCCCGTTCAGAATCAGCAAGCCCACGGCATTCAGATAGACGTCAAGCCGCTTTTGCAGAGGGATCTGTTCGGCACAGATGACGCCTCCAACGATTTCGACCTCCGAAACGCTGGAAACGAAGAAGCAGACGTCCTCCCGCAGCGTGCGGTGAAACGCGGCGCTTTTCTGCGCAATGGTGCAGACCCGCTCCTGAATCGCGGCCTTGTCGACACTTGCCGGCCAGCTTTTATCGCCGTTGGAGCCTTGATAAATGTAAAACTGCATCTCTTTTTCCTTTCTTTGCGACAGTACCGTTTTTATCTCACTCGATGTTTATGAAACGTAGATTTCTTCCATCGTCTCCAGACAGAAGCAGCCCAAGCTGCCCGTGAAGACCGCCCCGCAGTCGATGGCAATGTGGCGGTTCTTTTGGATGATTCTTCCGGAGCAGGCCTGGTCGATCAGTCCGGTGGGGGTGTGGCCTGTGACCAGGTACTTGTCCTTGTAATATACCTTGCTATAGTCGGTTTCTTCCCAAATGAAATCGTGAAGGCTGCAATCGTTCGGGTCTTTCTCCGGTTTCCAGGTGCCGACGCCCGCATGTGCCAGGAGAAACGTGTTCCCGCCGACGCTGACTTCATCGAAAACTGTGAGGGATTCCAGATACTCCAGAATGGCTGCCCGCTGCCCCGGAGACAGGGAGAGGTAGCTTTTCCAGGTCCCGTCTCCGCCGTTATAGCCGACCCAATCGAGAAAGGTATCCCGAATGACGGATCGTTCATTCACGTCGATGGGCTTCCCAATGTTTCGGATGACCCGGTAGAACATATCCTCGTGGTTCCCGAGGAAGGGGATCACATTGACTCGCTTCATCACATCCTGGATCAGTTGGATTCCGTCCGGACCTCGGTCGATCAGGTCACCAAGGAGATACAGGGTGTCGCAGGCCGAAAAGGAGATCTTTTCCAACATCCGTAGGAACAGATCGTATCGACCGTGGAGATCCGACATCACGTAATGCATGGCTTGAATCCTCCTGTTTTTGCTTCAACTGTTTTCCTCTCGTTTGCAGGCAGATTATAACACAGGCTTTTTGCTAAATTAAATATTTTTTAATTTTGCTTGTTTTTATGACGCCGAGAGCAGGGAGATTTGACCTTCCAGCGGTTGCGTGGGAGAAACGGCGGAGTGTCTCTTTTCTTCCTCCGCATCTGCATTGTACCCGTAGAAGAATAGTTTTCTTTGGACGCCGGCAATCGCAATCAGGATTTCCTCGAGCGGAGTTTCGCTTTGGTAAGCAAAATAGGATATCGGGTGGTACAAAAGGTCAGTTCGTTTGTCATTCCAGTACTCCGGCCATTTTTTGTATACCGTTTCCCAACTGCGCCGAGCGCGTCCTCGCTGAAAAGAAACCAGATTATCCCAAAAGATATAATCCTTCAGGCAGTCTTTCAGCTCTGCCAGTTTCCCGCGCATCTGAAAGGCTATGGACAGACTACCGTAATCCCTCAAGCTATCACAATCGAACAGACATTCCTGCCGTTCCATTTCTGCGATAAGCAATTCGGAATAATAACCCATAAAAAAGCACCTCCTGTTATGATCATCATAACAGGAGGCATGGTGCATTTCTGGTACATGCAAGCTACTAATCAAAAGCACGATCACATCACGAGCTCGCAACTTTTTTCGTAGGTATCTCAATCGTCGATTGCAGACAAATCTTTACCAAGTTTTTTTATAAGTTTTTTTCGTTTGATCCAGTTCTTGCATTCCCACTCAATTGAAGTCCCTTCCTTTTGTATGGCTTCTTCAAGTTTTTCTCTGAATGTCTCATAGAAATCCTTGCTTGGAATACGACTCCAGGTGTACTTCTGCTTTGTATCGTTCTTAAAATCGGAAATAGAATAGCTTGGTTCTTTTTTTCCTGATTTCCAAATTGGGCCATTTTCACGGCTGCCAAGCAGCTCTTGCTTGTATACTTCGCCGAGAATCAAATTGTCAAGAGGAATATGGTATCCGCTTGAGCGGGCGTCAACGGATTCAAAGAAAGATTTGTTATCTTCGCAGCCCATGGCAAGATATGCGCCGGATATCACGTAAAGATTTTTTATCGTCATATTTACCCATTTCTGGGCGTTTCCGTATGAAAAGAAAGAAGCTGCTGAAGGGCAATCGTTGGCTTGGCATAAATCCTGGTATTTGTCAAGGAGCTTTTTACATAGATTTTTATGCCATTCATCAAAGGATTCATTGTTATCATAAAGATCCTTAACCTTTTCTTCAAGTACAGATGCCAATTCCTTTACACCATTCTTGATTAAATGAATGTTGTCCTGCTCCTCACTGGGGATACTCTTTTCGGTGAACAGCGCATTGAACGCTCCTTGATTCGTAGCGTCATTGTATGCAAGTTCTACGGCCTTTTGAATGATTATATCTTTGTTGTTTCCGTCCTCAAGCGTTAGTCCAAAATAATTGAACAGCAGAAACTCAATGGCATTCTTTATGATGGTATGATTTCTTTCCATTTGTTATTTTCCCTTTCGGTTTTCTATCGTTGATAAGCCTCAAGCAATCTTTTCGCATTTTCCTGCACGGCGTCCACCAATCGCTTCGGCTCGAGGATCAGCACGTCCGGGCCGTAGTTCTTGGCAAACTGCAGCATAGCCCGCTCGTTGACGTCGGCGATCACGCAGACGTGGGTATCTGTTTCCTCACAGAAGCGCACGCTTTGGCCGAAGATATCCAGCACGTCGCAGATCATTTCCCGCACGATGCGGAACTTCACGCGGGTATTGCCCCCGGCATACATGTAGATATGCTCCGCCATATACTTTGCCAGGTCAAGTCGCTTTCCGCCGGAGTCTTCCAGCGTTGCGAACGGCCTTGCCGGCTCGTCGAGCAGCTTGATCTCGGCAATACGTTCCACGCGGTAGTTGGAAACGTTGTCAAAGCTGTCGTGGTTGCAGATCAGATAGTATTTGCCTTCCTTGGCAGCCATCTGATACGGGCTTACGACGTATTCCCGCACGCTGCCGTCCGAACGGCGCTTTGGGAATGGCTGCTTGTCCGTCCCGTAGTCCAGATAGGTAAAAGAGACCTTCTTCCCGGCGCTGATTGCTTCGTCCAATACTTCAATCGTGCAGAATAATTGTTGATTCACAGGATTTGTGTCCGGCATAGTATGGATGTGCCGCACGTGTGCCCGGAAATATTTGCTGGAAAGACGCTCCAACTTCTCCACCAGCTCCTTGCATTGACTGTAAGGGATGTGCTTGGAAAAAAGAAGGGAGTCGATCAACAGCCGCAGCTCGGCGTCCATGAAGTCGCGCACCAGATAGAAGTCGGACCAGAGATAGCTCTCTTCCAGCATGCCCGTTTTTGCGTTCGGCACCATGCGAACGGATTCTGTATACTCGATCTCATAACCGGATTCCATCAATCCGAGGATGTTCCGTCGAATTGATTTGCGATCGGCAGTCATACCGTATTCTGTCTGCAAGCGTTCCGCAATATCCTTCTGGCTCAATCGGTGCTCGGCATCGGAATACTTGCGCAGGATGTCCAGAATGTTGACGATCAGCAGCTTCTTTGGCTGTTTCAAATCCACGGTGGATCACCTCCGATCTCACTATACACCAAGCGCACGAATAATGCAAGAGGCAATGGGGCATTTTTGCCGCATTGCCTCTCAAACTTAATTGCAGTTTTAATTGTCTCCGCCCATGAACCAGGTTCCCCGGTGCTTGTCCGTGTAAATGCCGAGCTGGGAGCTCTTGAGGTTTTGAATGACCCGGCTGAGCGCCTTGCGCTCCACCGTGATCTCATAGGGCCCCTCGGCTAAGAAGGAAATGATCTCCTGCTGCTTCAAGGGATGCTCCGAGTCGGAGTGCTGCTTCAGAATCAGATAGACGAACAGGGAGACCATGCTTTTCCGGCTGTTGGCATTCTTCCTCGGACGGTGAAGCTCGTCCAACTCCTCCTCGCTCATCTGCTCCAGCCGGTCGTAATGCTGCCGGACGGCATTGTCCACATATTCATATTTTCTGCACCAACGGAACAGCACCAGCGCGGAGGCCAGTGCCTTTGCCTCATTGGATAAGATAATGTCCGGTGCTTTCATCGCCAGAACCCTGTGATACCGTTTTGCATACATGACCGTGTAAAAGGCAAAGGGACTGTCGCCCAGTCTTCTGCGGCATTCCGCCTTTCTTGCTTCCATAGATTGGCTGACGTAGGCTTCTTCGGCTGCAGAGACTTTTGTGTTGACGCCGTCATTCAAGATCTGCATAGAAAGCTCGTCCTGCTCTTTCCCGGCAAGAATCTCCTCACAGATCTGGTGGGTGTATTCAATCGAGTCAATCCGTTCTTGAATTTCCGCCAGCCGATCTCCGTCAAATGCATCATCGCAGGAAAAAGGAAGAAGATAGGTATTCCAAACGGCTTTTTGCCGTTCGGACAGAGCATCATATTCGCCCTCTTTCAGAGTGCCGTATCTGTCACAATGGTCTGCAAGCTGTTCCAGGTCGGAACGAAGCTGATCGAACTCCTGCAAAACGGAAAAGCAATCGTTTGGAAATTCCCAGTTCATGACGCAACGCAGGCTCTCTTCTTTCTCAGGGGTTTCGCCGGTGAAAAATGACGGCATATACAGCACGCCGTCCGCATCCGTCCGTTCGAACATTTTCTCGATCAAGTCTACCGGTGTCAGGCCACTCCAAACGTCAATAATTCTACCCATTTATACTCCTCCCAAAAACAAACAAATCAATCAACACCACAAGTATACGATCATCGATGCCCCAAATTTGTCACATGCAAAGCGTTTTTTTGATCTGTTTTTATTGTAACACAGGTTTTTCGATTCTCAACTATTCTCGGAAGATAATATTAAATGGGCGGTTATTGCAAGATTTCTTTGCTCTGGAAGGATACTGTTCAAATCTATGTACCGAATCAGTCGCATACGATCTGGTATCATATCAATGGCAGAGCAGAAAGCGGATAATCCGGTAATCGTGCAGTTGTAGGCTGCTTGCAGCAATATCCGCTGCGGAAAGGAAATCATGGCAGAACTTGAAAAGACTTCATTTGTTCAGAACATCACGGCGGCAGAGGCCGTCAGCGACATTTTCAAATACATCTCCTGTCCTTTGCACGACAAACAGGAGGCGCTTATGACAATCATGGAACATACAAAGGACGAAAGAATTCGAGTTTGCGGCTATGCAACGACGCCGCCGGAGGAAATCAGCCTGCACAAGTTGGTTCGGGACTATGTTGCTGAGGAGAGAGCGCTGGAACAAGCCTTTTTCTCGGATGAACCGGAAACGGTGTATCTGGCAGAGTTCCGGCAGCTCGATACCGGTGAGACTGCGTCTGTCCGCGAGCCTGCTCTGACCTGGAATGCCTGCGCGGAAAACCTGGTGAGCTGTCGGGATTGGGAAATTGTCAGTGGGCCGCACCGGGTCGTCGTGACAAAGTTCTATCCGACCCAGTTCGTCAACGGTTTTATGAAAGAGCTGACGGTGGAATTGAACGAAAACGGCGAACTTATGGAGATTGGCAGTCAAATGATGATGACGGTTCCGAGATACCGTGAACTATATTGCATGATGGCATCGCTGACTGGGGAAAAATACTTTTGCACAACTTGAACTGAAACTGATGATATCTATTTGAGTGTAATTGTAAATAAACCAGCTCCGGCAAGAACTAAATCATTGCCGGAGCTGATTGTGAGCAAATGTAAAGAAGAGATCTGTTTATGCGTAGATCAGTTCGTGGAGGACGATTTCCTCCACACGGTTTTTGATGTTGTTCATGGCGGCGACCCAATCCATTTGATCGTCGGCTTTGAGGACTTCCGTGACGCCTTCACGCTGAGCCATCTGTGTGGTGAGACGCTCCATCATTTCGTTGGCCTGACGGTCGATCTCCTCCAGGTGAGCATTGAGAGTCCCGTTCAGCAGCATTCCATCGAAGATGCCACGGTGGTGATTGCGTAGGTATTGATGCCGCATGGTGCCGTACTTGCCGATTCTTGGAGCCTCCGGGGCTTCCAGGTCGGGGATCAGATAATCGCCGTGTCGATGGTAAGTCAATTCTTTCATGATCAATCCTCCTCGGTCGTCATCGTTTGATTCTTCTCGTTGTGGCTTTTAACAGCTTGAGCAGCAGCGCGTCAATGTCCTCCGTCGGCTTCCCGTTTCGGTTCAGATCATTTCGGAAGTGGTTCATCCCCACAATCGCGAGCCGGTGCTCAAAGTCGTCCAAGTACAAATAGCGTTTATCTCGTTTCAAAGCTAACGCCTCCTTTCGGCTTTATTGTAACCGAAGGAAGCGAACTTGTCGAATGTGCGAAACAGAAAAATTGCCATTGAACAGTTGTCCTCATAGATCTGTACATACAGCAAAAGCCTGTAGAACAACCATTTAAGGTTGAACTACAGACTTTTGCTTGCCTCACAATGCCAGGACTATGATTTCAGAATACTTCCTTATCAGCCTCTGGCATCATGCCTGCGGTTTTTTTATGTCTGAAAAACGGTCAAAGCTTGAAATCCTCTTCCTTGAACTGCCCGAAGTCTACGAGCTTGCTCCGGCTCGGCTTCCGCTTCAGCGGATCATACCGAAAATGACGGCAGTGATTGTCGGGGGATACAAAACCCTTTTTCGGGCAGAGCAGCGTTTCACTGTCGGTTTGCCCCGATCTGGCGCAGTAAGCGCAGATTTTTTCAATATCCTTCCGAAACAGCATGGTTTTCCTCCTGCGTTTTTTCTTTATTATAGCACATCCGTCGCGCATTTCCAATCGCTTTTTGCGCTCAAGCGAGAATAATTGCCAGCAGCAGGGCGACCCCAGCCTGAAGCAGCTTGCGTTTCAGATATGGAGCCATCGGCAGCTCCGCCCCCGCGAGGACCTGTATGGCCTGCAAATGGACGCAAAAGCCGCCCCAGCAGATCAGAAACGCCGCCAGCGGCAGGGCGGCGGGCGAATGGATCCCACCCAGGGATGCAAGCCCGCCGGTCAACTCCAGCATACCGAATACCAGGGCCCGCAGGAGCACGGGGAGCCTGGAAAGCTGCAGCGCAGGGATCAGGCAGGCGCAGACGGCCTGAAAAAACGCGACTGCGCCGGTGAGCCGGAGCATGGCGGCGGCGCTCTCCGCCAAGCAGCCGGACAGGACGGCGGCCATCGGCTCCGGTGGCGCCGCCGGGCGGGGCCTTCTTGGGATGTCTGCCGCTGTGTTCCTGCGGAAGATCAGCCCGGTGAGAAGGACGGAGGCAAGCTGGATCAGAAGCAGCTTGAGCCCGATGCCCGGCGCGCCCAGCACAGCCCCCGCCGTGCCCAGCAGAAACGCGGGGCCTGCGTTGTTGCACAGCCCGGCCAGCCGCGCGGCCTCCTGCTTGGAAAGCTGCCCTGTTTTGCAGGCGGAAGCGGCGAGCTGCGCCCCCAGAGGAAAGCCGCCCAGCATCCCCAGCAGCAGCGGCAGAGCGCCGGCCCCGGAGAGCCCGAACAGCCCCCGCATCCAGCGCTCTGCAAAGCGCCCCGGTCCGTCTGCAGCGTGGAGCCGGATCATGCAGCCGGCCAGGACGCTCACCGGAAACAGAGACGGAATGAGCACCCTTCCGCAGAAGGATAAGCCGGCGCGGATCCCTTCCCCGGCAGCGTCGGAGAATCGAAGAAACAGCCCGATCCCCGCCAGCAGGAGCCCTGTCTCAAGCGCAGTTCGTTTTCCCATCGTATCCGCCTCCCGGAAAAGGGTATGCAAGAACGGGGGCCTGTTTGCATACACTGAACCACGAATTTTGTGAGGTGAACGGCTTGAAGCAAGCAAGAACCGTGGCGCAGCGGATCCTGAGCTGTGCGGATTATCCGGGGGAGATCCTGACCGGGGTTCCGGTGGTGGAGCTCAAGGGCGTCTCTGAGGCGGTGATTCTGAATCATCGGGGCGTGATCGCCTATGGCGACGGGGAGGTCCGGATCGCCTCCGCGCTGGGGCCGGTGACTGTGGCCGGGACCGGTCTGCAGATCCGGCGAATGAATCGGGAACGGATCGTTCTGAACGGCGTGATCCGACGGGTGGAGATCGAACAATGCTGAGATTACTGCGCGGTACGGTGGAGATCGAGGTCACCGGCGCTTCTGCCGCTCTTTGTCTGAATCGCTGGACGGCGGCTGACCTGCCGTTCTGGGCCTTGCAGACCGATTCGGAGCTGGTGTTCCGCTGCCGTGTTTATGAGTCCGACCTGGAGCGGATCCGGCGGGAGGCTGCCCATGCCTGGTGCGAGATACGGGTGCTGCGGCGCTTCGGACTGCCGGGTGTCTTGCGGCAGCTCCGGCGAAGGCCGATCCTTGCGGTCGGGCTTCCCCTGGCTGTGGCCCTGGCGTTCTTTCTGCAGAGCTTCGTCTGGTTCCTCCGGGTGGAGGGCAACGAACGGGTGACAGAGCAGGAGATCCTGCAAAACCTCTGGGAGGAGGGCGTCCGCTTCGGCGCGTGGGGGCCTGCCCTGAATTCCGAAAAGCTGAAAAACCGGATGCTGAACCGGATCCCGGCGCTCTGCTGGTTGGCTGTCACCCGGGAAGGCGGTGTCGTGACGGTTTCGGTGGCGGAGCGGGAGTCGGTGGAGCCCCGGACGGAGACCGAAGGGGTGGCGCATATTGTGGCCGCCCGGGCCGGGATCATCCGCGAAATATCCGTCATCAACGGCTTCACAGACCGAAAACCGGGGGATGCGGTGATGGAGGGAGATATTCTGATCTCCGGCCTGGCCCAGTGGACCACCCACCTGCAGGCCACCCGCGCCATGGGAGAGGTCTATGCCGATACCCTCCGGGTCTCAGAGCTGCTTTGCCCCGCCGCGGCGCTGAAAAAAACCTATACCGGCCGGAGCGAGACCTGCACCACCATCATCTTTCAAAGAAAAAGAAGAAAAATATCAGGAAACAGTAGCATTTTTGGTAGCAGTTGTGATAAAATGATAGACACAAGTATGTGGATCCTGCCGGGGGGCTATGTTCTGCCGGTGACGGTGGAGACCGTGACCCTGCTGGAATACACGCTGGAGCCGGTGCAGCTCTCCCGGGAAGACGCGGAAGCGCTGCTTGCGCCGGAGTCCCTGCGTCTGACGCGGGCGCAGATGGTGGCCGGGCGCGTGGAGAGCGGATCCACAGCGATCAATATGACCCAGGACAGCTATCGCTGCCGGGGCGTCTGGAACTGCGTGGAGCTGATTTCCAAAACGCTGCCGGTGGAGCTGTTCGGAGAGGATGAGGCAAATGGAGAAACTGATCAACGCGGAGCGAATTGAACAGATCATCAGCGTGTTCGGCAATTTCGATGAGAACGTCAAGCGGATCGAGCAGACCTTCGACGTCCAGGTGACCAACCGAGGCACGGAGCTCAAGGTCTCCGGCGAGGCTGAGGCCGCGGAGAAGGCGGGCAAGGCCATCGAGGGCCTGCTGCAGCTGGCCGCCAAGGGCGAGACCATCGACGAGCAAAAGGTCCGCTATCTGATCGACCTGGTGCGGACCGGCAACGAGGATCAGATCGGCGAGATGGCCAAGGACGTGGTCTGCATCACGGCCAAGGGCAAGCCCATCAAGGCCAAGACCTTGGGCCAGCAGCGCTATATGAAGGCCATTATGAACAATACCATCACCATCGGCGTGGGCCCTGCCGGTACCGGCAAGACCTACCTGGCGGTGGCTGCTGCGGTGGCCGCCTTCCGGGAGAAGAGCGTCAACCGCATCATTCTGACCCGTCCCGCTGTGGAGGCGGGGGAGCGGCTGGGCTTCCTGCCCGGTGATCTGCAAAACAAGGTAGATCCCTACCTGCGGCCCCTCTATGACGCCCTGTTCGATATGCTGGGCCCGGAGACCTATCAGAAGTACCTGGAAAAGGGCAATATCGAAGTGGCCCCCCTGGCCTATATGCGCGGCAGGACTTTGGATGACAGCTTTATTATTCTGGACGAGGCCCAGAATACCACCCGGGAGCAGATGAAGATGTTCCTCACCCGCCTGGGCTTCGGCTCCAAGATCGTCATTACCGGCGACGTGACCCAGATCGACCTGCCTGCCGACAAGACCAGCGGGCTGAAGGAAGCCCTGAAGGTGCTGGAAAATATCCCGGATATCGCCATTTGCAAGCTCTCCCCGTCGGACGTGGTGCGCCACGCTCTGGTGCAGAGCATTGTGGCGGCCTACGATAAATACGAAAGCGCAAAGAATGTGCCGGAAAAGAAAGTACCCGTGAAAAACTATCGAAAGAGATGAACTCCATGAAGAATAACATTGTGATCACCTTCCGGATCGAAAAGAGCGTGCGCCGCCTGCCCCTCTGGATGCACCTGAAAAAGTGCATTGAAGCCACCCTGGAGGCGGAGGGCGTCCCCGTGCCCTGCGAGATCAACGTCCTGGTGGCGGACAACCAGACCATCCGTGCCATCAACAAGGCCTACCGGAATATCGACAAGGAAACGGACGTGCTGTCTTTCCCCATGTTCCAATTTGAGCCGGGGAAGCTGCCGAAGGATCTTTCGGAATATCTGGATCCAGAAACCGGGCTGCTGCCCCTGGGGGATATGGCCATTTCCTACGAAAAGGCCCAGGCCCAGGCCAAGGAGTTCGGCCACAGCACCAAGCGGGAGCTGGGCTATCTGACCATCCACTCCATCCTGCACCTGCTGGGCTACGACCACATGGACGAGGGCCCCATGAAAAAGCAGATGCGCGCCCGGGAGGAAGCCATCTGCGCGGCCATCGACCTGGAACGGTAAACTACGTAGGGACAAGCACCTGTGCCCTTCATGGGTATTGCTTGTCCGCTTTGCGCTATAACATGAGCTATGAACCAAAGGAGTAAAAACATGAATACAAAATCCGCTATGATCGCCATCTGCGGGCGGCCCAACGTGGGCAAGTCCACCCTGACCAACACCATCGTCGGGGAGAAGGTGGCCATCGTTTCCAATAAGCCCCAGACCACCCGGAACCGCATCTGCGGCATCTTAGACCGGGGGGATACCCAATTCGTTTTCATGGACACCCCGGGCTTCCACAAGCCCAGAACGAAGCTGGGCGACTACATGATCAACGTGGTGGAGGAATCCGTCTCCGACGTGGACGTGGTGCTTCTCCTGGTGGAGCCCATTGCCAACATCGGCCCCCAGGAGGAGGCTCTGATCGCCCAATTCCGCCAGCGCGGCGTCCCGGCCGTGCTGGTGATCAACAAGATCGACGAGGTGGAGGACAAGGATCAGCTTCTGGCCGTGTTCGCCGCCTATAAGGACGCGTATAACTTCGACGCGATCATTCCCATCTCCGCCAAGACCGGAGAGGGCGTGGACGATCTGCTGAAAACCTGCGAGGGTTACGCGGTGGAATCCCCCTGGTTCTTCCCGGAGGGCATGACCTCCGACCAGCCGGAGCGCCAGGTGATCGCCGAGATCATCCGGGAGAAGATGCTCTGGAACCTGGACAAGGAGATCCCCCACGGCACCGCTGTGGAGATCACCAAGTTTTCCGAGCGGGACAACGGCATCATCGACGTGGACGCCACCATCTACTGCGAAAAGGCCAGCCACAAGGGCATCATCATCGGCAAGGGCGGCCAGATGCTGAAAAAGATCAGCACCCAGGCCCGGGCGGACTGCGAGCGCTTCATGGGGACCAAGGTCTACCTCCAGACCTGGATCAAGGTCAAAGAGAATTGGCGGGACAGCGACTTCATGATCCGTAATTTTGGCTATTCTGACCAATAAAATGCCGGCATAAGCGGGCCGTCTTCGGGAAAGCTAATCCCAACGAACGGAAGGGAGGCTTTCTCATGGACGAGCTTATGCAGCTCTGGAAGTCGTTTGTCAACTCCGGTGCGCCGGAGCTTTATCTGCTGTACCGGCAGGCCGCCACGGATTATCCGCCCGCGCCGGAGTGGAGGGAATATGTTCATCAAGACCGAAGCCATCGTGCTCCGCGAGGTGGAGATCAACGAGGCGGACAAGCTCCTGGATCTGCTCTCTAAGGATCGGGGCCTGCTGACGGTGAAGGCCGGGGGCGTCCGCAGGGGAAGCTCCCCGCTGAAAAGCGCCTGCCAGCTGCTGACCCTTTCGGAGTTCACCATAGAGGACTACCGCGGGAAGCTTACCCTGCGGGAGGCAAATCCCTTGGAGCAGTTCCGCTCCCTGCGGGAGGATATCGAGCTGCTGGCCCTGGGCTCCTACTTTGCCCAGGCTGCCGGGGCCGTGGCCCAGGCCGACGCCCCCAGCCCGGAGCTGCTGCAGCTGCTCTGCAACGCCCTTTTTGCGCTGGCAAGCCAGGGCAGGCCCCAGCCCCTGGTCAAGGCGGGCTTTGAGCTGCGCCTGGCCTGCCTGGCGGGCTTTTCGCCGGATCTCTCCGCCTGCGCGGTCTGCGGGGCGGAGGCGCCGGATCGCTTTGACCTGTCCCGGGGGACCCTCTCCTGCGCCGCCTGCCGGGAGGGAGACTCCGGGATCCGCCTGCCTCTGACGCCGGGGATGCTGCTGGCCATGCGCTATATCGTCTGGTGCGAGCCGAAGCGCCTGTTTTCCTTCCGCCTGGAGGAGGAGAGCCTGCTGGCCCTGAGCGCCCTCACGGAGGCCTATCTGATGACCCAACTGGAACATAGCTTTTACACCCTGGACTTCTATAAGTCCCTGCTGCATTATGGAGAAACAATATGACTGAAACATACGAAATGAGCGAATTGTACCAAAAATCTCTGCAAAAATTAGAGTTGGACCGGGTGCTGGAGCAGCTGGCGGCCTGCGCCGTCAGCGGCGAGGCCAAGGAACGCTGCCGCAAGCTCGTCCCGATCCATGATAAGGAGGACGTCATCGGCCTGCAGATGCAGACCAGCGACGCCTGCCGGCTGATCGACCTGCGATCCAGTCCCGCCTTCCAGGACGTGCAGGACGTGCGTATGAGCCTGGATCGGGCCGACCGGGGCGGCTGCCTCACGCCCAAGGAGCTGCTGCAGATTGCGGGCGTCCTGCGATGCGCCCGGGGGGCCAAGGAATACTACGACGGGGCCTGCGCCAATACCTCCCTGGATTGGATGTTCGCCTCGCTGACCCCCAATCGCTACTTAGAGGATCGGATCACCGGCTCCATCCTCTCGGAGGAGGAGATCGCCGACGCCGCCAGCCCGGAGCTGGCCGACATTCGCCGCCATATGCGAATTCAGAGCGCCAAGATCAAAGAGAGCCTCCAGAAGCTCATTACCTCCCCCTCCTACGCCAAGTTCCTGCGGGATCCCATCATCACCCTGCGGCAGGATCGCTACGTGGTGCCGGTGAAGGCGGAATACAAGAATGAGATCCCCGGTCTGATCCACGACGTCAGCTCCTCCGGCTCCACCTTCTTTGTGGAGCCCATGTCCTCGGTGAACGCCAATAACGCCCTGCGGGAGCTGCTGCTGCGGGAGAAGAAGGAGATCGAGCGCATTCTGGCGGAGCTCTCTGCCGAGGCCGCCAACCATCGGGAGAATATCTCGCAGGATTATACCATTCTGGTGGATCTGGACGCCATCTTTGCCCGGGCAAAGCTGTCCTTCCTCATGAAGGCCGTGGAGCCTGTGATCCGGGACGACGGCGTGCTGGATCTGATCCGGGCCAGGCACCCGCTGATCGACTCCAAGACCGTGGTGCCCATCTCTGTCAACCTGGGCAGGGATTTCGACACCCTGATCATCACCGGCCCCAACACCGGCGGCAAGACGGTCACGCTGAAAACCGTTGGCCTGCTGACGCTGATGGCCGAGTGCGGCCTGCACATCCCTGCCGCTGACGGAAGCTGTGTCGCCGTCTTTGAAAACGTCCTGGCGGACATCGGCGACGAGCAGAGCATCGAGCAGAGCCTGTCCACCTTTTCCGCCCATATGCGGAACATCGTTCAGCTGGTGGATCAGTGCAGCGACCGTTCTCTGGTGCTCTTTGACGAGCTGGGCGCGGGCACCGACCCCGCCGAGGGTGCGGCCCTGGCCATCTCTCTGATCGAGTTCTGCCGCGGCCGCGGCAGCCGTGTGGCCGCTACCACCCACTACGCGGAGCTGAAGGTCTACGCCATGCGTACCCCCGGCGTCACCAACGCCGCCTGCGAGTTTGACGTGGAGACCTTGAAGCCCACCTACAAGCTGCTCATCGGCGTACCGGGCAAATCCAACGCCTTCGCCATCTCACGCCGCCTGGGTCTGCCGGAGGAGATCATCAATTCCGCTCGGAATACCGTCAGCCAGAACGATCTGGACTTCGAGGAGGTCCTGGATCAGCTGGAGCAGCAGCGCCAGCAGATGGAGGCAGCCCGGATCGAGGCGGAGAGGCTTCAGCAGGAGACCCTGCGTACCCGCCAGAAGTCCGAGGAATACTACGCCCAGATCAAGAAGGAGAAGGAAAAGGCTGAGGCCCAGGCCCGTAAGGAAGCCCAGATGATCATCGACGAGGCCCGCCGCACCGCCAACGCCGTATACGAAGAACTGAAACAGCTGCGTAAGCAGATGAAGGACACCGCCGATGCCCAGGGCGTCAACGCCCGCCAGGCGGAGCTGCGCCGCCAGCTCAACGAAGCGGAGAGCAAGATCGCCCCCAAGCACAGCGCCCCGGAGCGGCCCAAGCCCACCCGGGAGATCCGGGCAGGGGACACGGTGGAGCTGTTGAAGCTGGGCACCAAGGCCACGGTCCTGGAGGTGAACAAGGACGGCACCTACCAGCTCCAGGCGGGCATCATGAAGGTCACCGTCAAGCCCGAGGAGGTCTACCTGCTGGAAAACGAGACCACCGAGGTGAAGAAGTACATCGACAAGACCCGGAAGGAGTTCAACAACAAGGCCCAGTCCATGGAGCTGGATCTGCGGGGCATGGACGCCCTGGAGGCCTCCGCGGTGCTGACCATCTTCCTGGATAACGCCTACATGGCCAACCTCACGCCGGTCCGCATCATCCACGGCAAGGGCACTGGCGTCCTGCGGAAGATGGTCCACGAGGAGCTGCGGAAGAACAAACACGTGAAGAAATTCCGCCTGGGCATCTACGGCGAGGGCGAGGACGGCGTCACCATCGCGGAGCTGGCGTAATAATTCCTTTCGGTCACCCCGCAGAAGTGCCTGGATCCCGCAAGATTTTCGGGATTCATACAGATTACACTTGACATTTTCCTCAGAACTGTGTATATTTACTTTGCTTTAATTGGGTGTGTGAACATCCCCATTCGCGAGGTGACGATATGTTCAAAATCACAAAGGTTGTAAAGTGCGCTTCCGGCTTGCACAATAAGCAGGCGACCTACTTCATCCAGAAGGCCAACGACTTCCGTTCCAGCATCTGGATCGAGGCAGACGACCGCAAAATCAACGCCAAGAGTCTGCTTGGCGTTCTGTCCATGGCAATCGTGACCGGCACCGAGGTGACCCTCTCTGCTGACGGCCCCGATGAGGAAGAAGCCGTGAATACGCTTGCCGCAATGCTTGACGAAGATCTGTTCTGAAGCAAAATGCCCCAAAGGCCGGATCCGGTCTTTGGGGCAAGCTCTATCCGGGAGGTGAGCTCCGTGACGAAGGTCGAATTGAAGGAAAAGGCCCTCTCTCTGCCGCTTTCGCCGGGGGTCTACCTGATGCAGAACAAGGCGGGCGAGGTTATCTACGTGGGCAAGGCCAAGAAGCTGAAAAACCGGGTGAGCCAGTATTTCATCGACTCCGCGGCCCACACCCCCAAGACCAGGCTCATGGTGTCCAAGGTGGATCACTTCGACGTGATCATCGCCGCCTCGGAGTTTGAGGCCCTGGTGCTGGAATGCAGCCTCATCAAGCGCTATATGCCCAAGTTCAATATCCTCTTGAAGGACGACAAGGGCTTCCCCTGGCTGCGGCTGGATCATGGCAGTCCCTATCCCGTCATGTCCCTGGCGTCCAGGGTGACGGAGGACGGGGCCCGCTATTACGGCCCCTTCGGCGGCCGGTATCTGACCCAGAAGGTCATCGACACCCTGCGTCTGACCTTCAAGCTCCCGGGCTGCGGCAAGCAGTTTCCCCGGGATATCGGCAAGGAGCGGCCCTGCCTGAACTTCCAGATGGGCAACTGTGAGGGCTGGTGCCGGGGCACGCCGGATCAAGCGGAATACCGGGAGCGGATCTCCCAGGTGGAGAGCCTGCTCTCCGGCAGCTATAAGCCGGTGGCTGCCCAGCTGCGGCAAAAGATGCTGGAGGCCTCCGAGGCCCTGGAATTTGAAAAGGCTGCCCAGCTGCGGGACCGGATGAACGCCATCGAGGCCCTGGGGCAGAAGCAGCTGGTCACCGCCGGCCGCATGGCGGACACCGACGCCATCGGCTACGCCCAGACCGAGGCCAAGAGCTGCTTTGCCGTGCTGCACTACATGGACGGCAACCTGGTGGACAAGGACTACCAGATCCTGCCCCTGGCCGAAGACCCGGCGGAGGCCGTCTCGTCGCTGACCAAGCAGTACTATATGACCCGCGGCGCCGCGCCGAAGCAGATCCTGCTGCCCATGGAGATGGAGGACGCCGAGCTTTTCGCTGAGCTTCTCAGCCAGACGCTGAACAAGCGGATCCGCGTTCGCGTCCCCCAGCGGGGCGACGGGATCCGCCTGGTGGAGGCTGCCGTCCGCAACGCCCGGGAGGAAGCCCAGCGGATTACAAGCCGGGAGGAAAAGCTCCGGGGCACCCTGGAGCTGCTGCGCCAGATGCTGAACCTGGATGCCCAGCCCCGCAGAATGGAATCCTATGATATCTCCAATATTTCCGGCACGGATATCGTGGCCTCCATGGTGGTCTTTGAGGACGGAAAACCCCTGCGCTCCTGCTACCGGCATTTCAAGCTGGAGGGGATGGAGGAGCAGGACGACTACGCCTCCATGCGCCAGGTGCTCCGCCGCCGCTTTACCCATTTTCTGGCAGGGGACAAGGGCTTTGAGATCGCCCCGGATCTGCTGCTGATCGACGGCGGCGTGAACCACGCCAGAGCCGTTTTGGAGGAGCTGGAGCCCATGGGGATCCACATTCCCATCTACGGTATGGTGAAGGATGACCGGCACCGTACCCGGGCCCTGGTGACCCCGGAAGGGGAGGAGATCGGCATTTCCACCCAGCAGAGCGTGTTCGCCCTGATCGGCACCATCCAGGAGGAGACCCACCGCTTTGCGATCACCTACCACCGCAAGCTCCGAAGCAGACGGGTCAAGGGCAGCACCCTGGAGCAGATCCCCGGCATCGGTGCAAAACGCAGGGAGGAGCTGCTCAAGCGCTTCCACAGCCTCTCCGCCATCCGCGCCGCAAGCCTGCAGGAGCTGGGAAGCGTGCTGCCGAGAGACGCGGCCGCGTCTGTCTATCAATATTTCCATGGGGAGGATCAGCTATGAGAGTTATCGCGGGCAAAGCCCGGTCAGTCCCGCTTTTGAGCCGGGACGGACTGGATACCCGACCCACGGCGGATCGGGTCAAGGAAGCGATCTTTAATATCATTCAATTTGAGATCGAGGGCCGCCGGGTGCTGGATCTCTTCGGCGGCAGCGGCCAGCTGGCCATCGAGGCGCTGAGCCGGGGGGCTGCGGAGGCCGTCATTGTAGACCAGAGCAAGGAGTCCGTTTCCGTGATCCGGCAAAATCTGGAGAAGACCAGGCTGTCCGATCAGGCGGAGCTGGTCTGTGCGGATTATATGGACTATCTCAGCCGGGCGAAAGGGAAGTTTGATCTGATTTTTCTTGACCCGCCCTACCGGGAGAAATTCCTGGAAAACGCGCTAAAACGGATTTCAGAAATTGACATCCTGAAATCCGGTGGTATAATAATATGCGAAAGACCTGCGGATAAGACTATGCTTGACGATTACGGCGCGTTTTCCCGCGCAAAGGACTATCGGTACGGCAAAACGGGTATTACCGTATATCGCAGGAAGTCTTGTCTTACAACAGAAACAGGAGGAAACAAACATGAATGAACACGGGATCGAAGAGATCATCAGCACGCTGTATGAAATGATTCAGGACGCCAGGAGTATGCCTCTGAGCGCTGATAAGTGCATTGTGGAGCGCGACCGCGTTCTCGACCAGCTGGACGAGATCAGCAATATGCTTCCCGGCGAATTAAAGCAGGCCAAGACCATCGTGGAATCCCGCAGCGAGGTGATCAATAACGCCAAGCGCGAGGCCGAGAATATCCTGAAGCAGGCCCAGAACCAGGCGCGTCAGCTCATCTCTGAGAACGAGATCTACAAGCAGGCGCAGGAAGAGGCCAACGCCATGATGAAGGCGGCCAAGGAAGAAGCCGAGGCCACTGTGAAGGCGGCCAAGGATGAGGCGAACGCCACCGTGCAGGCCGCCCAGGATCGGATCCGTGAGCTCAAGGGTGTGACCAACCAGTATGTGGACGACGCGCTGAAGCAGACCGAGCAGGCGATCTCCGAGGCCCTGAACGAGGTCAGAGAATCCCGCGCCAAGTTCAACGCCCTGGTGGGTTCTCAGAACAAGAACGGCAGCAAGTCCCTTGCCTCCATGCCCAGGACGGAACGGAGATAAGCACCCCATTTTTCTGCAAGGTCAGAGCGGGATCACCGGAAGAATCAATCACTGAACAGGAGGACAATATGGACTATCAGGATCAATACAAGTATTGGTTGGAGAACGCACCGGTCTCCTATCGTGATATGCTGCAGGCGATGGACGGAAACGAGTCCGCGTTGAAGGAATGCTTCGGCGCGGAGCTGGCCTTCGGCACCGCGGGCATCCGGGGCATTATGGGCCTGGGCTGCAATCGCCTCAACGAGTTCACCGTTCGCCGCACCGCCCAGGGCGTTGCCAAGTGGCTGAACGGGACGGATCTGCCCAAGCGCTGCGCCATCGGCTATGACAGCCGCCATAACTCCCGGCTCTACGCGGAGATCTGCGCCGCTGCGCTGGCGCAGACCGGCATTCACGTCTATATCTATCATGAGCTTGCGCCCACGCCCATGCTGTCCTATGCGGTGCGGGAGCTGCACTGCGGCGTCGGCATCATGGTCACAGCCTCCCACAACGCCGGTATGTACAACGGCATCAAGTGCTACGGCGACGACGGCTGCCAGATGACCGACGAGCCCGCCGCCATCGTCTACCGGGAGATCCAGAATACTCCCTACTTCGTCCTGCCCGAGAAGAGCTTCGACGCTCTGAAGACCGAGGGCACCATCGAGGATATCCCCCAGTCTCTCTGGACGGCCTACTGCGACCGGGTCATGCAGGAGGGCCTTGATCTGGAGCGGGTCAAGCGCTCCGGCCTCCATGTGCTCTATACCCCTCTGTGCGGCACCGGCAACAAGCCTGTCCGTGAGCTCTTCCGCCGCATCGGCGTCAAGGCGGATATCGTTACCGTTCAGGAAAAGCCGGACGGCGATTTCAAGACCTGCACCTACCCCAACCCGGAGACAGACGCCGCGCTGGACGAGAGCTACAAGCTGGCCCGGGAGGTCCATCCCGATCTGATCATCGGCACCGATCCGGACGCCGACCGGGTGGCCGTTGCCGTGCCCGTCAACGGCGAGTTCCGCAAGCTCAGCGGCAACGAGCTGGGCTGCGTCCTGCTGGACTATATTCTCCGGATGCGTACCCAGCGGGGAGATCTGCCCCAGGGGGCAGAGGCCATCAAGTCCATCGTTTCCACGCCCCTGGCCGACAAAATCGCCGAGGCCTATCACGTAAAGATGTTCAACGTCCTGACCGGCTTCAAGTATATCGGCGGTGAGATCCTACGTCTGGAGGGCCTGGGCCAGGAGGACCGCTTCGTCTTCGGCTTCGAGGAGAGCTGCGGCTATCTGAAGGGCAGCTATGCCCGGGATAAGGACGCCGTGGTGGCGACCATGCTGGTCTGTGAGGCGGCTGCCTACGCCAAGGAGAACGGCATGAACCTGGCGGACTATATGGACGCCCTCTACAAGCAGTACGGCTGCTACGCCGCCTACGTCCAGAGCGTCGAGCTCAAGGGCGTTGCCGCCGGCGAGATCGCCAAGAGCTTCATGTCCAATATCCGGGAGAATTGCCCCGCCGAGGTGGCCGGCTGCAAGGTCACTGCCACGGTGGATTATCTGACCGGCGTCCGCAAGTGCCTGCAGTGCGGCAAGGAGGAGGCCACCGGCCTGCCCAAGTCCAACGTCTTTACGCTGGAGCTGGGTGAGCAGGGCAAGATCATCCTCCGTCCCTCCGGCACGGAGCCGAAGATCAAGCTGTATTATACCGCCGTGGGCAAGACCTGGGACGAAGCCAACGCCCTGCTGGGGCAGTTCAAGGAAGCAATGGCAGGCTTCCTTCCCGCCTGAGTCATGCGAAGCGCGGGCTTTCAGCGCTTTGTCGCCGGCTTTGCGGGAACCATGCTGGTGCTTGGCGTGATCGTGGCTGCATTGACAGGGGACGAGAGCATGATCGGAACGGTCGCGTTTGCGGGCGCCCTGTACGCGGTCTATATGGTTCAATTTGTTCGAAAGGAAAAAGAACGCGGCGAAAAAAAGAAAGAGAAAGCGGACTCTCCCTTGCTGCGCCGCAGATCATAAAGTGTATTATCCATGACAAAGCTATCCGTTATCATTCATCGGGCTTCCACCGCAAGCTTCAAGCGCTTTTTCAATAACGTCAATATCGTGCATAAGGAGAGCGGCAGATCCAAACCCTCCGTGCTGTTCGATATGCTGTTCTGCGTGTTCCGTTACGGGATCGGCTATCTGGACTACAATATCTTCGGTTTTGCCTTCCTGGACAGGGAAAAGAGAAAAACCTACGTCACCATGAAGGAAAATATCGAATTGGTTCGCAGGCTGAACAAGCGCGAGGCCTATGAGATTCTGGACAACAAGCTCCTGTTCAATCAAAAATTCAAGGACTTTGTCAAGCGCGATTTTATGGATCTCCGCGACGGATTCGAGGCCTTTGAGAACTTTCTGGCGGGGAAGGACGCGTTCTTTGCCAAGCAGCTGGATTCCTTCGGCGGCCTTGGCGTGAAGAAGATCCGTCTGTCGGAGCATCCCGATCGCAAAAAGCTCTACGATGAGCTGATGCAGTCGGAAATGTACCTGGCAGAGGGCGTGATCCAGCAGCATCCCGAGATGTCCCGTCCTTGCCCCCAGGCCCTCAACACCATGCGGATCACGACCATCGTCAACGACAAGCACGAGGCCAAGGTACTGTACGCCATCCTGCGGGTGGGCAACGGCAAGTCGGATATCGACAACGTGACCAGCGGCGGTATGTATACGATGCTGGATGATGAGGGGACTGTCCGATACCCGATGTTTTGCGATAAAACCGCCGAGACGTATTACGTGCATCCTAATAACGGCTTTGAGTTCAAGGGCTTCCGGGTCCCGTATTTCAAGGAGGCGCTGGAGTTCTGCAAAAAGGCCGCCTATGTGGAGCCGGATCTGCGCTATATCGGCTGGGATGTGGGCATCTCGCCGGATGGCCCCGTCCTGGTGGAGGGCAATAACCTCCCCGGATACGATATGCCGCAAAACCATCTCTTCCATGCCGACGGCATCGGCATGAAGGCCGTCTACGAGGCGGCCATCCAAGGTTAAAATCGTAGCCGGTTTTGCAATGATCTTGCAAAACCGCTTTCGAAGCATAAATGAAAGGAACCCACAAGAATGAAAAGAAAAACGCGCGCAATTTCCATGCTCCTGGCAGTGGCCATGCTGCTCACGCTGCTTCCGCTGCTGCCCCTGTCTGTTTCGGCTGCTGATCACGATCAGCCCGGCGCCCTGCGGGTTGCCACCGAAAAGCTGACAGGCAACTTCTCCCCGTTCTACGCCAGCACGGCGGCGGATCAGAATGTCGCCGACCTGACCGGCCTGAACCTGCTGACCGTAGATCGCACCGGCGCTGTGATCGAAAACGCCATCGAGGGCGAGAAGGTCAACTACAACGGCACCAACTACAACTACACCGGCTGTGCGGACGTGGACGTCAATTACGATCCCGACGCCAAAACCACCACCTACACCGCCAAGCTCCGTAATGATCTGAAGTTCTGGGACGGAACCCCTGTGACCGCCAAGGACATTCTGTTTACCTACTACACTTATCTGGATTCCGCTTACGCCGGCCCTTCTACGCTGGACTCCTTCGATATTATCGGCCTGCGGAATTGGCGCACCCAGGTCTCCGAAGCAGTGTATGGGAAGTACAGTGCGCTGGTGGATGCGATGCTGCAGGACGGCCGCCGCAGCGGTTATGTGGCCGGCAGCGCCTACACCGAGGAGATGTACAATGACTTCTGGAGCTACGTGGACTACCAGTGGGTCTACACCGTGCAGTGCATCTACGACTACGTGCACAGCAACTACGGCGTTGACGATTACGCTCCTATGATCGGCAGGGCTACCTACGCGGAGATCCGGGCCAACGAGGGTCTGATGGTCGCTTACGCTATGCGTCTGTGGGGATTCTGCGTGAGGAAAGAGATCGACGGCAAGACGTATCTTGTCGACCGCGCCACCGGCACCTTCCGCTGGGATCTTGAAACCACTTTCCCCACCATGGACGATTTCGTTGCTGTCACCAGAGTTTCTTACAACGACGATCCTGTCGAGTTCTATGATTATGAAAATACCGGCCGCGAAGGCAACTCCATTGAGGGATATGCCCGCACTGCCTTTATCAGCAATTATGGCCCCCATGACCCCGAAATGGCCGGCAAGGGTGTCAACTCCATCGAAGGCATCAAGATGCTTGACGATTACACCGTTTCCATCACTGTGAACGGCTTCTCTGCTCCTGCTGTCTATGACATCCTCGGCATCACCGTTGCCCCCATGCACTACTACGGTGATCCTGCCAAGTGGGATCCCGACAACGGTATGTATGGCTTTGAGCGTGGCAATCTGGATAAGCTTGCGACTTTGACCCAGGTTCCCCGCGGCGCCGGCCCCTATGTGTTTGAGTCCTATGAGGACGGAACCGTGACCTTCTCCGCCAACCCCAACTACTACAAGGGCGAGCCTGTCATCAAGACCGTCCAGTTCAAAGAGATTGCTTCCGTCGACATCGCCGCTGCCATCAGAACCGGCGAGGTCGACCTGGGCGAAATGTACGGTTCCCGTGCTCGCTGCATGGAAATTGCCGGTTACAACGCCAACGGCGAACTTACCGGCAATGTGATCACCACTGCCATGGTGGATACCATGGGCTTTGGTTACATCGGCATGAACGCTGACACCGTCAACGTCAACGGCGAGCCCGGCTCCAGTGCCTCCAAGGCGCTGCGTAAGGCTCTGGCTACCGTTCTGGCCGTGTACCGTGATGAGGCTTACGCCGCCTACTATGGCGAATCGGCTTCCGTCATCCAGTACCCTCTCTCCGGCAGCTCCTGGGCTGTGCCGCAGCCCGCCGACCCCGACTACAGGATCGCTTTCTCCACCGATGCCCAGCGCAACGATATCTACACCGCTTCCATGAGCGCCGATGAGAAGTACGCTGCCGCCAAGGCTGCCGCTCTGACCTGGTTCGAGGCTGCCGGCTTCACCGTCGAGAACGGCAAGGTTACCGCTGCTCCCGAGGGCGCCAAGCTCAGCTACGAAGTCATCATCCCCGGCGACGGCTCCGGCGATCACCCCTCCTACACCGTTCTGACCATGGCGAAGGCCGCTTTCGAAGAGATCGGCATCACCCTGGAAATCAATGACCCCGCTGACTCCAACGTCCTGTGGAACAATCTTGACGCCGGCTGCCAGGAGCTGTGGTGCTCTGCTTGGGGCTCCTCCATTGACCCCGATATGTACCAGGTTTATCATGGCAGCAACATCGTGGGCAGGGGCGGCACCGACTCCAACTACTACCACATTGACGATGCAGAGTTGAACCAGCTGACTATGGAAGCCCATTTCTCCGACGACCAGGCTTTCCGTAAGTCCAACTACAGAGAGTGCCTGAACATCATCGCTGACTGGGCCGTCGTGATTCCCGCCTATCAGCGTCAGGACTGCGTCCTGTTCAGCACGGACCGCATCAATATCGCTACCCTGACCCCGGATATCACCACCTTCTGGAATTGGACGAATGACATTGAGCAGCTTGAGCTGGAGCCTGATCGGCCGTTCTTTGACGTCCCCTCCTACGAATACTACTATAATGCGGTCAACTGGGCTGTGGAGAGAGGTGTGACCAGCGGTACGGGACATGGTAAGTTCAGCCCTTGGATGACCTGCACCAGAGAGCAGATTATGACCTTCCTCTATGCTGCGAAGGGAAAACCGGCGTACAGCGCCACGGAGAATCCCTTCACCGATGTGTCGCCTGACAACTATTTCTTCAACCCGGTCATGTGGGCAGTGGAGAACCATATTACAAAGGGTATTTCCGAGGATCAGTTCGGCGTTGGCGTGGGCTGCACCCGGGAACAAGCGATGACCTTCCTCTGGGCATCCATGAATAAGCCGGATCCCGAGGGAACGGAGTGCGTCTTCCAGGACGTGAAGCCCGGCGACTACTACTACAAGGCCGTGCTTTGGGCGGCTGAAAAGGGCATCACCAAGGGCGTCAGCGACACCTGCTTCGGCGTCGGTATGACCTGCACCAGAGCGCAGATCGTCACCTTCCTCTATAAGCTGTTCAGACATAAGTGACCAATATGAAAAAAGGGGCTGTGAAAAAAGTCCCAAGACAAACAAATGGCTCCCAGGCTCAAAAAAGGGCTTGGGAGTCATTCGTTTATGTGGTACAATTTAACTGTCATGAAAAACCTTACCACTGACAGATATTATAATCCAAAACA
>JAEEZZ010000018.1 GCA_016292255.1 Oscillospiraceae bacterium
CGTCCACCTCCAGCGTCCACAATCCGGAAGAGCTGAAGGCGGGTCAGGCGGCCAATTCCGCTATGGCCCTTGCAGGGCCGACCGGTGACGGCAACATCGGCGAGGACAGCGTGGGCTGGGGCGATTCCGCCGTGTGGATCCCGTACCAGATGTATCTGATGTACGGCGATAAATCTTTCCTGGAGGAGCACTACGACACGGCGAAAAAGTGGGTGGAATTCTCTCTTCGCTGTATGAAGGAGCAGAATCCCCTGTACGCCGGTGCACCGTGGTATGCAAATGGGGACGGGGATTATATCTACGACACCCGCTTCCACTACGGAGAATGGAACGAGCCCCTGCCTCCCGCGCCGGAGGTCATCGAGCTCTTTGCCAAGGGCGGCACGGCGGCGGACTATGTGACCCACATGGCAAAGTACGGCAAGCCGGAGGTGGCTACCGCCTACACCAAGCGCAGCTGCGACAATCTCGCCCATATGGCGTGCATCCTGGGAAAAGACGAGGACGCGCAGCACTATGCGGCGCTTTCAGCCAAAATCAAAGCCGCCTACGACAAGTACCTGATCGGCCCTGACGGCACGATCCAGCCGGGCCATCAGGCGGCCTATATCCGCGCTTTGGCGCTGGATCTGGTCAGTGAGGAGAAGAAGCCGCTGGTGATCGCCCAGCTCAAAAAGGAGCTGGAAGCCGCCGATTACCACCTGAACACAGGTTTCCTCTCCACAGTCTATCTGCTGCCCACCCTCTGCGACAACGGCCTGGTGGACGAGGCGTTCCGTATTCTGGAGCAGACCACCGCGCCCGGCTGGCTGCACCCCATCACCCTGGGGGCCACCACCATGCTGGAAAACTGGGACGGCATGGACGTGTTCCGCGACAGCTTCAATCACTACAGCTTTGGGGCTGTCTGTCAGTTCCTGTTTGAATACGTGGCTGGCATCCGCCCGAGCTTCGCTGCGCCAGGATTCCGGGAATTTGAGCTCCGCCCCATCATTGGCGGAAGCCTCACCTGGGCGGAGGGCGTTTACAAAACCAGGTTTGGCTCCATACGTTCCCGTTGGGAGAAGAAAGCCGATCGGATCTGCTATACGTTTACGATTCCGGAAGGAACCGCTGCACACGTCATACTGCCGGATGGGTCCAGCGAAACGCTCTGCCCCGGCACGCATCACAGAACAACCGTTGGAGGTACTGAACTATGAAAAAATCCGTAAAAATCACGCTGATCATCGCTCTGGTTTTGCTGATTCTCGGCATTGGCGCATGGGTGCTGATTCGCCATCTCAACAAGGCACCGGAGCTCGCGCCGATTCAAGCTTCGGATGCTGCAGTGACAGTCACGCGGGACAACCAAACGATCGTATTCCAGCCGGACAACCATTACGAGCTCCAGGGGACGACAAAGATTTCAGGATTTGCGTTCAATTTCCAGGGGCAGGGTGTGTATCAGATTCAGGACCGCCAGCTCAGCTTTCCGGAGGAGCATCCGGTAATCTCCGTGGCAAGCGCACTCGGCAGCTTTGATATGGAAGGCGTCCTGACTGCTTCCTGTCAACAAGGGATTTGGCATATCCATCTGGAAGCCAGCAACGAAACCGACACCTTCCAACTGATTGAACTCGACCTCACCACAGAGGAAGCAGCAGCACTCGGTTTAGACACATAAGCTGCAATGATCCAATTTCTCATTTTCATGGAGGGAGAAGCCCGATGAACCATTTGCCCTATCACTTTTACGACGCTCAGCGGGAGATCCGCTTTGACCGCTTTGATCTGCCCGCGCCATGGATCAACTATCTGTCCAACGGCAGGATGCACGCCTTCGTCTCCCAGGCAGGCGGCGGCATGAGCTGGTGGCTGTCTCCGATGATGTTCCGCCTGACCCGCTACCGCTTTTACAACATGCCCATCGACTCTCCGGGCTTCTACGTGTATCTCCGTATGGCCGACGGCACGGTCTGGTCGCCCACGTTTCGCCCCTGCGAAACGCTGGTGGATTTCCGCGAGGCCAGCCATGCGCCAGGCTTTTCCACATTTACCGCAAAAAAGAACGGTCTGTGCGCAACCCTGAAACTCTTTATGGCCCAGGATTATGACACGCTGGTGTGGGAGTTGAAGCTCACGAACGAGAGCGGCGAGGAAATCTCCTGCGACGTGTTTGCTTATGTGGAGCTCAGCCAGTTTCTGGCCCGTGAGGAGAACATCCTCGGCTACTATCTCAAGTGGAATACCCGAGCGGTGTTCGACGAGGACCTGCAGGCCATCACCTACGCCTACACCGCCTGGATGCACCCGCGCAAGGACGAGTCCCCGCTGGTGTATTTTGGCTCGGATGCGAAGATCGGCACCTTCTGCTGCAACCGGGACGTATTCTGCGGCAATTACCGGGATGAGCGAAATCCCGTTGAAGTTCAGAACGGACGCCTTTCCGATACCAATCTGCAGGGCGGCGAGCCATGCGGCGCGCTGCACACCAAAGTGAGTCTGCAGGCAGGCGCGGAAAAGCAAATCCATTTTTTCCTCGGCGTGACCGAAGGGGCGCTGTCCGACTATGACAAGGCTGTAGCCGGCGCAAAAGAAACGCTGACTGCCCTCCGGAAAGACGGCGCGGCAGATCGGCAGTTTGCAAAACTGCAGGACTGGTGGAACGGGCACCTTGCCGTCTATCAGTGCGATCTTCCGGACGAAGACGCCGAGCGGATGATCAACACCTGGAACCCGCTGCAGAGCGTCCAGACCGCCCGCTATTCCCGCTCCATCAGCTCGGACGCCTCCGGCGTTCGCGGCATCGGCTTTCGGGATACGGC
>JAEEZZ010000168.1 GCA_016292255.1 Oscillospiraceae bacterium
ACGAACGCAATTTGCCGGAGGCAAATCCTGCCGGGTTCCGACGCCGCGACCTGGTTCGAACAACGGACATGGGTATGCGGGCTAATAGCCCGCGCTACGATATGGAACGGTGTTCCCCGCGTAGGGGGCGGCGTCCCCGACGCCCCGAGCGTTCCGACGACGCGGGCGGGTTCGAACAACGCACCTGGTTGGATCGCCCATCGGGCGATTGTTTGCTTCGCAAACCGGGCTGCTCACCCCTCGTGGGGTAAGAGCCGCCCCTACGGCGGGGGTGGGTGGCCGCTGCGGGGATGCGGACGGCAGAGTGCCGTCCCTACGAGGGGGCGGGCGCACGATGTGCGCCCCTACGGACTCTGAACCGTGAACCCTGAGCCGTGGCGCACAGTGTGCGCCGCTACAGGGGCTGGTTCCGTGGCGCACCGGTGTGCGCCGCTACCGAACCTCGGCGGCCGCAGGGACGTTCAGGACTGGGTGCCGTCGTTGTCGATCTGGTTGCGGAAGACCACGAAGCGGGTGAAAAGATACTCCGTGACGAAGTTGATCAGCATGGTGCCGCCCTGGACGATGATCTCGTTCCAATGGAGCGTCTCGGTGAAATACTTGACCCACAGGGTGGACAGGGGCGTGAAGACGCAGTAGAACCCGAAGACCTTCGCCATGGCCACGGGGACGTTGGCCGCCGAGTGGAAGGTGAACTTCCGGTTTACGGTGAAGTTATAGACCACCGAACAGATCAGGCCGATCAGATAGGGGATCCAATAGAGCTCGTCCTGGGGGATCAGAAAATGGGCGATCAGAAAGGTGACGCCGATCTGAACGATCCCGGCGGAGACGGAAAAAAGCGTGAATTTCACGGCGCGGAGGAGTTCCTTGCGGTCT
Organism: Oscillospiraceae bacterium; assembly: GCA_016292255.1. Classification (GTDB taxonomy): domain Bacteria; phylum Bacillota; class Clostridia; order Oscillospirales; family Oscillospiraceae; genus JAFRPC01. The sequence goes on from JAEEZZ010000168.1 coordinate 880, forward strand.
TTCATACGCATGCCCTTTCATGAAGAATTTCTTTGGTCGATAATCCACCTCATCCGTCAGCGGGCTTGCGGGGGACGCCCGCTGCCACCTTCCCCTCAAGGGGAAGGCTTTTCATAAAGCTCAATCATGGAATGAATATGGTTCTCGAATTCCGCCACGACGTCGGCGGGAGACAGCAGGCGGACACGGGTGCCGAAGGAGGCGATCCAGCCGTAGAAGATGGGAGAAACCATGATCTCGGCCATGCAGGTAAAGTGGTCGGGGCCGTCGGGGATCAGCATGATATCCTTGCCGAAGCGGTCGATCACCACCCCGGCCAGGCTGTTTTCGAAGCGCATCCGCACCTGCCGCAGGCTGCCGTTGAACATACCGAACACCTGCTTGCCGTAGCTGGCGAGATCCAGGCTCCGGGTCTGCTCCGTCTGGATCCGGGGCTGGCCGGTCTGGCGGATATTGGTCATCTTGTCCACCCGGAAGTGGGTGATGCCGTGCTCGGCGGTGTGGGCGATGAGATAGTAGTTGTCGTCGTCCCAGCAAAGGGCCCAGGGGCTGGCGACACGGGTGTCCTTGCGGAAGACCCGCTCCTTGGCCCGGTCCCACTCAAAATATCGGAAGCTGATCTGGCTGTCGGCCCGGATGGCCTCGTGCAGCGCGTCCACGTTGTAGATCACGCTCTCGTTCATGGACTTCACCCGGCCCGAGACCACCAGATCCCGGCGCAGCTCCACCGCACGGTGGCGGCTGGTCAGCGTCCCCAGCTTTTTCAGCAGCTGGGCGGACTTCTTCTCCGTCAGAAACTTGGAGGCCAGGACCGCGTCGGCCAGGAGCTTCAGCTCCGCCAGGTCGAAGGCGCCGGAGGCCAGGAAATAGCCCGCAGTCTTGCCCTTGGTGGCCACGATGTCGCAGCCATGCTCCATCAGCAGCTGAATGTCCCGGTAGATGCTCTTGCGCTCGGCGGACACGCCGTTGGCCTCCATATAGGCCGTCAGGTCGTGGATGGAGGCAGGGTGATCCGGATCGGTATTCTGCTCCAGATAGTCCTTCAGCAAAAGCAGTTTCAACTTCTGGTTTTCGGTCTTTGGCATGGTAATCTCTCCCTCCGGTTTGTGGAACGTCCATTGAGCCCCACCTCATCCGTCCTCCGGCTTCCGTGAGACGCCGGAGGCCACCTTCCCCTCAAGGGGAAGGCTATTTCAGTAAGGGGAGCACCGCGGCGGGGACGTATTGGGACACGTCCTTGCCGAAGCTGTTCAGCTCCTTGACCATGGTGGACGACACCGCCACATTGTTGGAGCGGAAGTAGATGTACTCCAGCTCGGGGTTGATCAGCTTGTTGACGGAGGCCACGTTTTCCTCGTAGTTATAGTCCATGTTGTTCCGCAGGCCCCGGATCATGTAATCCGTGTTTTTCAGCCGGGCGTATTCCGCCACCAGGCCGTTCCAGATCACGACCTCGCAGTTCCGGATCTTCTGATCCTGCAGCGTTTCCGTGATGGCCTCGGCGATCCGATCCGCCGGGAAGGAGCGGTGCTTCTCGGCGTTGACGCCGATGACGATATAGACCCGGTCGAAGATCTCGGAGGCCTTGCGGACGATGTCCAGATGGCCGTTGGTGAAGGGGTCAAAGAACCCCGGATAGATCGCAGTCTTTCCCATTGAATGTTTTCCTTTCCAGCATACGGTAATAGATGACAAAAAGCAGACAAAGCAGAATGTTGTGGGCGATCATGCAGGCCCAGGCGGACACCAGGCCGCCGTGCAGGAATCGGATGCACAAAAAGGTTCCCAGGATGCGGACGCCCCACATCCCCGCCACGTTGAACGCGAAGGGGGCGCGGGTCCTGCCGGCGCCCTGGAGCATTCCCTCCACAACGATGGAGATGCCGAAGATGGGCTCGGAGCAGGCCACCATCCGCAGCACTGTGCTGCCGAGGGTGATGACCTTCGGATCCTTGCTGAACAGCCGAACCATCTGCGGGGCAAAGGCAAAGAGGAGGCCGCCGGTCACCAGCATCATGACCACCTCCAGCAGGACGATCAGCACAGACAGATCCTTCTGGCGCTGACGGTCCCGCATTCCGATGGCGTTGCCGGTCAAGGTGGCGGCTGCGGCCTGCATCCCGTAGCCCGGGATATAGAAGGCGGACTCCACCGTATTGGCCACTGTATGGGCCGCGGTGGCGATATCGCCCAGGGCGTTGATCATGGACGCGAAGACCACGTAGCCCAGAGAGGTGGTGAAGCGCTGGGCCATATTGGGCAGGGCGACCCGGAAGAAGGGGCGAAGCACGGTCCTGTCCGGGCGGATGGAATAGCCCTTGGGAGAGACGGCACGGTGCCGGAACAGGGCCACCGTGATGAGCACGCCGCCGAAGGTGAAGCTGACCGCGCTGGCGATGGCCGCGCCGGTGACGCCGAGGCCGGCGCCCCACATGGTGAAGCTGCCGCCAAAGATCGAAACCGTCCTGCTCTCATAGATCAGCAGAAAGTTCAGCACCACGTTCATAAGGTTCACGCCCACGCCCACCCGCATGGGCGTCCTGGTGTCTCCCGCTGCCCGGAGCACCGTACCGAAGATCACGCTGGCCGCCCGGGGCAGCATGGGCAGGTACAGGATCATAAAATAGCGGGATGCCAGGGGGCGAAGCCGTTCCTCCACCTGCATCCAGCCCGGAACGTAGGGGCTCAGGCAGGTGGTGAACACCGTAAAGAGGCATCCCGTCAGCAGCACCATCAGCACGGACTGGGCGGAGGCCCGCTTGGCCCGTTCGCTCTCCCCCGCGCCCAGTGCCTGGGAGATATAGGCCAAAAAGCCGATGCCGAAGGCATAGACCGTGGTGCCGATCAGCCAGTTGACCGTGGTGGTGGAGCCCACGGCAGCGGTAGCGTCCGTGCCCAGCTTGCCCACCATGGCCGTGTCGATATACTGCACGGCGGTCTGCATCGTTTCCTCCAGCATGGTGGGCCAGGCCAGGGCAAAGACCACCGGAAGCAGCAGCTGATACCGTTGTTTCCTGTTCATCGTTGTCGTCATGGATATACCTCCGGGCATACATCCCGGACCTTGTCCCGGATGTTCAGCAGATCCAGGAAGGTCTCCGGGCGTCGGTTCAGATCCCGCAGCAGGGCCGAGGGATGGTAGATGGCCGTGTACCAGACCCCGTTTCGGTTCGTCCACTGGCCATGCTCCCTTGTGATGCGGTAGTCCTTCCGGATCAGGACCCCTGCGGCGATCCGGCCCAGGCAGATGATCAGCCTGGGCTGGATCAGCTGGATCTGCTCCTGCAGATAGCCCACGCAGGCAGCCTGCTCCTCCTCCCGGGGATCCCGGTTGCCGGGGGGACGGCATTTGACCACGTTGGCAATATAGCAGTTATCCCGGCCCAGGTCGATGATGGACAGCATCTCGTCCAGGAGCCTGCCGGCGGCGCCCACAAAGGGCTCTCCCTGGAGATCCTCCTGCTGGCCGGGGCCCTCGCCCACAAAGAGGATGGGGCTGTCCTGCTTTCCCACGCCGAAGACGACCCGGTTTCTCGTCTCGCACAGGGCGCAGGCCCTGCATTGCTCACAGCGCTGGCGCAGCTGCTCCCACGGGGAGGGGATCGGCCCGCTCACGGTCTGCCTCCCCGGTCGGAACGGTCCCGGCTGTCACGGTACACCGAGGGTACGCGCCGGGTCTGCTGGCTCATATCCACCGAAGGATTCCGCCGGGCCGCCCTTCTCTGGCTCTCGGCTGCCTTGGCATCCCGGATCATGGCCCGTCTGCGGCGGCGTTCCAGGTTCTTGCGGCGGCTGTGACGGTAGATGGCATTGCGGACGATCAGCAGCAGGAACAGGCCCACGATCGCCACAATGGGAACGTACCAATAGCCCAGCAGCTTTTGAAGCAGGCTCTTTTCCTCATCCGGGGTATCCTTGCCGATCAGCTCGGCCAGGGCCTTGTCCACGCCCTTTTCCTCCACTGCGGTCAGGGTCTCCAGCTCCGTGGTGCCGACCACCTTTCCGTCGTAGTACATATAGAGGGTGCCCACCTTCTGGCCCTTCTCCAGCGGAGCCACAAGGCCCTTCGCATCGTTCAGCTCGTAGCTGGTGGTCACCTTGTCCTTGTCGTATTCCTTGGGCAGCAGGCAGCTCACGTCCGCAGACGGGATCAGCACCACGCCCCGTTTGTCCTTGGCGTACTGCACGTCCACGGAGAACATGGGCGCCATGCCTGCTGTGGCCACCTTCGCGTAGGCGAAGTTGGAGAAGCCGTAGTTGAACAGCTTCTTGGCCTCCACGAAGTTATCGTAGCGGGCGCTGCCGTCGGACATCATTCTGGTCTCGGCGCCCATGATGATGCACAGCAGATCCATATTCCCGTCGTTGGCCCGGGAAATGACGCAGCGGCCCGCCGCGCTGGTATAACCGGTCTTGATGCCGGAGGCTTCCTCCAGATAGTAGGTGTAGTAGTTGCCGTTGTCGGCCAGGTAACGGTTGCCGTCGTTCAGGATCAGATAGTTCGTGGTGGTGAGCTTCTTCTCGTCGGAGAGGTTGGTGGCAGGCACGGTGTACTCCGCGGTATTGGTGATCTCGCGGAAGAGCTCGTAGGTCAGCGCCTTGCGGGTGATGATGCTCAGATCCCGGGCCGTGGTGTAGTGGCCGGATTCGTGGAGCCCGTGGGTGTTGGCAAAGCGCGTGCCGGTGCAGCCCAGATCCCTGGCGGTCTTGTTCATCAGACTGACGAAGGAGGGGATGTCCCCCGCCACGTACTCGGCGATGACGTTGCCGGCCTCGTTGGTGGAATTGACCATCAGATAATAGAGCAGATCCCGCAGCGTCAGCCGCTCCCCTGCCTGCAGGCGCACGTCGCCGCCGGCCTCCGCGATGCCCGCCAGGGCGGTATCCGAGACCGTCACCATTTTATCCAGATCCTTGGAGGCGTACTCCAGGGTCACCATGCAGGTCATGATCTTGGTCAGACTGGCGGGATAGACCATGGACTCCGCGTTCTTCGCGTAGACCACGGTGCCGGAATTGAGCTCCAGGAGCAGGGCCGTCTCGCAGCCCGCCTCATACTCCGGCGCGTCGGCAAGCAGATTCTGGCGGTAGCCGGTCAGATCATTCTCCCAGGGTGCGGCCGTTTCCTCAGTGGCGTCCGTCGTCTCCGTCTCCGCAGCCGCGGCAAAAACAGGCAGACTGAGCACAGAAAGCAGCAGACTGAGCAAAAGAATAACAGATAACGCTCTGGATTTTTTCATCTTTTTCACCATTTTTGAGAATTCCAAGTTGCCCTGACCCCATCGGATGTGCTATAATAGGAGCGGAGCGCCGCAGGATCCGAAGGGGCCTTCCGTTCGTTGTGTTCGACGTGCATTGTATATGTAGAATTATAGCAGAAAATCGCCGCTTGTCAACGGAAAGGAGCGGTTCTTGCCATGCAAAAATTCCGAAGACTGCTGTATCCCGCTCTGACTCTGTGTTTTCTGCTTGGGATGGCGGGCTTTTTCCTGGGCAGGCGTTCCGTTGACGGGATCCTGCTGACCACGCAGCATCCCGCGTCCACCGAGGCGCAAAGCCGCTCGCTCCCGGCAAGCTCCCCCGAGGCCCCGCCGACGGAGGCGGGACGGGTCGATCTGAACCGGGCCGGTCTGGAGGAGCTGATGACGCTTCCCGGGATCGGCGAGGTACGGGCACAGCGCATTCTTGCCTACCGCGAGGCCAACGGCCCCTTCCGGCAGGCCGCAGAGCTGATGAACGTCAGCGGCATCGGCGAAGGGATCTTCGAGAAACTGCGTGATTACGTTTATGTGGAGGACAGCAATGAAAATACTGATCATTGACGATGAGGAGCTTCTGGTCAAGGGAATCGCCTACAATCTGGAAAACGAGGGCTATCAGGTGGTCACCGGCAGCGACGGCCTGGAGGCCATTCGCCTCGCCCAGGATCCGGACGTCCGGCTGATCGTGCTGGACGTGATGATGCCGGGCATGGACGGCCTGGAGGCCTGCCGCCGCATCCGTCAGTTTTCCGACGTTCCCATCATCATGCTCACAGCCAAGACCGAGGATATGGACAAGCTGCTGGGCTTCGACTGCGGCGCGGACGACTATCTGACCAAGCCCTTCAACATTTTGGAGCTCAAGGCGCGGATCCGGGCGATCCTGAAGCGCACCTCCAGGCAGGAGGCCGAGACGAAGATCATCCGCGGCTCCATCACCCTGGACTCCCAAAGCCGGAGCACGCTGAAAAACGGCGTCCCCGTGGAGCTGACCGCCAAGGAATTTGACCTGGTGGAGCTTCTGATCCGCAATCCGAACCGGGTCTACTCCCGGGAGAACCTGCTGGACATCATCTGGGGCGACGATTATCGCAGCGATATCCGTACCGTGGACGTCCACATCCGCCGCATCCGGGAAAAGCTGGAGCGGGATCCCGCGAACCCTGTGCACATTCTGACTAAGTGGGGAGTTGGGTACTATTTCAAAGTCTGAATATCGGCCGCCGCACCCGTTCCGCAGCTCCCAGCTGCGCTACGCCGCGGCCTGCGTGCTGATCACCTCTACGGTACTTCTGTTCCTGAATTTTTCCGCCCCCATCATGATCCGGCGGCTCACCTATACGGCCCAGCGCAACGCGATCCTGGATAAGGCACAGCTCATTGTTTCCGCCTTTACCAACAGCGAGGAGCTGGACGAGGAAACTGTGCGGGAGGCCACGCTGTCGGTGCACGACCTGCACACAGCCCGGGTGGTGGTCACCAACGCCGGGGGCCGCTGCATCTACGACTCTCTCGACTCCGCCGGAAACCGGAATCGGCTGATCCTCTACCCGGAGGTCACCACAGCGCTGGAGGGCAGCGACGCGGTCTATATCCGCTATGAGAACGGAATGATCATCACCAAGGCCGCCATGCCCATCGTGTCCTATAACAGGATCATCGGCTCTGTCTATCTGCTGGAGCGGGACGCGGATCAGGCCGCTCTGATCGACGGCCTGCAGCAGATGATCTTCTGGATCTCCGTCTGCCTTGAGCTTCTGGTCATCATCATTTCGATCCTCTTTTCCGTGATCTTCTCCCGCAGGATGGGGGATCTGTTCGTCTCTGTCGGCAAGCTGCACGGCGGGGACTATTCCGTGCGCCTGCCGGAGCGGGGCAACGACGAGGTATCCCGGCTTTGCCAGGCCTTCAACAAGCTCGCCCAGCGTCTGGACCAGTCCGAGCGCGTCCGGAAACAGTTTGTCTCCAACGCCTCCCACGAGCTGAAAACGCCGCTGGCCTCCATCAAGCTGCTCACCGACTCCATCCTGCAAAACGACATGGATCAGGATACCATGCGGGAATTTGTCGCTGACGTGGGCAACGAGGCGGATCGGCTGACGCGGCTTACCGCAAAGCTGCTGGAGCTGACGCGGCTGGATTCCCAGCCCTCCGAGGAGCGGGAGCTGGTCATCGTCCGGCCCGTGGCGGATCGGGTGCTTCGAATGCTGACGCCGGTGGCCCGGAGGCAGGAGATCCGGCTGCGTCTGGAATGCCCGGAGGACATTGTGGTGCTGGTCACTGCCGACGACCTGTATCAGATCCTGTTCAACCTGGTGGAAAACGGCATCAAATACAACACCTCCGGCGGAGAGGTCCTGCTCCGGGCATCCTTCGTCCCCGACAGCGTGATCATCTCCGTGGAGGATACTGGCCTCGGGATCCCGGAGTCGGAAAAGCCCCACATCTTTGAGCGCTTCTACCGGGTGGACAAGGCCCGCTCCCGGAAGGCCGGCGGCGCGGGACTCGGGCTTTCCATCGTTTCCGACATGGTGGCCCGGAACGACGGCTCTGTCACCGTGACCGATCGGGAGGGCGGCGGCTCCTGCTTCCGGCTGAGCTTCCCCCAGAATCCCACCCGGGAGGAGGCAAAGAAATGAAACGGATCATTCTTCTGCTGCTATTTGCAGTTCTTCTTCTGGCTGCCTGCGGGGAAACGGAGCAGGCCGAGGTCATGACCCAGCCCGTCACGTTCTACTACCGGACGGCCAAGACGGATTACGCCGCCGAGGACGGCGTCATTCGCGCCGAGACACGGGATCTGGGCACGGATCGCTATACGGATCAGAAGCTGTTCGAGCTCTATTTCGACGGGCCGCTGAGCAGCGAGCTGGTCTCCCCCTTCTCCCAGGACACCGTGCTGAGCGTGGTGCTCCGCCGGGGCAGTACGCTGGAGATCATGCTCACCCAGAACGCCCATACCCCGTCGGAATTCGACCACAATCTTGCCTACGCCTGCCTGGCCAAAACCGGTCTGGCCCTGGACGGGATCCACAAGGTGCGGATCAAGGTGCGCTCCAGGGGCGGCGCCGTGGGCGACGACGTGCTGCTCACCGCAGACGATATGCTGCTCTACGACAACGGCGAAGACCCGGAGCAAAACCAGGAGGTCACCCTGTACTACGCCGATGAATCCGGCCGCTTCCTGCTGACAGAGAAGCGGACCGTGCCGATGATGAAGCCGGAGGAGCTGCAGCAGAACGCCCAGTACGTGCTGGAGCTCCTGCTCAGCGCGCCCCAGAGCGGCGGTATGCGGATGGCCCTGCCGACGGGCACCGCCATCCTGGACGACGTGAGCGTTGAGAACGGGATCTGCTCCGTGGACTTCAACGAGGACTTCTTCACCAACCGGCCGGAGGGGGAACAGACCGAACAGCTCACGATCCTGAGCGTGGTGAACACCCTGTGCGAGCTGAACGGCATCAACCAGGTCCAGATCTATTCCCAGGGCAGAAAGCTGACCCCCTACGTGTGGCTGAGCCTCTCTGAGCCCTGGCTGATGGACACCTCGGTGGTGGGCCCGATCCGGGAGGAGCTGGGCGAATTCGCCGGGACGCTCTGCCTGCCCGGCAAGTCCGACGATCTGCTGCACCGGCTCACCGTCCGCACCCGTGCCAGGGGCAACGCCACCCAGGAGGAAGCGCTGTTGATGGCCCTGCTGGCCAGAAGCTCCCAGAACGGGCTGAGATCCCCCTTCTCCAGCGTCTCCGCTCCCCTGTCTGTCACCACGGCCAATCACGTCTGCACCGTGCGGCTTGCGGAAAACACCCTCCCGGCGGACCCCCAGGATCGGGAATTGGCGATCCGCTCCATCACGGCCACCCTGAGCTCCCTGCCGGAGATCAAGAGCGTGGTGGTCCTGGAGGGAAGCAGCGCAAGCACCGCGCCGCTGACGCCATCGGAGGATTGGTTCTGCGTGCCGGAAAACCCGTAGAAAATGCAAAAAAGGGAGCCGAGTCTCTCTCTCTTTCACGTCAGCAGGGCAAAAAAGTTGAAAGTTGAAAATTTAAAGTTGAAAGTTGTGGTATCGTTCAAATTGCCATTTGACCGATGAGAAGAAAAGTGGAGAATTCCAGCTCAATGATTCTTTTGCTGTGTAATTACAGGCCAAAAAAACGAGAAAAGTCTATTTCGCAGCTTGGATTTCTTTTTTAAATGGCAATTTAAAAAACACCTTCATTTTCAACTTTCAACTTTCAATTCTCAATTCTGCCTGCATCCGGGAAAAATGAATGTAGGAAGTTCTTTGACAGTCTGACGCAAAAACGGGAGCCGACAAGGCTCCCGTTTTTGCTTATCAAATATGACTTCTTCAAGCCGTTTCGTGCGTTTTTTTCCAGCTGCTCTCTACGTACTGCGCCATAATGGAACGGCGGGTCACGATGCCGATGAAGGTGCCTCGGTCGTCCACCACGGGAACGAAGTTTTGATCCAGGGCTTTTTGCAGCAAATCGTTCATGTCGGTGGAAACGGAGACCGGCAAATAGTTCTTTCGGTGGGCGATTTCCATGATGCTGTGGGCCTGGGCTTCCTTCAGATCGAAGTTGCAGCGATTCTTGAGGGCCCAAAGCAGATCTCCGTCCGTCAGGGTGCCTTGATAAACGCCATCCTCCTTGTGGATGATCGGGAGGGCGGCAAATCCGGAGATCTCCATCCGTTCCAATGCCTCCCGGATGGATTCATCGTCGTAGAGTACCTCGCAGCTGGCCTTTGGGGTGAGGTAGAACAAAATGTTCATGAATACATTACTCCTTCCGCGCGCTTGCGACGTGGTTTTCCACATTGTCATTATACCACAAAGATATGAAAATAGTATGAATAAAATACACAGCACCCAGACAAAATCCGGGTGCTGTTTTTGTGACTATTATACAAATGTCAGTGGATTTACTTGTCCTGCAGGCAGGCGATGCCGGGCAGCTCCAGACCCTCCAGGAATTCCAGGGAAGCGCCGCCGCCGGTGGAGATATGGGTGATCCGGTCGGCAAAGCCCAGCTGCTCGCAGGCCGCCGCAGAGTCGCCGCCGCCCACGATGGTCACCGCGGAGGAATCCGCCAGCGCCTGGGCCACGGCAATGGTGCCCTTGGCCAGAGTGGGGTTCTCGAACACGCCCATGGGGCCGTTCCAGACCACGGTCTTGGCAGCCTTGGCCGCCCCGGCGAAGAGCTCGCGGGTCTTCTCGCCGATGTCCAGGCCCATGCAGTCGGCGGGGATGGCGTCGGAGGCCACGGTGTGAACTTCAACAGGCCCGTCGATGGGATCGGGGAAGGCCTTGGCCACCACGGTATCCACCGGCAGCAGCAGCTTCACGCCCTTCTCCTCGGCCTTCTTCATCATGTCACGGCAGTAGTCGATCTTCTCGCTGTCCAGCAGAGAGGTGCCCACGCTGTAGCCCTTGGCGGCCAGGAAGGTGTAGGCCATGCCACCGCCGATGATGAGAGTGTCCACCTTCTCCAGCAGGTTGTTGATGACGTTCAGCTTGTCGGAGACCTTTGCGCCGCCCAGAATGGCCACGAAGGGGCGCTCGGGATCGGCCAGGGCCTTGCCCATGATGCCGACCTCCTTGGCGATCAGGTAGCCGCAGACAGCGGGCAGATAGTCGGCCACGCCTGCAGTGGAGGAGTGGGCGCGGTGGGCGGAGCCGAAGGCGTCGTTGACGAACAGATCGGCCAGCTCAGCCAGAGCCTTGCTCAGCTCCGGATCGTTCTTGGTCTCACCCTTTTCGAAGCGGGTGTTCTCCAGCAGCATCACGTCGCCGTCCTTCAGCGCGGCGGCCAGGCGCTTGCTGTCTTCCCCGGCCACGTCCTTGGACATCTTGACCTCGACGCCCAGGAGCTCGCTCAGGCGATCCGCCACGACCTTCAGGCTCAGGGCGGGATCGTATCCGTTCTTGGGCTTGCCCATGTGGGAGCAGAGAATGACCCGGGCGCCGTGCTGGCGCAGGTAGTTGATGGTGGGCAGTGCGGCCACGATACGCTTGTCGCTGGTGATTTTGCCTTCCTTGGTGGGGACGTTGAAGTCGCAGCGGCAGAGGACCCGCTTGCCGCGCACGTCAACATCTTCAACAGACTTCTTGTTGTAATTCATAGTGACCTCCCATTATTCTTCCGCGTTTGCGGATTGTTTTGCTTCGTTCATTTTCCCCCACCGGCGCAGATGGGGGAAGCCCAGCTGCCGCAGGGCCTCGAAGACCCCCACGGCCACGGAGTTGGACAGGTTCAGCGACCTGGCCTCCGGGATCATGGGCAGCTTGACGCAGTCCTCGGGGTGGGCGTAGAGGAATTCCTCGGGCAGCCCCTTGGTCTCCTTGCCGAAAAAGAGATAGCACTCGTCGGCGTAATCCGCCTCGGTGTAGCAGCGGGGCGCCTTGGTGGAAAACAGGCGCATCTGGCGCACATCGTTTTTGGCAAAGAAGTCGTCCAGATTCTCATAGACCCGTACGTCCAGCAGATGCCAGTAGTCCAGACCGGCCCGCTTGAGCTGGCGGTCGGAAATATCGAAGCCCAGGGGCTTGATCAGATGGAGCCGGCTGCCCGTGGCGGCGCAGGTGCGGGAGATGTTCCCGGTGTTCTGGGGGATCTCCGGCTCCACAAGGACGATGTTCAGCATGATTATTGTATCCTATGACAAGCAAAAAATCAATGGTTTTTGCATTTCGTATGATCAAGGACGGAATGCGTCAATCGGTGCGTCCCGTGGCGCACCGGTGTGCGCCGCTACGGCACGGTTCCCTTATGATGCATTATGCATTATGAATTATGCATTCTCACAGGGGCAGTGGCTTCGTGTTGGTATACTCCACAAAGCGGTAGGGCGTGCGGCCCTCGATCTGGGTGGGCTGGATGGCGCTGACGAACCAGTTCTCGTTCCGGTTCAGGTTGGGGAAGAACTTGTCCGCCTTGAGCTCGGTGTAGCTGAAGGTGACGTAGGCCTTCTCGCAGTGGGGCACCAGAAGCTTGTAGACGCTCTCGCCCCCGATGACCCAGAGGTTTTCGCTGTAGCGATCCCGCAGGACGCTCTTGAGCTCGTCCAGGTCGTGGCAGATGATGGCGTCCTCTGCGGTGAATTCCTTGTCGTGGGTCAGGATGATGTTCTCCCGCTCCCGCAGCGGGTGGCCGCCGGGGAAGGTCTCCAGGGTCTTGCGGCCGTAGATCACGGTCTTATGGATGGTAAGCTCCCGGAAGCGCTGGAGATCCGTGGGAATGGAGACCAGCAGCTTTCCGTTCTTTCCGATGCCCCAATAGGGGGTGACGTTGACAATGGCGTTCATTTCATTCTCCTAAATTGCAACGGGTATCTTCTCGTCAAAGGGGTGATACCTGTAATTTTCCACAGTGAAGCTGTCCTTGGTGAAGGCATAGAAGTCCGTCACCGTGGGATCCAGGGTGACCTTGGGGGCCTCGTAGGGGGGCAGCGAGATCATTTTTTCCACCATGGGAATATGGCGGTCGTAGATATGGCAGTCGGCGATCACGTGGACCAGCTCGCCGGGGATCAGCCCCGAGACCTGGGCCAGCATACAGACCAGGGCGGCATACTGCACCACGTTCCAGTTGTTGGCAGCCAGCATATCCTGGGAGCGCTGGTTCAGAATGGCGTTGAGCACCTTGCCGCTGACGTTGAAGGTCATGGAGTAGGCGCAGGGGTACAGGGCCATTTCGCTCAGATCCGCATGGTTGTACAGGTTGGTCAGAATGCGGCGGCTCTGGGGGTTGTGCTTCAGATCGTAGAGCACCCGATCCACCTGGTCGAAGTCCCCCTCCGGATAGTGATGCTTGATCCCCAGCTGGTAGCCGTAGGCCTTGCCGATGGTGCCGTTTTCATCGGCCCAGGCGTCCCAGATGCGGGAGCTCAGCTCTGATACCCGGTTGGATTTCTTCTGCCAGATCCACAGCAGCTCGTCGATGGCGGACTTGTAGTAGGTGCGGCGCAGGGTCATCAGCGGGAATTCCTTCCGCAGATCGTAGCGGTTGACGACGCCGAAGAGCTTGACGGTGTGGGCAGGCGTCCCGTCCTCCCAGTGGGGCCGGACGGGCAGCTCGTCGTCCCGGACGCCCTCGGTCAAAATGCGCTTGCAGGTTTCGATATAGACTTGATCGGCATAGCTCATGGTGCTTCCTCCGTTTCGGGTTCTGTTTCCTCCTCTTCCCCGCTCAGCTCCGCGTAGGTCACGCTGGCGTCGGCCAGGCTCCGGCCGCCGGGCAGGTGGAACACGCAGTCCACCGCAGGCTGCAGGCTGTCGATGATGCCGCGGTTGGCCATCACGGCGTAGGATTTGAACAGCAGCGGGCAGAAATAGGCGTTGTCCATCACGCCCCGGTAGAGGTCGTTGCTGTTGGCGGAGTTTTCCAGCGTGTCCCGGGCAAGCTGCTCCATGTCGGCGCTTCGGATGCCGCCGTAGCAAAGGCTGCCGTCAGCACGGAAGAACTCCGTCAGATCAAAGTTTCCGGACAGGCGGGTCTCCCCCAGAAAGGCGTCGTAGCGGCCCCGTTCCAGGCGATCGCGGAAGCTTTCGGCGTCCACGATGCTGGCCTCCATGGGCAGGCCTGCCGCGGTCATGGCCTCCGCCAAGCGGCGCGCCAGCTCCACCCGGGTGGGATCCGCCGAGCAGACCAGCAGGCTCCCCGGGTCGTGGGAGCGGACGCTCATGGTCCGGAACAGCTTCGCCACCGCTTCCTCGTCATAGGAATAGGTCGACGCAAGGGTCTCGTCATAGAGCGGGCTGTCCGGCGCGCAGGGCAGGCAGGCCTCCTCCCCGAAGCCCTTGCAGACCGAGACGGTCAGGCTGTCCCGGTCGATCATGTGGGTCACGGCAGCGCGGATGTCGTCGTCGGAGAACAGGTCGCTGTACAGGTTGAAGCCGAGATACACCATGGTGGTGGTGGGGCAGTCCCACAGCTCGTAATCGCAGCGGTAGCCCACCGCGTTGGGAGAGTTGAGATCCGCGCAGACCAGGGTGATATCGCCGAACTCGAAGCTGTCCCGCACTGCCGTGGGATCCGCGGCTGCGGTCAGGGCGATGCTGTCATACTCCACCGGGGCAAGGGCGTCCTGCCACCAGCTCCGGCTGCGCCGCAGACAGAGGCCGTTCCGTTCCTCCGAGAAGACGTAGGGCCCGGTGCCGATGGGGCGGGTCTCGTTCTGGGTCCCGGCCTTGACGATGGGCACGTCCAGCAGCTGCGGCAGATTCTCATAGGCCTGGGAGAGGCTGATCTCCAGCGTCAGAGCGTCCCTGGAGGAAAACTCCAGCACGTTGGAGAAGCGGGAGCCGTAATACGCGGAATCTCTGGCGGCCCGCAGGGAGGCCACGGCGTCGTCCGCCGTCAGCGGAGAACCGTCGGAAAAGCTGGCCTCCCCGCAGAGGGTGATCAGATAGTTCTTTCCGTCCTCGGAAACGGCAAAGCGGTCGCAGAGCACCGGCTCCGGCTGAAAGCTGTTGTTCAGCACGAACAGGCTCTCATAGACCAGGGAGCACACGGGGCGGTTCGTGACGCAGACGCAGTCATAGGGATTGAAGCCGTACTCCGGCACGTAGGCAAGCCCGAAGCCCTTGGGCTTCTGGGCGTCCCGGGCGGGATCCGGCTCCCGGGTCTCCGTCTCCGGCGGCTGGGTGCTCTCCGTGACGGCGGGCGTCAAGGCGCAGCCGCTCAGCAATACGACGATCAAAAGAAGGCACAATCCTCGTTTCAGCGAAATCGCCTCCTATTCCTTCAGCATGATCACAGCCGCCATGGAGCCTCTCTCCTGCCCGGCAAAGCGGTGCGACCAGAAGCGGTCGGGCCGACAGCGGGTGCAGTCGCAGGAGACGTCGATCCGGCTGACGCCCGCCCGGCGGAGCCAGAGGGCGTTGAGCTGTTTCAGATCCAGGTGATATTTCTCTGCTGCCTCTCCTCCCAGGGCGGACGGCAGGGTGCCGTCCCTACGGATGAACGGGGCAGCATCCTCCCCAAGGGCGGCAAGCATGGCCTCCGGGACCTCGGGCCCCGTCTCAAAGCAGCAGAGGCCGATGCAGGGGCCGATGGCGGCCTGGATATCGGCGGGGTCGGTGCCGAATTCCCGGGTCATGGTCTCCACAGCCCGGGCGACGATGCCCTTGGCAGTGCCCCGCCAGCCGGCGTGAACGGCGGCCACAGCGTGGCGGACGGGGTCGTGGAGCAGGATGGGGGTGCAGTCCGCAGCGAAGCAGACCAGGGCCAGCCCGGGCTCGTTGGTGCAGATCCCGTCCCGCTCCGGCTCCACCTCCCGGAAGAGGCCGTCTCCCCGGTTTCCGGCGCCCACCCGGGCCACGATGTCCGTGTGGGTCTGGCGGGTGAAGACCGTCTGCTCCGGGGCAAAGCCCACGGCAGCCCCCAGGCGGCGGTAGTTCTCATAGACGTTGTCCCACTCGTCCCCCCGGTGGGTGCCCAGGTTCAGAGAGGACAGATACCCGGTGGAAACGCCGCCGTGCCGCGTAGAAAAGCAGTGGACGACGCCGCCGGAAATGGTATCGGAGGTCAGATATTCGGGTTGGTAGTGAGTATGAAACATGGCAATCCCTTGAGAAGTAATAGGTAATAAGTAATAGGTAATAGTTGGGCGGTATGAGGGAGATTGGCAGGTAACAGGTAACAGGTAATAAGTAATAGGTAATAAGTCAACGTGTACGATAATCGGGAAAAACTGCCGATGCGCTGCTACTTATTACTTATTACTTATTACTTATTCCTTATTACATATTCCTTGTATAGCAAGTTCCGTCTCCCGGTAGAATCGGGATAGCTGCAATCCGTCCACCAACGGGGGGAGGTTGGCAGGTAATAGGTAATAGGTAACAAGTAACAGGTAATAAGTCAACGTGTACGATAATCGGGAAAA
>JAEEZZ010000019.1 GCA_016292255.1 Oscillospiraceae bacterium
AGGGAGAGGATGTATTTACCCATGGGGGACCTCCTGTCGGTCAAATTGAAAGTTGATAGTTGATAGTTGAAAGTTGCCGTCCACAAAACCTCCCCTGCAAGCAGGGGAGGTGCCCCAGTGCGCACACTGGGGCGGAGGGGTGGTGCGATGCTCGGAGCGGTTTCGAACGGGGAGCACCCCTCCACCGCCTTGCGGCGGTCCCCCTCCCCTTGTCAGGGGAGGTTTTTCGTGGCTACCACGTTGCCGTCGGTGCCGGCCACGTTGGGGATCAGCACGTCGCCCACCTTCACAGGGGGCTTGACCCGGAGCCGGTTGATCTCGGCCATGACCTCGAACATCTTGCCCTTGGGAATGGGGCGGTCGGTCTTGACGGGCAGCCGTCTTGCCGGGCCCTCCACGATCACGGTCGACGTGACCACCCGGACCGGGCTGCGGAGCTCGTTGGCCCCGTAGACGGCTCCCCGGGGGCAGGAATTGCCGGTGACGGCAAAAGTTTCCTCATCCACCTTCAGGTGGCAGCCCTTGGGGCAGGTGATGCAGATGATTTCTTTCATCGTAACTCTCCCTCCGTCATTCTGAGCGCAGCGAAGAATCCGTATCCCCGGCGGCGGGGCTCGGGGCGTCGTGGGCGCCGCCCCCTACGGGCTCAATTTCCACCGTCAGCCTGTCACCCTTGACGCGGTCAAGGAGAACCTTGGGCAGCTTGATGCTCTCCATTTCGCCGGGGGCCATGTGCTCCCGCTGGAAGCGGGCGATCTGGGTATCCCCGTCCATGACCCGGATGGCGGTATTTTTGCGGACGTTTCGCACCCGGAAGAAGAGCTCCAGGGCCTCCCCCCCCCGGTGGAAGTGCTGGGGCACCGTGTAGCTCACGTCAAACCCGTTCTCCAGGCGGATCTCCTCCCCCGCGGGGCGGAGGCCCTGGAGGTAGGCGGCCGCAGCCTTGCCCGCCTGCTCGCTCTCGGCGCTGACGTAGTCCACCAGATCGTGGACGTGGAGCACGTTGCCGCAGGCGAAGACGCCGGGGATGGAGCACTCCCGGTTTTCCCAGACCCGGGGGCCGTTGGTGCGGGGGTCGATCTCGATGCCCGCCTGGCGACTCAGCTCGTTTTCCGGCAGCAGGCCCACGCTCAGCAGCAGGGTGTCGCAGTCGAAGACCATCTCCGTGCCGGGGATGGGACGGCGCTTGTCGTCCACCTTCGAGACCACCACCTGCTCCAGCCGATCCCTGCCCCGGATGTCGGTGACTGTGTGGCTGAGATACAGGGGAATGTCGAAGTCGTTGAGGCACTGGACGATGTTCCGGGTCAGGCCGCCGGAGTAGGGCATCAGCTCCACGCAGGCCAGGACCTTGGCCCCCTCCAGGGTCATGCGGCGGGCCATGATGAGGCCGATGTCGCCGGAGCCCAGGATCACCACCCGTTTGCCCACCATGTAGCCCTCGATGTTCAGAAAGCGCTGGGCGGCCCCGGCGGTAAAGATGCCGGAGCATCGGGCGCCGGGAATGGAGATGGCTCCCCGGGTGCGCTCCCGGCAGCCCATGGCCAGGATCACGGCCCCGGCCCGGATGGCTTCGTAGCCGTGCTGGGGGCTGACGGTGTGCAGGATCCGATCCCCGGTGAGCTCCAGCACCATGGTATCGGTGCGGATCTGGATATCCGTGTTCTTCACCAGCTCGATGAAGCGCCCGGCGTATTCGGGGCCGGTGAGCTCCTCTTTGAAACGGTGCAGGCCGAAGCCGTTGTGGATGCACTGATTCAGAATGCCGCCGGCCTGGTTGTCCCGCTCCAGGATCAGAATGTCCCGGACGCCCTGCTCCCAGGCGGCCAGCGCGGCGGCCAGCCCCGCAGGCCCGCCGCCGATCACCACAAGATTATGCTCGATCATTGGTCAGCTTCTCCCTTCGTCGTAGGGGCGGATGCCCACATCCGCCCTGGTTCCCGGTCGGCCATCGGCCCCTACGGGGCAACATCCTTCGTCTCACCGCAGAGCACCCAGCTGCCCTCCCAGTCCATCAGGACCTGGGTGGGGTCGAGCCCCAGCTCCCGGGCGATGATCTCCTGGACCCTGGGGCCGCAGAAGCCGCCCTGGCAGCGGCCCATGCCCGCGCCCACCCGGCGCTTGACGCCGTTGACGGAGACGGGGGGAATGGGCGTATGCAGGCAGGCGACGATCTCCCCCTCTGTGACGGTCTCACAGCGGCAGATGACTCTGCCGTAGCGGGGATCGGCCTGGATCAGTTCGTTCTTTTCTCCGTCGGACAGCTGGTGGAAGCGAACGCGCTTCCGGCTGTCGATGAAGCTGTCCTTCCGGCGCAGCGTCAGACCTGCCTGCCGGAGCAGCTCCAGGATCTCCAGCCCGATGGCGGGGGCTGCGGAGAGGCCGGGGCTTCGGATGCCGGCCGCGTGGATCAGACCCGGTGCAGCGGCAGATTCCTCCAGAATAAAGTCCGGCCGGTCGGAATTGGCCCGGACGCCTGCAAAGTTGCGGATGTTGTCCCGGAAGTTGACGCCGGGAACGGAGCGCTGGGCGGAGGCGCGGACGAAGTCCAGGCCTGCGGCGGTGTTGGCGGTGTCCGTCTCGTCACAGGCTGCGGCGTTGGGCCCCACCAGCAGATTGCCGTGGACGGTGGGGGTCACCAGCACACCCTTGCCCAGCTGGGAGGGGCACTGGAAGATCACGCGCTCCACCCGGCTGCCCTCGGATTTGTCCAGCAGGAAGTATTCCCCCTTGGTGGGCTGGATGCGGAAGCTCCGGTCACCCGCCATGGCGGCGATCCGATCGGAGCTGACCCCGGCGCAGTTGACCACGTACCGGGCCGTCAGCTCCCCCTGGGGGGTGCTGATGCAGAAACCGCCCTCCGTCCGCCGGATGGCGGTGACAGGGGCGGAGAGGCGGAGCTCCGCGCCGTTGCGTACGGCGGTCTCCGCCAGGGCCAGGCAGAGCTCCCAGGGGTTCACGATCCCGGCGGAGGGCGCAAAAAGGGCGCCCCGAAGGTCCGGGGAGAGATTGGGCTCCATCGCCAGGGTCTGCTCCCGATTCAGCAGCGCCAGACCGGGCACGCCGTTGGCCTGCCCCTGGGCGTAGAGGGTCCGCAGGATCCCGTCGTCCTGCTCCGACAGGGAGAGCACCAGGGAACCGTTGTTGCGGTAGGGAACGTCCAGCTTGCGGCACAGCTCCCCCATCATGGCGGTGCCCGCCACGTTGAGCCGGGCCATTTTCGTCCCGGGCAGGGGGTCGTAGCCCGCGTGGACGATGGCGGAATTGGCCTTGGTGGTGCCGTTGGCCACGTCGTTGGAGGCCTCCAGCACACACAGGCGCAGCTGATGCTTGGCCAGCTCGTAGGCGCAGGCCGCGCCTACGACGCCGCAGCCGATGATAACAACATCGTAATCCATAACAACCTCGTTTCATCCTGCCCCGGGGCAGGCTTCGCTTCTCAGTCGTCCGTGAAGGGGCAGCGCACCCAGCACTCCGCGCTGAGATCGCCCACCGTGGCGATCACGCGGGTGGTGCCCACGTCAACGGCCACCACATGGCCGCCTGCGTCCACCGTGGCAACGCTCTCGTCCAGAGAGCGCCACTTCACCGGGGTACCGGCGGGGATGTTGGTGACGGTAAGGGTATAGCTTTCTCCCGCGTGGAAGAAGGAAATATCGTCAGAGATCAGCACCAGCTCCGTGATGTCGGGCGAGAGGGTGGGATCGGTGGGGGCCGCAAAGTCGCAGATGACCGTGCAGACGGCCTGCTCCTCGCCGCAGAGAACGGTGATGGTGGCCTCGCCGGGGCCCACCGCAGTCACGATGCCCACAGGGCTGACCTTGACCACTCCGGTGTCGGAGGAGCTGAAATGCCGCTCGTCGGTGGTGTCCTCCGGGAGCAGATCCGCCTGCAGCTGGGTCTGGGCGCCGGATTCCGTGAAGGTGATGGTGCTCTGGCTCAGGGAAATGCCGGTGCAGGGGATGGCGCCGTCGCCCCGGAAGAGGGTGGTGGTGACGGGAGCCTCGGTCTGGGTCGTCTCGGGGCGTTCGGTCTCCTTGGGCTGGGTGCTGCCGCTCTTGCCGGTGGAGAGCTTATCATAGATGGGCAGCTTGACGATGTCCTTTTTCCACAGCAGGTAGCTGCCGCCCACCAGCAGGGTGGCCGCCAGGATCACGCAGCTCAGCGCCAGGAACACCCGGGGCACCCGCCGCCGATCCTTTTCCTCGTATTCCGCGGGCATGGGGCCGCGGCCATCCCGGGCGGGGCCGGGGGTAAAGTTGGGCACCGTGGAGTTGGGGATGGAGCTTGCGCCGCCGTTCTTCTCGGCGCGGCGGGAGGCCTTCTTTTCCTCCCGCTGACGGCGCTTTTCCTCCTTGCGCTGGGCTTCCTCCTCCTCGATCAGCAGCTCTTCCTCTTCATCCTGCTGGAAGCGGGCCTCCCGCTTGCGGCGGCGGGCCTCCTGCTCTGCCTCCTTGCGTTCGGAGCGGCGCTGCCTGCGCTCCGCGTCCGTGATCCGCTTGCGCTGGACAGGGGGGGTCGTGTTGACTACCTGAGGCGCGGTGCCGCAGAGGGGGCACTTGGAAAGGCTGGTGTCATACAGCTGCCCGCAGTTGGGACATACGTTTTTATTCAACATCGTGATAAATCCTCCGATACATGGGAATCCTGATCAATGGCCGGATGGGGGGCCGGAAGGGGCCTCCCCGGAGCCTCTGCCGTATATCATACCATTTTCTTCCAAATAAAACAATATGTTATTGCTTTTTTTTTCCTTTTGGTATAAAATATGGTAGTTATTATGCAAAAAAGGAGGAGTACGACCATGCTTGACCACAAGGTCTCCCCGCTTCTGGACGCAATGGAAATCGGGGAATGCTTTGCCCGGCATGACGGCGCGAGCTGTTATTGGATTCGCCATCCCGAGTCGGGCCGTGCGTTTGTACTCAAACACATCTCCATCCCTGCCGGCGAGGGCCAGGTGCAGGCGCTGCTGCTGACCGGCGCCTATGCCAACGAGGAGGAGGCGGACGCCTACTACCGCAAGGAGGCGGAGTCGCTGATCCAGGAGGCCGAGACCCGCAAGCGCCTGCTGGACTGCCCCTATATTCTCCCCTTCCTGGGCGTCCAGATGGAGAAAAAAGAAGGCGTCGGCTATGATATCTACGCGGTTCTGCCCAAGCGGAACTCGCTGGAAAGCTATCTCAGTGAAAACGCCGTGTCCCACCTGCGGGGCATCAACATGGGCATCGACCTCTGCGTGGCCCTCTCCGCGCTGCGGGAGGAGGGCTACGTCCACGCCAACCTGAAGCCCGGCAACGTGTTTTTCTCGGACACCGGGCGCTTTATGCTGGGCGATTTCGGTCTGATCTCCACGGAGGACATCCAATACGCCGTGATGCCGGAGCAGTATCGCAGCTGTTTTTCCGCGCCGGAGCTCAGCGGCTTCCTCGGCGGCTTGAATCCCACTGTGGATCTCTATTCCCTGGGCATGATCCTCTATCGGATCTACAACGGCAATCACGCCCCCTTCGAGGATGAGCAGACCGACCCCAAGGCCGCCGAGGCCAGACGTCTGAAGGGCGAGGCCCTGCCCGCCCCCCTCTATGCCGACTATGAGCTGGCCGGGATCATCTGCAAAGCCTGCGCCTTTGACCCTGCGGATCGCTACCAGGATCCCAATGATATGCGCCTGGAGCTGGAGCAGTATATGCGCCGCAACGCGGTCAGTGACCATCTGATCGTCCCGCCCCTGGTGACAGACGGCGAGACCCTGGATCCGGAGACCGCCGAGGCGGAGCCGGAGCCCGTCCGCTTTGCCGACCCCAACAAGCTGGACGATACCTTTAAAAAGGCCTTCGCCCCCGGTGAGGGCAAAAAGAGCGGCCGGGACAAGCCGGACAGGAAGCCGGACAAGGCTCCGGAGCGCAGCTCGTCCGCCAGGCATTCCGCCTACGAGCCGCCCCAGGTGGCTGCGGATCGCCGCCGTCGGGAGGATCAGCGGGCCAAGAGCCAAAAGCGGAAAAAGCGCTTCTGGATCATCTTCGCCGCGCTGATGACCCTGCTGGTGATCGGCATCGGCCTGTATGAGTTCACCGATCTGGGCAAGGGCCTGTGGCACTATTTCGTCTCTGTGGACGAGTTGGAGACCTTCGACGTCACGGCGGACAGCTTCCATGTGAAGCTCAAAACCAGCGGCAACCCGGATGAGATCACCGTCTATTGCCGGGACAGCTACGGCAACTCCCAATCCTCCGCTGCCACCGGCGGCGAGGCTGTCTTCACCGGGCTGAATCCCAACACCCAATACAAGCTGGAGCTGGAGCTCCCCGGTCTGCACAAGCTCTCCGGCCACACCAGCGCCACCGTCACCACCAAGGCGCTGACGGAGATCCTGTCCTTCGTGGCGATCCCGGAGTCCGACCCGGGCAGCGTCCGGCTGGAGCTGGCCGTCCGGGACGAGTCTACCGCCCCTGCCTTCTGGACGCTGCAATACGGCAGGGAGGGCCAGGAGCCCACGGAGCTCCAATTTGCCGGAAGCTCCTGCCGTGTCACGGATCTGGAAAACGGCGAGACCTACACCTTCACCCTGATCCAGACCGAAAACCTCTACCTTTCCGGCCAGACCCAAATGGATTATACGCCTCTGGAGCCTGTGGAGGCGGTGGAGCTGCAGCTGGACGCCATCCGCGAGGGCTCTGCCGAGCTGAGCTGGCGCTGCACCACGGCCCTGCCCGAGCGCTGGGAGCTGCGCTGCACCGACGCCGACGGCAAGGAGCTGGAGGTGCGGCTGCACGAGGCCGAGGCCATAGAGACAGGCGGCTGGCGCTGCGGCGCTACCGTCTCCGGCGTGGCCCGGGACGTGGATTATTCAGTGGAGCTTCGGGCCCCCGGCCTGACGGAGCCGCTGACCATGACGCTGCGGGATGCCGGCGTCACCCTGTCCGCCTTCACGGGGGAGGCCACCATCGAGGGCCTGGCTCTGCAGTGGAATGCGGATCGCGCCCCTGTGGGGGGCTGGAAGATCACAGCCGCCATCGACGAGGGCAAGACCCTGGAGACTGTGGTGCGGGGCGAAAGCTGCACCATGGCGGTGCTGCCGAATATCGACTACACCGTGACCATCACTCCCGCCGACGGCAGCTCGCTGAAGGGCGAGAACAGCCTGCAGATCCGCAGCTTTGAGGATCGCCGCTTTGCCAGAATGGGCGTGGAAAAGGCGGGCACCACCATCGGGCTCTATTTCCGGCCCGAAAGCGCCGCCTACACCTACAGCGACCTGGATCTCTCCGGCACCGTCAGCTTCAGCGCCAACGACACCGTCAGCTTCGGCATCGTGGCCGGGGGCTGGCCGGAGGAGAGCGACGAGACCGTGACGGTTCACTATGCCGTGTACGACGGCTACGGCGAGCTGGTCACCGTGGCCCAGGAGGAGCGGCCCTGGAACACCCTGTGGGAGGACAATCACTTCGTGGGCGACCTGCGCCAGGAGTGGCTCCCCGATACGCCGGGCTACTACACCTTCTCCGTCTTCGTCAACAGTCAACGCCTGGGCTCCATCAGCTTTACGCTGGAGGGCTGAGCAATTATCAACAAGGGACACCGGCCTCCGGTGTCCCTTGAAAAATTTTTTTAAAATATTCTAAACCTTTTCTCCTTCCGCCGGGTCTTACAGACAGAAAACGAAAGGAAGTGAGACAAATGGCCGAGGAAATGAGCTTCGCAGAGATGTTCAAGCGAATGGTGGATCAGCATATCGACCCGGATCCCCGGCGGGCTCGGTGCACGCTGGATACGATCCTGCGTCAGCTGACGGCTTCCCCGGCCGCGTCACCGGGGCATGATCCGCCGGAGCGTCCGCCCGGCAAGTCCCAACCACCGTAATATGATCGATAGAAACATAAATATCTCTGCTCCGTCGCCCTACGCAGAGAAGGGGCGACTGAACAGACACGATAAAAGGAGAAAAGAAAATGAACCGCAGCAGTGAAACCAAACAGGAAAAGGCAGCGATCTCCCCGGAGCTGACGGCCCGGGCCAGGGCGGGAGACCAGGCCGCTTTCACGGAATTATATGAGCAGACCCACGCGGGGATCTTCCGGACTATCCGCGCCATGGTAAACGATGAGGATCTGGCCTGGGACATCCTGCAGGAGAGCTACCTGCGCGCGTTCCAGAACCTGAACAAATTGGAGGCGAACGAGGCCTTTCTGTCCTGGCTGCGGCGGATCGCGCTCAACGAGACTGCAAGAGTCACGGCGCGCAGCCGGAGCGTGAGCTTCTCGGAGCTCAGCGACGAGGACGGCGAGCTGCCGGAGATCCCCGACCTGCGGCTCGAGGCGCAGCCCGAGCTGGTCATCGACCAGCAGGAGAGCTCCCGCCTGGTGCGGGAGATCCTGGACGAGCTGCCCGAGCAGCAGCAGATCATCGTCGGTATGTACTACTACGAGGAGCTCAGCGTGAAGGAAATCGCGGAGCTGCTGCACCTGGCGCCCGGCACCGTGAAGGCGCAGCTCTTTAACGGCCGCAAGAACGTGGAGCGGCGGGTGCGGGAGCTGGAAAAGCAGGGCGTCAAGCTCTACGGCCTGTCCCCTGTGGCCTTCCTGATGACCCTGCTGCGCCGGCTGGAGCCCTCCGCCGCGGCGGAGCAGAAGGCCCTGAACGTCATTCTGACCAAGGCGCCCGCGGCGGCCGCAGGTGCTGCCGAAGCGGTGACAGCTACAGCGGTACCCGTTGCCGCCAAGACCTTCGGCCAGGTGCTGGCCGGCAGGCTGCTGGCGGGAGCGCTGGCTGTGGCGCTGATCGGCGGCGGCATCTGGGCAGGCGGTCGCCTGCTTAAGAACCAGGAGCAAACATTAGGCGACTGGCAGCCCACGGAGACCCATCTGGCCGCGCCGGTCGAGACCCCCGCGCCCGTCGTGACCGAGCCTGCCGTGACCGAGCCTTCCGTTACGCAGCCTTCTGCGCTTGGCCAGCCGGTGGACGAGGAGACGGAGGCGGAGCTCCGCGCCCTTCTGGATGACGATATGGATGCCAATCCCGAGGCAATGGGGCATTACGTTCGCGCGTTGACCAGCGAATACGCGAAGCCCGCGGACGCGGATCTGTGCCGTCTGTTTTCTGACTTCTACGGCTACCTCTCCGACGCGGAGCGGGACGAGCTGCGGGAGCTGCTGGGAGATAAGCTGGATGATCGGGCTTGGGCTGCGGATCGGGAATGGGCGAAGCTGACCGGCGCGGAGCTGGACACGATGCTCACAGAGCTCTTCGGCATGGATCTGGCGGAGCTCGCGGCGCAGCGCGGGGTGGAAGCGGCGGAGCTGCTGCACTTTCACTATCTGCCGGACTTCGACTGCTATTACAGGTTCCATACGGACTGTGGCCTGCGCTCCATCCGGATCCAGGAGATCCTGCAGGCGGACGACGGACGGATCTTTGTCAACTATGACTACCAGGATGAAATGCGTGAAAAAATGACCGCGGTGCTTCGCGCGGTCGACGGGCACTATCTGATCCTGGCGAACCTGCCCCGGGATACCGTGCTTGCGGATCCGGACGCGATCGGCACGGAAACCGAGCCCGTGACCCCCGCCGTGCCGGAGCCAACCGAGGAGGAGCTGGCCGCGCTGGAGCGCGAACTGACGGGCGAATACTTCGTAAAGCTCCCCGTTGCGGAGCGCAGCTACTTCTCCAACGGCAAGACCCGGATCTGGGACGACAACGGCACGATCATGAAAAAGGATCTGGCCTCCGGCGAGACCGAAACGCTCTTTGCGCGGGACGCCGAAGGCGGTGTAATAACGATGCTGCTGGCCGCCACCGAAGATCGGCTGTATTTCGGCTATGGAGACGAGGACGTTTTTGATGCAGGCGAGTCCGGGAACCCGGTGACGGCGATGGTCTATTCTGTGGATTATCAAAACGAGGATCGAACAGAGCTTGCCGATTCCAAGTACGTGTGGGCACACTGCAAGGACGGTTGGATCGTGCTTCAAGCCGCTCATTCCGCCCTCGGAGCTTCCGATCTGTGGGTAATCAACCGCAATGACCGGACTGTCGTGGATGTGGAAGAGTGCCGGGCTTCCGCCGTGGTGGACGGCGCTCCCTGCTACGTGTACGTTCCGGAGCTGCAGGGCGTTGACGTGGAGAGCATCCTGTTCAGCGAAGACCCCGACAACGAAGAGATAGATCTTTTCAATTTGGGCTACAAGCTGTGCCGGGTCGATCCCGACGGCGACAGCACCGTGATCGGCACCCTCACCGGATCCTACTCATCCTGTTTCGGGATCGATGCTGAGGCGAAGGAACTGTACGGGGAGTTCCAATCCGAGTTCGCGGCCAATGAAGACGGCTTCGTCCATTTGGATCTGTTCACGCTGCAGCCCACCACGCTCGAGGCGCTCGCGTTTGACGAGCTGGATCCGGATACGCCGGTCGGCGTTGGCATTAGTCCGCTGCGCAACGATTCCGAGGCCATCGTTTTCTACACGTACTTCGGCGCCTTCGGCTTTGACGGAACGAGCGGCGAGCCGCTCTTCGCGGTGGATTTCGACAAGGCCTTTTACGGCAAGGGACGCAGCCATACGGGCTGCCGGATCAGCGAGGACGGCACGCAGCTTCGGCTAAGCTATCGCGAAAACGAAGAGGCGGAACCCTCGGAGTATTGTCTGATCGATCTCAAGGCCGGAAGCTATCACAGGTCGTCCGCCGAGCCCGAGGGCAAGTTCCTGGATCAGGCAGCCGCCAACGCGTTCCTGCCTTGCAGAATGGACTCGGAAAGCATTTCCGGCCTGTGCATTCCCCTGAACGACGAGGACTTCTACCCCTTCCGCGCGGATTAGACAAAAAATGACGGTTCTGCGATTTCAAGTGATCGCAGAACCGTCATTGGTTACGCGTTCAAGTATTTAACAGCTTCCGTGGCTGCTACCGCGCCGTCGGCGGCGGCGGTGACGAGCTGGCGCAGCTCCTTGGTGCGGTTGTCTCCGGCCACGAAGACGCCGGGGACCTTGGTGCGGCAGTTTTCTCCCGCCACAGCGTAGCCCGCCTCGTCCAGCTGGATCAGAGCCCGGAAGCTCTCGTTCTCCGGGATACGGCCCACGGCCACGAACAGGCCCTTGACCTCCAGCGTCCGCTTCTCGCCGCTGAGCTTGTCGGTGAGCTCCACGCCGGACAGGCGCTTTTCCCCCAGCAGGGCGGTGACGGTGGCGTTGTAGACGATCTCCACGTTTTCCTTCCGGCGCAGCTGCTCCACGGTGGTTTCCTCCCCCCGGAAGGCGTCCCGGCGATGGATCAGGTAGACCTTGTTGGCCAGATCAGCCAGGTAGAGGGCGTCCTCCAGGGCGGTGTTGCCGCCGCCCACCACGGCCACGTCCTTGCGGCGGAAGAAGTTGCCGTCGCAGGTGGCGCAGTAGGACACGCCCCGGCCGGTGAACTCCTGCTCCCGGTCTACGCCCAGCTTCCGGTTTTCGGAGCCGGTGGCCAGGATCACGGCCCCGGCCTCATACTCCGCCAGGGTGCTGCGGACAAGCTTGGCCTTGCCCAGATCCTCCACGCCTGTAACCTTTTCCAGTTTGACCTCCGCCCCCAGGGCCACGGCCTGGTTGTAGAGGTCGTTGGCGAAGTCCGCCCCGGAGATGTGGGCCACCACGGGATAGTTCTCAATGTCGGGGGTGTTGATGATCTGCCCGCCCCAGGCCTTGGCCTCCAGCACCAGCACAGACTTGGAAGCCCGCCGGGCATAAATGGCAGCCGTCAGCCCGGCAGGCCCGGCCCCGACGATAACGATATCGTACATCAATGATACCTCTCCTGTTTGAATGAAGTATTCCTTACGGAATATGAAGTATGCCTGACAGCAAATGAAGTATTCCTTACGGAATATGAAGTATGTGCTTCGCACATATTGCGGGATCGGTTTATTCTGCGAATAAACCGATCAAAAGGAATGAATTGAAAAGTGGGCAAGGCTACCCGTTGTGCAAATATGGCGCAGCCATACTTCATAAGCGCAGCGTCTTCATGTGGCGAAGCCGTACTTCACATCCGCGTCAGCGGATACTTCATGCCACTTTACTGTGCCAGCAGCCCCAGGATCGCTTCCTTGGGGATGAGCCCTACGCTGCGGTCGGCCTCCGCGCCGTCCTTGAACAGCACCAGGCAGGGGATGGAGAACACGTCATATTCCTCAGCCAGATCGCTGTTCTCGTCGATGTCGATGCCCACCACGACCACGTCGGGCCGCTCGGCGGCGACTTCCTCCAGGGCAGGCTTGAGCATCCGGCAGGGGCCGCACCAGGTAGCGTTGAAGTCCACCAGCACGGGCTTGTCAGACTTGAGCACAAGCTCCTCAAAATCAGCGTGATTGATCTCGCGAATTGCCATTGCAATATCCTCCTTGTATGATGGTGAATGGATTATACCACAGTTTCCCCTGTGCGTAAACCCTAAATTTTTTAGCAGGCTACATATTTTTGCCAAAGCCTTCCCCCTGGGGGGAAGGTGGCATCGGGCGTCTCACGGAAGCCCGATGACGGATGAGGGGGGCTTCCCGCCTGTGAGTGCTTACAGCAGCGCCCGAATACTGTCCTCCAGCGCCATGGGGTCTGCGATGGGCGAGAGGCGGCGGACGACCTGCCCCTCCCGATCCACCAGGAACTTGGTGAAATTCCACCGGATGTCGCAGGGCGCCTTGAAGCTGGTGCTGAGCTTGGTGATGGCGGCCATGGCGGCCTTGGCCTTGAGGCCGGAGACGGGCTCGTCGTTGGGGGCCTGGGCCTTCAGCTCGGTGAAAAGGGGATCCTCGTTCTCGCCGTTGACGTCGATCTTCTTGAATTGGTCAAATTGGGTTTTGTACTTGCCGGTGCAGAAGGCGTGGATCTCCTCGTCCTCGCCGGGGGCCTGGTGGCCGAACTGATTGCAGGGGAAGTCCAGCACCTCCAGCCCGCGGTCGTGATAGGCTTCATAGAGCCGCTCCAGGGCCTCATACTGAGGCGTGAAGCCGCAGCCCGTGGCGGTGTTGACGATCAGCAGAAGCTTGCCCCGCAGCCCGGAGAGGGCAAAATCCTCGCCCTTGCGGGTCTTGACAGTGAGATCATAGATAGACATATCGTGTTCCTCCTTGCACATCGTATTCATTACAATTAAATTGTATCAAATTAAAATGAACTTGTCAAGTAGTTGCAAAAAAATATTTTCCGTACCCCCTTGACAGAACGCTCCGGATGTGGTATATATAATCCACAATTTCACAAAGCGCTTGAGGGAGTAGTTCCCCATCCGGGGAGGCACTGTCGTCATCACACCGCTCTGCGGTCGGCACGCCTTGAAAATGAGACTCATGTTGGATGTGTAGATCCGGCATGGGTTTTTGTTTTTGTCCGGCTCCCCCCTGCGCCGCGTGAAGAAATCAACCGCCCATTCGCCCCGTCATTCCGAACCCAGTGCGCACACTGGGTGTGGGAATCCGTATTCTCCGTGGGGCGACTGGACAAGTCCGTACCGAGAGAAAAAAGGAGGAAATTACTATGCACGCACTGTTCGTATCCGCTTTGGCTTCCACGGCGGGAAGCTTTCCCCTGCTTCCCGTCATCCTGGGAGGCGTGGCCGTCCTGGTGTTGATCATCATCTTCGCCACGGGCTACGTCAAGTCTCCCCCCGATCAGGCCTACATCATCTCCGGCCTGAAAAAAGACAGCCGCATCCTGGTGGGTCGGGCCGGTATCAAGGTCCCCTTCTTTGAGCGCCTTGACCGCCTCTACCTGGGCCAGATGACTGTGGACATCAAAACAGAGCAGTCCGTCCCCACCAACGATTTCATCAACGTAAACGTGGACGCGGTTGCCAAGGTCCGCATCGCCAACTCCGCCGAGGGCATCAAGCTGGCTGCCAAGAACTTCCTGAATATGCGCCCCGACCGCATCGCCGCCGAGCTGCAGGACTCCCTGCAGGGCAACATGCGTGAGATCATCGGCACCCTGTCCCTCAAGGACATCAACACCGACCGCGACTCCTTCTCCGACCAGGTCATGATGAAGGCCGCCAAGGACATGGACAAGCTGGGCATCGAGATCCTGTCCTGCAACATCCAGAACGTCACCGACGAGAACGGTCTGATCCGGGATCTCGGTGCGGACAACACCAGCCTGATCAAGAAGAACGCTGCCATCGCCAAGGCCCAGGCCGACCGGGACGTGGCCATTGCCAAGGCCCAGGCCGACAAGGCCGCCAACGACGCCCGCGTGGAGGCTGACACCGAGATCGCCCGCCGCCAGAACGAGCTGGCCATCAAGCAGGCCGAGCTGAAGGTGGAGGCCGACACCAAGAAGGCCGAGGCCGACGCCGCCTACGAGATCCAGAAGCAGGAGCAGCAGAAGTCCATCCAGACCGCCACTGTCAACGCCCAGATCGCCCGGGCCGAGCGCGACGCCGAGCTGAAGAAGCAGAACGTCGAGGTCACCAAGCAGACTCTGGACGCGGAGATCCGCGCCAAGGCTGACGCCGAGCTCTACCGGCAGAAGCAGGAGGCCGAGGCCGACCTCTTCCGCCGCCAGAAGGACGCAGAGGCCGAGCGCTACGAGCAGGAGCAGGCCGCCCAGGCCCAGCGCATCAAGGCCGAGGCCGTGCGCTTCGCCAAGGAGCAGGAGGCCGAGGGCATCAAGGCCGTAGGCGAGGCGGAGGCTGCCGCCATCCGCGCCAAGGCCGTGGCTGAGGCCGAAGGTATCGACAAGAAGGCCGAGGCTATGAAGAAGTACGGCGAGGCCGCCGTGATCGAAATGGTCATGAACGCCCTGCCTGAGATCGCCAAGAACGTGGCCGAGCCTCTGTCCAAGGTGGACAAGATCACCATGTACGGCGAGGGCAACTCCGCCAAGCTCATCTCCGATATCGTGGGCTCCACCACCCAGATCACCGAGGGCTTTGCCTCCGGCATGGGCCTGGATATCAAGTCCCTCCTGGTAGGCGCCCTGGGCGGCAAGCTGGCCGCAGGCAAGAGCATCAACATCACCCTGCCTGAGAACGGAAGCAGCGGCGACGACGAGGATCCCACCGACGGTACGGAAGTGTAATCGCAGGAACCAAACGTGCAGGGGCGCATTTGCGTGCGTCCCTGCACCGCCTGTTCTGAACTGAGAGGAGTGTTTTCCCATGCGTGTTCCCCCAAGATTTCCCGGCAGTGCCCATAGGGGCATCGAAAAACTTTACTATGCGTTCCTTCTGATCCTGGTCGTTAACGCTCTTATGATTCTTGCGGTGGTGATGGCGCTGCTTGCAAAAGACGTGCAAACGGTACGCGCTGCCCAGCTCTTCGTGCTGATTGCAGGCTACGTCGGTTTCGCTGTCCTGGTGCTGGAGCTGGTGGGCGTCTGTCAGGCTTGCCGGGATGAGGCACTCTTCAAAACGGCCAGAAATCTGATCGTTGTCGGGCTTTTGCTGAACGCGCTCGCATATTTCACCGACTCCGGCTGGATCGATTTTGCGGGCGATATCGCAGACTTTATTGGGAGGCTTTTCATTCTGAAAGGCATCATGCACCTTTCGAGTGTTCTGAATCGGTCGGATATGTATGACCGGGGCAAACGTCTGTACCGGCTGACGATGATCGTGGAATGCGGCGCGTTCGGCGTGACCGTACTTGCGGAGATCATGAAGATCGGCGCATCTCCGGCAGAAGAGATCGCGATTCTGCTTCTGTCCCTTGTGTGTCTGGTGCTCCGCATTGTGGAGTTAGTCCAGTGGGTTGGGTATCTCTCCCGTGCGGCCAAAATGACGGATTTTCTCCCCACGCAGCCGAGCTATGACGACACGTCTTTCCCGCCGCTGTGAGTTGCCGAAGCAAAACGAACGCCCTCCCCGCAAGGGGAGAGCGTTCGTTTTGCATATCATGGCGCACACGGTGCGCCGCTGCGGATCCCTACTTCGCCATTGCCTGCTGGACGGCCACGGCCACGGCCACGGTCATGCCCACCATGGGGTTGTTGCCTGCCCCCAGGAAGCCCATCATTTCCACGTGGGCCGGGACGGAGGAGGAGCCTGCGAACTGAGCGTCGGAGTGCATTCGGCCCATGGTGTCGGTCATGCCGTAGGAGGCGGGGCCGGCGGCCATATTGTCCGGGTGCAGGGTGCGGCCCGTGCCACCGCCGGAGGCCACGGAGAAGTACTTCTTGCCGGCCTCCCAGCGTTCCTTCTTATAGGTGCCCGCCACCGGGTGCTGGAAGCGGGTGGGGTTGGTGGAGTTGCCGGTGATGGAGATGTCCGCGCCCTCGTGCCACATGATGGCCACGCCCTCCCGGACGTCGTCCGCGCCGTAGCAGTGCACCTTGGCACGCTCACCCTTGGAGTAGGCGGTCTTGCTGACGACGGTCAGAGCGTGATCCTCCTTCACGTCGGCGGCCAGGTAGTCGTACTTGGTCTGCACGTAGGTGAAGCCGTTGATGCGGCTGATGATCATGGCGGCGTCCTTGCCCAGGCCGTTCAGAATGACCCGCAGGGGCTTCTGCCGCACCTTGTTGGCGTTCAGGGCGATCTTGATGGCGCCCTCAGCGGCGGCGAAGGACTCGTGGCCCGCCAGGAAGGCGAAGCACTCGGTCTCCTCGTCCAGGAGTCTGGCGCCCAGGTTGCCGTGGCCGATGCCGACCTGGCGCTGATCCGCCACGGAGCCGGGAATGCAGAAGGCCTGCAGCGCGGTGCCAATCCAGCGGGCGGCTTCCGCGGCGTTCTTCGCGTTTTCCTTCATGGCGATGGCGGCGCCGAGTTCATAGGCCCACTTCACATTTTCAAAGCAGATGGGCTGGGTGCTTTCGACGATGGAATAGGCGTCAACGCCCTTGCCGTTGGTGAAGGCCTTGACCTCTTCAAAGGATTTGAATCCGTATTTGTCCAGGACGGGCTGCAGCTGCGGCATGCGTCCTTCGTAGTTTTCAAACAAAGCCATATGCAGCGCCTCCTTTATTCTTTACGCGGGTCGATCCACTTGACCGCGCCGTCTTCAGCCTTGAACCGGCCATAGGTGCCCAGATTCTTCTCATACGCCTCGTTCGGGGACATGCCCTTCTTGATGGCGTCCATCATCTTGCCCAGGCTCAGGAACTGGTAGCCGCAGACCTGGTCGTCCTTGTCCAGGGCGATCTGGGTGACGTAGCCCTCGGTCATCTCCAGGAAG
>JAEEZZ010000020.1 GCA_016292255.1 Oscillospiraceae bacterium
CGGTCCAGGAGCTTTCTTCATTTCAGGCGGAAACCGAAGGGCGGATCGAAGCCCTGGAAGCGGAACGGCAGCGCTGCCGGAATCAGCTCCGCAGGCCGAAGTCGCCGGAGCTGACGGAGGAATACAAGCAGAAGATCGCGGTGGCCACCGAAGAACTGAAACCGCTTCGGAAAGAGCTTGCCGTGTCCAAGCGGATTGAGGACCGCTGGGAGCGGCTGCTGGGTCTTTTGGAAGCGGAGCACGATCTGGAGACCAAAGAGCTCCAGCGGGAACGAGGCCGCGAGCGGTAAACAAACGAAACACAACAAATCAAAAGAAAGAAGGAATTTGAATGAAAAGCACAATCATGATCGCATTGAAAAACCTGGTGCCCTTTGACGGGCATCCCTACAAGGTAGAAGACAATGCGGATATGGAGGCGCTGACCGAAAGCATCCGGGAAAACGGCATCCTGAACCCGCTGATCGTCCGACCGGCAGAGGATGATCCCTGCCGATATGAAATCATTTCCGGGCACCGACGTGCTCACGCCGCAAGGCTGGCGGGAATCGAACAGGTTCCCGCCTTTGTCTATCCCATCAGCCGGGACGAGGCGGCGGTGCTTGTGGTGGACAGCAATCTCCACCGGGAAAGAGTGCTGCCCTCTGAAAAGGCTTTTGCCTACAAGCTCAAAATGGAGGCGCTGAAACGGCAGGGACGGCGGACGGATCTCACTTCGTCGCAAGTTGCGACAAGGTTGGACACAGCGGCGGAGATCGGCGCGGCCTCCAACGAGAGTCGGGATCAGGTGTTCCGCTATATCCGGCTGACCAATTTGAGGCCGGAGCTGCTGTCCATGATGGACGATGGCAAAATTGCTTTCTCCGTGGGCGTGGAGCTGTCCTATCTTCCCATTGATGCCCAATACGACCTGCTGGACGCCATGTCACGAAACGACTGCACGCCGTCCTACGCCCAGGCTGTCCGGCTCCACAAAGATTGCAACGCCGGAACTCTGGACCGCTGGATGATCGAAAGGATCATGGCCGAGCCCAAACCGAACCAGCAGGAGCATATCCGTTTGAAACGGGAGACCTTTGGCAGATTCTTCCCGAATCACTACACAGCTGCCGATATCGAGCAGGATATTCTGAAAGGTCTGGAACTCCTGAAGCGCCAGCGGGACCGCAATCGGGACGCAAGATAGGAGGAAAGCATGATCCAGACAAATGAAAAGCTGACAGCGCCGTTTGCTTCTTTGCTCCCTGACGAGATTGCGGAAGCCCCCGACGTCCTCCACATCGGCAACACGATTTATGAGGTTCACACCCACTTCAACCCGCAGGGCAGACAGTCCGTTCTGGAGCAATTTCGGAAACTGCTGCTTGCGAACAACAATTTGAGTTGACGCACATTTGAAATGATCCGCCGGGTATTGTAAGATGAGAATGCCTTACAATGCCCGGCTGCCGGAAAGGAGTATTCAATTCATGGCAACCAAACAAAACAACGGGCAGGAAGAGAAGATTACCGCCCTCTATGGCCGTCTCAGCGACGATGACGGCGTAGATATGGAGAGCAACTCCATCAGCAATCAGAGAACCATTTTACAGGACTACGCAAAAAAGAACGGCTATCTGCATCCCGTGTTCTTCTATGACGACGGCGTCAGCGGCACTACCTTCGAGCGCCCTGGCTTCAAGGAAATGGAGGCACTGGTCGAGGCCGGGAAGGTCAGCACGATCATTGTGAAGGACCTCTCCCGCTTTGGCAGGAACTACCTGGAGGTAGGTCGTTTTCTTGAGATTGTGTATCCTACCTTGGGCGTGAAGTTCATTGCGATCCAGGAGAACGTGGACACGCTGGCCGGCACCGGCACAGAGATGATGCCTTTCCACAACATTTTTAACGAATGGTACGCCTCGCAGACCAGCAAGAAGATCCGGGCTGTCTGGGCGATGAAGGCCGCCAACGGAAAGCGCGTCAGCCCCACGGTTCCTTACGGCTATGTAAAGGATAAGGACAGCCGGGAGATCTGGCATATCGACGAGCCCGCCGCCGAGGTGGTCCGCCATATTTTCGCACTGTGCCTTTCCGGGCTGGGGCCGCTGCAAATTGCAAAGCAGTTGGAACGGGAGCAGGTGCTGACGCCGACGGCATATTACGTCTCAGTGGGTCGAGATGCCAGAAATCCGATGCCAGCCTACCCCTATCTCTGGGCGGAATCAACCGTAGAGAATATCCTGGCAAACCGGCAGTACACCGGCTGTGCTGTAAATTTCAAATCAACCACCGTCAGCTACAAGGTCCACAAGACCGTATACAAGCCGGAGGAAGATTGGCAGATCATCCCGAACATGCAGGAGCCGATCATTGACGAGAACACCTGGCTGCGGGTGCAGGAGCTTCGCCAGAATAAGCGACGCAACGCAAAGACTGGAAGAGTGAGCCTTTTCTCCGGGCTGCTGTTCTGCCCCGACTGTGGAGCAAAGCTGCATTTCTGCGCCGCCAAGAGTCTCAAGCCCAACCAGGAGTTCTACCGCTGCGCGAACTACAAGGACGGTCGCGGAAGCTGTCAGATCCATTATATTCGGAATGTGGTGCTGGAACAGATCGTCCTAACTGAGATCAGCGAGCTTGCAGATTTCGTCCGTTGTTATGAGCCAATATTCCTGTACATGATCTCCCGGAAAACAGAGACAGCGAAGAAAACCGAACTCAATGCAATGCGGCAACGTCTGGCTACCGCACGCAGCAGGATTACTGAAATTGACCGGGTTATTTCCAGACTGTACGAGGACAATATCCTGGGGAAGATTTCGGACGAACGCTTTTCCAAGATGTCTGCGACTTACGAGGCGGAGCAAAAGACTCTGGATGCGGAGGTCTCCATGATTGAGCAG
>JAEEZZ010000021.1 GCA_016292255.1 Oscillospiraceae bacterium
CGGTCCAGGAGCTTTCTTCATTTCAGGCGGAAACCGAAGGGCGGATCGAAGCCCTGGAAGCGGAACGGCAGCGCTGCCGGAATCAGCTCCGCAGGCCGAAGTCGCCGGAGCTGACGGAGGAATACAAGCAGAAGATCGCGGCGGCCACCGAAGAATTGAAACCATTTCGGAAAGAGCTTGCCGTGTCCAAGCGGATTGAGGACCGCTGGGAGCGCCTGCTGGACCTGCTGGAAGTGGAGCACAATCTGGAGACCAAAGAGCTCCAGCGGGAACGTGGCCGCGAGCGGTAAACAAACGAAACACAACAAATTAAAAGGAAGAGGGAAATGATTTATGAAAAACACAATCATAATCGCATTGAAAGACCTGGTGCCCTTCAAAGGGCATCCCTACAAGGTAGAGGACAACGCGGATATGGAGACGCTGACCGAGAGCATCCGGGAGAACGGCATCCTGAATCCGCTGATCGTCCGACCGGCAGAGAATGATCCCTTCCGATATGAAATCATTTCCGGGCACCGGCGTGCCCACGCCGCAAGACTGGCGGGAATCGAACAGGTTCCCGCCTTTGTCTATCCCATCAGCCGGGACGAGGCTGCGGTGCTTGTGGTGGACAGTAACCTCCACAGGGAGCATATTCTGCCTTCCGAAAAAGCTTTTGCCTACAAGCTCAAAATGGAGGCTTTGAAATGGCAGGGACGGCGGACGGATCTCACTTCGTCGCAAGTTGCGACAAGGTTGGACACAGCGGCGGAGATCGGCGCGGCCTCCAACGAGAGCCGGGATCAGGTGTTCCGCTATATCCGGCTGACCAATCTGCGACCGGAGCTGCTGTCCATGATGGACGAGGGGAAGATCGCCTTTTCCGTGGGCGTGGAGCTGTCCTATCTTCCCATTGATGCCCAATACGAACTGCTGGACGCCATGGCCCGAAACGACTGTACGCCATCCTACGCCCAGGCTGTGCGTCTGCACAAGGCGTACAACGCCTGTAAATTGGATTGCTTGATGATTGAAAGAACCCTGGCCGAGCCAAAGCCCAATCAGCAGGAGCATATCCGCCTGAAACGGGAGACCTTTGGCAGATTCTTCCCGGATCACTACACCGCCGCCGATATCGAGCAGGACATTCTGAAAGGTCTTGAGCTTCTGAAACGCCAGCGTGACCGCAGCCGGGACGCAAGATAGGAGGAAAGCATGATCCAGACAAATGAAAAGCTGACAGCGCCGTTTGCTTCTTTGCTCCCTGACGAGATTACGGAAGCCCCCGACGTCCTCCACATCGGCAACACAGTTTACGAGGTTCACACCCATTTCAACCCGCAGGGCAGACAATCCGTTCTGGAGCAATTTCGGAAACTGCTGCTTGCGAACAATAATTTGATTTGACGCACATTTGAAATGATCAGCCGGGTATTGTAAGATGAGAATGCCTTACAATGCCCGGCTGCCGGAAAGGAGTATTCAATTCATGGCAACCAAACAAAACGACGGGCAGGAAGAGAAAATCACCGCCCTCTATGGCCGTCTCAGCGACGATGACGGCGTAGATATGGAGAGCAACTCCATCAGCAATCAGAGAACCATTTTACAGGACTACGCAAAGAAGAACGGCTATCTGCATCCCGTGTTCTTCTATGACGACGGCGTCAGCGGCACTACCTTCGAGCGGCCGGGCTTCAAGGAAATGGAAGCAATGATCGAGGCCGGAAAGGTCAGCACGATTATTGTAAAGGACCTCTCACGCTTCGGCAGAAACTACCTGGAGGTAGGCCGTTATCTTGAGATCGTGTATCCAACCCTGGGCGTAAAATTCATTGCGATCCAGGAGAACGTGGACACGCTGGCGGGCACCGGCACGGAAATGATGCCCTTTCACAATATTTTCAACGAATGGTACGCCTCTCAGACCAGCAAGAAGATCCGGGCTGTCTGGGCGATGAAGGCCGCCAACGGAAAGCGCGTCAGCCCCACGGTTCCTTACGGCTATGTAAAGGATCAGGACAACCGGGAGATCTGGCATATCGACGAGCCCGCCGCCGAGGTGGTCCGCCATATTTTCGCACTGTGCCTTTCCGGGCTGGGGCCGCTGCAAATTGCAAAGCAGTTGGAACGGGAGCAGGTGCTGACGCCGACGGCGTATTTCAACTCTATTGGCAGAGCAACGAGAAATTCCATGCCAGCCTACCCCTATCTCTGGGCGGAATCAACCGTAGAGAATATCCTGGCAAACCGGCAGTACACAGGCTGTGCTGTAAATTTCAAATCAACCACCGTCAGCTACAAGGTCCATAAGACCGTATACAAGCCGGAGGAGGATTGGCAGATTATCCCCGATATGCAGGAACCGATCATTGACGTAAACACATGGCTGCGGGTGCAGGAGCTTCGCCAGAATAAGCGTCGCAATGCAAAAACCGGCAGGATGAGCCTTTTCTCCGGGCTGCTGTTCTGCCCCGACTGCGGCGCAAAGCTGCACTTCTGCGCCGCTAAGAGTCTCAAGCCCAACCAGGAGTTCTACCGCTGCGCGAACTACAAGGACGGTCGCGGAAGCTGTAAGATCCACTATATCCGGAACGTGGTGCTGGAACAGATCGTCCTGACGGAAATCGGCGAGCTGGCGGATTTCGTCCGTTGTTATGAGCCAATATTCCTGTACCTGATCTCCCGGAAAACAGAGACAGCGAAGAAAACCGAACTCTATGCAATGCGGCAACGTCTGGCTACCGCACGCAGCAGGATCACTGAAATTGACCGGGTTATTTCCAGACTGTACGAGGACAATATCCTGGGGAAGATTTCGGACGAACGCTTTTCCAAGATGTCTGCGACTTACGAGGCGGAGCAAAAGACTCTGGATGCGGAGGTCTCCATGATTGAGCAG
>JAEEZZ010000022.1 GCA_016292255.1 Oscillospiraceae bacterium
GGGTCTGCCGGTGACGGTGCTGCCCCGCTTCCCGGATATGCTCTCCGGCGGCGAGCAGCAACGCGTGGCCGTCGCCCGCGCCATGAGCATGGACACCAAGCTGCTTCTGGCCGACGAGCCCACCGGCAACCTGGACACCGAAAACAGCCGACGCATCATCGACCTGCTGCTGAACCTCGCGCACGAGGACGGCTACTGCGTCATTGTGGTGACCCACGATCTGGACATCGCCGCCCGGGCCGACCTGGTCTACCGGATGCGGGACGGACAGATTCAAGGAGGACTGGAAGATGCAGGCTACAGGAAACGGGCTTAAAAGCGTCCTTCGGACGCCGGGAAAAACCCTGCTGTTCATTCTGATCCTGACGGTGACGGCGGCGCTGCTGATGGTTTCCTGCTGTGTCTACAGTGTCGTGCGAGGCTATCTGACCGACTGCAATAGCTTCTTTCATACCATCGCGGAGCTGGAGTACATTGGGCAGAACTATCCGGATCAGACGGTCTACGACGAAAGCTTTGCCAACGCGGTGGAACACAACCGTGATACCATCTCCCAACTAATTGCTTCGGACTCTGTGCTGGGCTGGGAGCCTGCCTCTTCGGAGCTGATGCTCTGCTCCGAGGTGCGCCGTTGGGACGAGGCAGTCCCCATGCCCGACGCAGCCGTGCTGCGGGTCAAGCTCTATACCTACGAGAAAGAATACGAGCTGTACACCGGAGTCGTGAGCGAAACGCTCTACTCCCGCAGTGATTTCACAAACCGAATTGTTATGATCCGCGGCAAAGACGGAGAGCCGCCGCTGGAATACCCCGCTGATTATCTTTTCACCGGACGTTTCTATTACTCCGGTTACAGCGGCTTCTACACCTTTCAGCTGGAAGACGCCAGTTTCCTGGATCAAGACGATATCACAGAGCTTCCGGCGCTGCTCCCCGGCGGAGCCAGCGAAGCAGACGAAGCCCCCTATAGACGCTACGCCGAGACCTTGCACTTAAAAAATGACGCCTGCCGCGTGAGTTACACGGCAGACATGGAAGATCTCTATCCCTTCCATCAGCAGCTGCTCACGTTGACGGACGGTCGCTTCTTCACGCAGGAGGAATACAGCGCAAAAGCCAAGGTCTGCGTCGTCTCTGAGCGCCTCGCGGGAATGCTGGGACGGACGGTTGGAGACACGATCCCCTTCACGCTGTTCCACGTTGATGGCGACCTCTACGAGCCAAGGAATCGCAGGCAGATCGACGAAGATGCTTATCAGATCGTCGGCATTGTAAGCGAAAATGAAAGCTATCCCTTCTGGGTCTTTTTGCCGGACGCCGACGCCGGTAAGGAGCTTCATCCCGTCAACGGCTATACGCTGGGTCAGTTCCGGCTGGAAAACAGTCAGGTTTCCGCTTTCCTGGAGGCAGCCGCGCCGCTGCTGGAGCACGGCTTCCGGCTGAACGTCTACGACCAGGGCTACGCCGCCGCCACGGAGCCCATGGAGGAACTGCAATTTATCTCCGGCATCTTCCTGGCGGTATGCCTGCTGCTGGCGGCCTGCGCCCTGGCGATGCAAAGTCACCTGTTCGTCTCCCGGCAGCGGGAGGCAGCCCGAACCATGTACGCCATGGGCAGCGGCAGAATCCATGTATGCGTCTACTTCCTCAGCGCTGCCATGACTCTGACCCTTTGCGGCGCAGTCTTTGGCGCCGTGCTCAGTAAAGCAGCTGAAAACTGGGTCTTTGGCGTTTTGCAGCGCTTTGCCGTCCAGTTTGCGGAGCAGGATCTTCGCTTCTCCGCGACCCGGCTTGCCATTACGCGAACCCTGGAATTTGATCCTGTCTCTCCTCCGGGGGCTTACTTCAGCGCCGTTGGAATTCTGGCAGGCGGAACCCTGCTCTTTACGCTGGTCTTTGCGCTGCTCGGTTTGCGGGAGCGGAAAACGAAACAGAAAAAAGCGGTCAAGCAGATCGCGCCAAAACGGGCGGCCCGCGTTTCCAGGCTTTCCTGCAAACTCAAATACGGTTTGCTCTCTCTGCTTCGCGGCAGGAGCCGCACCACGGCCGTTCTGCTTCTGGGGCTGGCAGTCACCCTGTTCTTCTCGCACCTGACCTCCTCCCTGAACAGCTACAGAGAGCAGCTGAACGCTTATAAGAGCAACGCTGTAATCACCGGCAACGCCACCGATTACTATGGCAAACGGATCAGCGGGCTGAGGCTTAATAGTTCCGCCGTTGGAGCGCTTGCCACGTCTGATCTGGTAGAAAGCTTTTGCGTCACTTCCAACCTGGGTCATGTCAAGATTCTTGGCGCAGAGGGCAAAGCGCAGATTCCGTTTGACTTGCCCAGCGCGGGCAGCTATGCCTATGAATCCGTGCTTTTTTTCCTGAGCAAGGAACCGGCCTGGGCGGGCACCTCCTCCATCTCAGATTCCCCCCTGTTCCATTTCTCCGAGGGTGGCTCCGTGGAGTGGCTTGATGGTTGGAGTGAGGCGGACTTTACCCGAACAGACGTTGCGAAATCCAGCTTTGCTCCCGTAGCTTGCGCCATGCCGCAAGCCATGATGGAACAATATGGGATTGCGCTGGGCGACGTCGTCAATATTGCCGTCTCCTATTACAATTCCGGAAAAGGCACAGATAAGATTAAGACAATGCAGTTGCTGGTGGTCGCCTCCTATCTGGCGCCTGTGGACAGCAACACCATCTTCTCCCCAATAACCTTCACACACCAGAACGTTTTCAGCTTCGTGAGCCGTTACCACGACGATCAGCAATACTGGATCGAGGACACGCCCTATTCGGGAAAATATCTGAACACGCTTCTGGACAGGGGACTCTCTCTCTGGCTCGATTATTCCAGCTTTACCTTCACGCTGAAGGATTCCAAGCGCCTGGACGAGCTCCGCGCGGCTATGGACGAGGCGGGCTTCACCTGGGTGCACTCCGGCGAGCGCGTCAAGCCCTTCGCTATGATCGAGGACGACGTCTATCTGAACACCGTCCACTCCATGGAGCGTCAGATTCAATACGTCAGCGTGCTCTACGCGGCGCTGTATCTGCTGGCCGGGGTGATCGGTTTCGCCCTCGCCTGGCTGCTGATTCTGTCCCGTCGGAAGGAGATCGCCGTGATGCGGGCGCTCGGCACCCAGCCCGGCCGGATCGTGGGCAGCTTCCTGCTCGAGCTTCTGTTGCTGATGGCCGCGGGGCTCGTGCTCGGGCTCCTGCTCTGCCGGGTCACCGGCATCCGCGCGAATCAGACCCAGTTGCTGCTCACCGCCGCCTTTTTGAGCGTCTGGACGCTCTCCGCGCTGCTTTGCCTGAACACCGGACTGCGGAAGCAGTCGTTCGCCGCGCTTACCGAACCGGAATGAGGAGGAATTGAGAAATGTCGATTTTAGAGGTACGAAACGTCAGCTA
>JAEEZZ010000023.1 GCA_016292255.1 Oscillospiraceae bacterium
AACTACGGAAGGAAAAGATTATAATAGTCTACATCAATAAATTATGGTTGTAATGATAGTTCTGCTATTTTTTCTTTTCTCTATAAACCAACGAGGGCTTGCCCTAAAAAGGACAAGTCCTCGAAAAAACTTTGCCTTCATAGCCGGATTTACGCTATTCTCAAAGACTGGCCAAACCAATGGGCACTTTGGAATAATTGTAGCATTGATGAATGCGATGAAGCTCCATTGCCTGCCAGCATTTTCTTTCGCATACTCGCGTCTGACGTAGATCAATACGCCCGCAATCCCAAGTCGTATAGTTTTTAATGCCCAAAAGTTAATTCTAGCTTTTATTCACAAGGAAAGAGGCAACATGCTAAAGCTGTTGCCTCTTCGTATTTCTACGATACACATCTGAAATCACTATGGAATGAACACGGTTTTCAGATAAAGTCATGTCCAAAAGACGGGTTTTCTGACTGCTCATCATTATAATCGTTCTTGTAATCCTATCAACCGGAAACCTACAATTTGAGAGAGATGCTGTCCTGGAATGTTGTAAAATACTTGTTTCGCATCTTTTCCAGGGCCTTTTCGCAGATTCGCCGGGCGGATTCCGGGCTGGAGAGGCTGTGTGAAATGGCAATATCCTCGTAAGGGAGCTTCTTTCGTGGAACGCAATCGTACCATTTTTCGCTGTGGCCAGTGCGCTCCAAAACGCCGAAGCAGTCCGGGCAGAAGCCCAGGTGGGCGGCGAGCATTTCCTGTTCGCGGTAGTTCAGGCTGTTCCACGCGGCGCAGAGGGCTTGCGTCCGGCACTTTTCCAGGAAAGCCTCATAGGGCTCCGGGTAGGGACTGACCGTGCGCTCCTCTCTGCTCTCCTCTGCCTCGCCGTCTGCAGAAGCAAGCTGTCGGTTCATTCCCGTGCAGAGCGTATTGAGCAAAGCATATTCGATCATTTCCGTTGCATCTTCCTGCGGGATTTTCATCTCCTCTGCCACTTTGCGGATGGTTTCCAAGTCATTTCTGCCACCGTACTCATAGAACAGCTTCATGGCGGTTCGGAGTTTTTTGTCGGCATAGTCGGACTCCACCGTGCAGCCGCGACGCATTTTGCGAATGTAATCGTGCATTCGGTTTTTCATGTAGTCCCTGCTGTATTCCAGAAAGCGTCTCCCCTTCGTCGGGTCGTAGTGCTGCTCCGCTTCCAGCAGCCCCAGCACCGCCTCCTGCTTCAGATCGGTAAAGTGCCCCACCATGGAATATCGGAGCATAAAACCCGTGGCGATCCGGTTCAGAGTCGGCTCGACGTAGTGCAGAAAGCCGTAGTAATAGAACAGATTGTGCTTCTCATAATAGGTCCGAAAGCAGATCTCCGCCATCTCGTACCGCGTTGTATTCGGCGGGAGCTCTGGCGGTTTTTTCAATTTGTACATCCGATGCTCTTCGAATGGAAGAAAGCTGTAATCCTCCGCATTCAGGAAGTCCGTTTCTTCGGGATATACCTTCTTATCTTCCGTTTCTTCTTCGGAAGGGGCGGTGTCATACGTATAGAGGCCGCGATCCGATTCCGGGTCTTCGGTTTCCGCTTCGATTTCCTCCCGGACGTCCTCCGGCCATTCGTTTTCCAGATAATCTGCTTGCTTCATAGGCGTTCCCTCGCTTTGGCGTCGGCATAGAGCTTCTCCCGCGCCAGATCCGGCGCATACTGTCCGGCAGCGTAGGTCTCCTCCCGCAGGGCCCGGAATTTCCGATCCTGGGCCAGCAGCCGCACCGTTTCCGCAAAGGCCGGCGTGATCGTGCCCCGGCTTTTCTCTGCACGAATGGCAGCACAGCGGCGGTTGTACAGGTCGATGATGGGATCGTCCGCCGCCAGCTCCTTGCGGCGAATGGCGGCAGCGTACTTCCGGCAAGTCAAGCGCTTGCCACGATAGCGCTTCGGCGCGTATCCCAACGAGCAGTAGAGCTGCCGCCTGGCGCTCTGCATCAGAAAGTAGTTCCCGCAGATCGGACAGCGGCGTAGATAGTGGCCGTAATGCAGCCCCTCGAAGAAATCCGTGAGGATGAAGGAAGCGAAGCGGTCAAAGGACATTCGACGGGACAGGGATACGCCCTTGCTTCGGCTGGTTTTCGACGCGGCGACGTACTGCGCAGAATATGGGTTCTGCCGGGGGCCAATTATCTCCAGCGCAAGGGGCAGCAAGTGCGCCTCGTCCAGACGAGTCGGCTCCTCCAGTCGGTTGGCGAACACTCCCAGGAA
This sequence comes from Oscillospiraceae bacterium, assembly GCA_016292255.1. Lineage (GTDB taxonomy): Bacteria > Bacillota > Clostridia > Oscillospirales > Oscillospiraceae > JAFRPC01. The sequence goes on from JAEEZZ010000023.1 coordinate 2,243, forward strand.
GCGGTGCACTTCATGGATATCCTCCGACAGGCCGTCGAAAAAGCGGAGGATTTCGCAAGCCCGGTCGATCCGTTTCTCAACAGCCCGCAGATAGGCCCGGTCAATGCGCCGATCCACCGTTCCGACCGCAACCTCATCCTCGCGGATCTCCGCAATCTGACCGCGATAGCGAAAGTACGAACGGATTTCCCGTCCGACCTCTTCTGTAAAAAGCGTGGAGAGCTCTTGCCGCAGCGCTTCGGTATCGATCTGCTCAAAGGGTGAGAGTTGGGGAAGGGCTTGGAGCGCCCAGCCGGTCAGCTCGCCTGCCCGGACAAAGTCCGGGATATTCAGATACCCGTCTCGAAGCTGATCCAATACGTGGCCGTTCGCAGCGTCCTGATAGACGGCGATCCGGGCGGCGGTATCCTGCACATAGTATTGATTCATAAGCTGCACGGTGAAGTGGCCAGCGGGGTATTTCTTCCCACTGGAATACACCTGCCCGTCCCGGTAGTCCGCTGTGAAAAAGCAGCCCTTCAACTCCACGATAAGCACCCCCTCCCCGGTCTCCTGCCCATAGTCTACAATCTCTTGTGTCCCATAAGCGGTATCGATATGCCGCTCTGGGACCGTTTCGAAGTAAAATTTTCAAAAATTTTCTTTTCAATGTTGCGATTTTGATATTGGCAAAACTGAAAAACATATAAAATCCTTTGATTTTCCAAGGCTTTTCAGCTGTTGCGCTTTTCGTTTTTGCTGTGTTGCGGCATATGTCTGGAAAAGTGCTTTTTCGACTATTATATAGGGTGAGGGCAGAAAACGAGCCGTCAGAGTTCGCGCCGGTTGGCGTCGGACCCTGGCGGCCTTTTTGTTCTCCGAATTTAGTCGAAAGGAAGTGCTGAAATCATGCGAAAACACGATTATCACGGCAGCGGGTAGAGTTACTCCTGCTATGGTACAAACGCTGCGCAGCGGCGAAAGAAAAGGCAAAAATCGCTCCGAAACGCGACAGCTTCGGAGCGAAAGATCGAAACAAAAAAGGAGTGAGATTCAAAATGAAAGATTGCAACGGGTTCAAAATCATCGGTGTGGATCACGGCTTTGGCAATATGAAGACTGCCAACCATTGCTTTCCCACCGGCCTTCTGCGTTATGACAGCGAGCCCCTGTTTACCAAGGACTTGCTGATCTACGGCGGAGGATACTATCTCATCGGAGAGGGACACAAGGAGTTCCTGCCGGACAAGAGCCTGGACGAGGACTATTATGTGCTCACCCTGGCGGCTATCGCCATGGAGCTGGCGGATGAGGGACTCACGGATGCCAGCGTCTATCTGGCTGTGGGCCTGCCGCTTACTTGGACCGCCGGGCAGAAGGAGGCCTTTGCTGCCTATCTCAGCCGGTATCCCGAGGTGGCCTTTACCTTTCGGAAAACCGCCTACCGCATCCGTATTATCGGCGTGAGCGTCTATCCGCAAGGTTACGCCGCCATTGCGCCGATCAAAGGGCAGATGACCGGCGTCTGCATGGTTGCCGACGTCGGAAACGGCACCATGAACATTCTCTACCTGGTCAACGGAAAGCCCCAATCGGGGAAAATGTTCACGGAAAAGATCGGCGTCTACCAGTGTACGCTGGCGGTGCGGGAAGCCTTTCTGCGTCAGACCCGGCGAGAGCTCAATGACGCCATCATTGATGAAGTGCTCTGCACCGGCACGGCCAACATCGACGCGGAGGATCTGGCCATCATCCAGGCTACCGCAGCGGCCTATGTGGACGAGCTATTCCGCAGGCTGCGGGAGCACGGCTACGACAAGCGTACTATGACCCTCTGGATCACGGGCGGAGGCGGATGCCTGGTGAAGCACTTCGGCCAGGTCGATCCCCAGCGCGTCCGCTTTGTGGAGGACATCTGCGCGGCGGCCAAGGGCTATGAATACCTGGCCGACATCCAGATCAAGGCGGGGCGGACGGGATGAGTGTCTATCGCATGACCCTGCGCTTCAACCTGGAAGACGCGGAGGAACGCGGCGCGGCAGAGTATATGCAGAGCTTGAAGCACGGAGACTGCAATCGCTTTGTGGTGAACGCAGTGCTGGCACGGATTAAAGAAGAGAGTACCGGTATGGTCGATCCCACCCTGCTTGACAGCATCCGCCGCATCTTCCGGGAGGAAGTGCGAGCACTGCCGCCCATTACGGACGCACCCGTTCCTGCTTTACCAGTCGAAGAACAGGACGACCAAAGCGTGTTGGACGATCTGGAGCTGTTTGGATGACGTCAACGTGACGTCATTTTTCTTTTCTCAAACGCTTTGTGACATCAAATTGACGTCACCACTTTTCCGGCAGAAAAGACGCTCTGCGAGGAACCCATGCGCCACAAAAGCGGCATGAGGCACAGCCAGACCGGAGGGAGTCATCCCTGCGGGGGCTGTGTCTCATACCGTAGCAAGCAGGGAAAAACCATAGTTTTTCCGAACAGGTCGGGCGTCCGGACTGCCCTTTGGGGAGATCCCCAAGCCCCCTTGTTCCATCCAACATTCCAAAACACAAATCATAACCAGAAGGGAGTAATCATTTTGAAGCAAAACCAAGTCAACTTCACCGTCACGGCGGCGGAGAAGAAGCAAATCGAAAAGCTGGCGGAGGCCTGCGGCCTTTCCCAGGGAGAATACCTGCGGCAGCGGGCGTTGGGCTTTTCGCCCAGAGCTTTCCCGCCCGGGGAGGGCTACTGGCGGCTGCACAGCGATCTGCTCTGGCTTATGAACCACGCGCCTTCGCCGGAATACGACGTCCGCTACAAAGCCGCCTTCCAGAAGCTCCGGGACGCCTACTTCCTGCCGGAGAAGCAGACGGCGGAAGAGATCCGGGCGGAGCTTGTGGGAGGATAGCCATGGCGACCACAGGCTTCTGGCCCGTCAAGGGCCGATTGAAGGACGTGATCGACTATGCCGAGAATCCGGATAAGACCATTGACCGCAAGTACGTGGACGCGGATCTGTTCCGTACCCTGCAATACGCAGAGAACGCGGAGAAGACGGATCAACGGATGTATGTCACGGCACTGAACTGTCCGCTGGAAACCGCCTGCCGGTCCATGATGGAAACCAAGCGGCGCTTCGGCAAGCTGAAAGGAAACGTGGCCTACCACGGGTATCAGAGCTTCCACCCCGGAGAGCTGACGCCGGAGACCTGCCATGAGATCGGCATTGAGACAGCCCGCCGCATGTGGCCGGATTATGAGGTGGTCGTCACGACGCATCTGAACACGGATTCGCTCCACAACCATTTTATCGTCAATTCCGTCAGCTTCAAAACCGGTGAGAAGTTCCAGAACAAAATCCGGGACCATGTGCGGCTGCGGGAGGTATCTGACGAGCTTTGTCTGAATTACGAATTGTCCGTGCTGAACAAGTCGAAGATTTATCAATCCGAGAAAGGCGCCTATTGGGTCCGTAAGTCCGGAAAGCTGACGCACCGGGACATTCTGAAGCAGGACGTGGAGGAATGTCTCGCTTATGTTTTTCGCATGGAGGATTTCCTGCAGCGTCTGCGGCAAAAGGGCTATACCATCGTTCGGGGAGACAGCTATGACCATATCTCCGTAAAGGCTCCGGATTGGAGCCGCGCCGTCCGGCTGGACAACATCGGGTATCCCATTGAACGGGTTCAGACGGTTCTCCGTGATCATCTCTACGACAACCATTTTTTGATCGTCTACAACAGCCACCTGCCGCCGAAGCGCAGACCGCTCCCGCTTTTGAGTCTGGAACGGCAGCTTGACTACAACATTACGCACGCCAAAGAGACAGGCACGGTGCTTCTGGACCTGGTGTTCTATCTGGTGCTGCGGCTGCTGGGCTTGACACAGGACGAGGAAGCGAGGCGGCAGAACATTCAACCGTTATCTCCCTCCATGCGGATGGAGGTGGCGAAGCTGGACCAACTGATTGAAGAACAAAAGCTCCTGACCGGGAAGGGTATCCGCTCGGTTCAGGAGCTTTCCTCGTTTCAGTCGAAAACTGAACGCCAAATCAAATCCCTGGAAGCGGAACGTCAGCAGTTCCGAAATCAGCTCCGCAGGCCGAAGTCGCCGGAGCTGACGGAGGAATACAAGCAGAAGATCGCGGCGGCCACCGAAGAACTGAAACCGCTTCGGAAAGCGCTTGTCGTCGCAAAGCGGATCGAGGACCGCTGGGAGCGCCTGCTGGGCCTTTTGGAAGCAGAGCACGATCTGGAAAGCAGAGAGCTTCAGCGGGAGCGAAGCCGCGAACGGTAATCAAATCAACAAATCAATTAAGAGAGGAAAGGAACTCAAAATGAAAGATGTAAAACAGATTTCCCTTGCAAACCTGTTGCCCTTTGAAGGACACCCCTACAGGGTAGAGGACAACGCGGACATGGAGGCGCTGACCGAAAGCATCCGGGAAAACGGCATTCTGAACCCGCTGATCGTCCGACCGGCAGAGAATGATCCCAGTCGGTATGAAATCATCTCCGGGCACCGGCGTGCCCATGCCGCAAAGCTGGCGGGAATCGAACAGGTTCCCGCCTTTGTTTATCCCGTCAGCCGGGACGAGGCTGCGGTGCTTGTGGTGGACAGCAACCTCCACCGGGAGCGCCTGCTGCCGTCGGAGAAGGCGTTTGCCTACAAGCTGAAAGCGGGGGCGCTGTATCACCAAGGAAAACGGAGCGACCTCACTTCGGCGCAATTTGCACCAAAGTTGGCGACAGAGCAGATTGCAGAGGATGTAGGAACCAGCAAGGATACGATCAAGCGGTATATCCGGTTGACGAACTTAATTCCCAACCTGCTGGATCTGATGGACGAGGGCAAGATTGCCTTCTCCGTGGGCGTGGAGCTGTCCTACCTTCCTGCCGAAGCCCAATACGATCTGCTGGAAGCCATGCGGATGAACGATTGCACCCCGTCCTACTCCCAGGCAGTTCGACTGCACCGGGCGGCCAGCGCCGGGGCCTTGACCCCGTGGACTGCACAGGAAGTCATGGTCGAGCAGAAGCCCAACCAGCGGGATCAGATCCGCTTTCGGCGGGATGAGCTGGAGCGCTTCTTCCCGGTTTCCTACACGGACGCGCAGATCAAACAGGACATTCTCGCAGGCCTCGCGCTGCTGCAGAAACAGCGGCAGCGGGAACGCAACCGAGACGAACGCTAAGGAGGGCTTGCCATGGAGAACTACGAACGCGACGACCATCTGCTGACCTCCGCCGAGCTCATGGAATATCTGGGCATCGGCAGAACCAAGCTCTATCAGCTCTATCGGGACCCCAGCTTCCCGGCCTTCCGGCTGGGCGAGGGCGGAGCCTGGCTGATCCGCCGCTCGGCCCTGAATCACTGGCTGGATCTGGTTGCGAAGCAGCCGGGAAAGACCTATCAATTCAACTAAAAACCACAGATAACCATTCGCAGATTTGAAAAAGAAAGCGGTGCGGTGTACAATGAGGCCGGTTATACAAGGTGCTCATTCACGCCGCGCCGCTTTTTCTATGAACGGCGCAAACCAAAGAAACGGAGGATTATTTCAAATGAGTACTTTGCAGCAATTCAACGTGGTAGAGCGTAAGTTTGCCGAAGCCGATCTGCTCTGTATCCCGAAGCCGACCAAATACGATGGCAAGGGCAACGCCAATTATCGAGCCAGAGTGGAAATAGGCCGGAATCGGCAGACGGACGTTCCCGTTTATAAATCCATTTACGGAAAGACCGACGCGGAGGCCCGACAGAAGGCCTATGATTTCATTCGGAAAGAGATTGCAGCCCAGACGGAGCGCAGTAAGATCACGGGAAAGCTCAGCTATGCCATCGAGCAGTGGCTCCGCACGGAGAAGTACGGCAGAGTGCGCCAGAGCACTTACGACCGGCTGGAATGCACCTATCTGAATCAGATCAAGCCCTATATCGGAGGCCTGGAGCTGCGGGACGTGACGAAAAACGACTGCAAACGGATTCTCCAGGCAAATATGGAGAAGGGCTATTCCGCATCCACCATCAAGAAGGCCTCCCAACTTCTGAAGGAGTTTTACAGCTATCAGACCGCCGAAGACCCCACGCTTCGCAATCCCATGGCCAATTTGAAGTTTTACACCGAGGAATTCATCCACGACCGTCAGTCCTCCGTCCGAAAGGCACGGGAGCAAGCCAAAGCGAAGAAGGCCAAGGGCCAAAAGCTGAGCCCTGCGGAGCAGGAACTGGCGGAGTCGAAGCTCCAGATGAAGGACCAGGAAGAGATCCATGTTCTGACGCCGGAAGAGATTGCCCGCATCCGGGACGTGGTGGAGAACGGCTATGTGCTGCGCTGGGAATCCAAAAAAGGAAATCCCATCAAGACGGCGCCGCAGAAGCTGAAACAGGCGGAATTTTTTCTGTTCCTGCTGAACACCGGCCTGCGGGCCGGGGAGGCCAGGGCCTTGAAATACAGCGACATCAATTTCGAGACCCGCCGCATGGAGATCAGCCGAAACATTACCACCACCCGCACCCGTGACGCAGAGGGCAACACAGTGGGCGGCATGACCTACGTGGAGGGCAAGCCGAAGACGAAATCGTCGGCGCGAGTGCTGTATCTGAGCCTGGCCGCCCTGGAATATCTGAAACGGTTGAAGGCCCAGGAGCCGGAGGGCTACGACGGTTATATCGCCAACTCCGATGGCAAGCCGCTGAACGACGCCACCTTCCGCAGGCGCTTCAATTCTCTGCTGACCCAGGCAGGTGTCCCACATTGCGGGCTTCACAGTCTCCGTCATACCTTTGCTTCCTACTTCTACGAGTACACCAACGGAAACCGAAAGGTCGTGGCCGATTATCTGGGCCACAGCATTTCCAATTTGACGGAAAGGGTCTACGTGACGACCTCGGATCGCTTCATGGAGCAGAGCATCAGAGACTTTGTTCTCTAAAAAAGTAACCAATTTTTTAACCAATTTTCGTGGTTACCGGGGGATTTTGGGGGACTTCACGGGACTTTTGGGGTATAAATGCCAGCCTTTCGGCGTAGGTCTCTACACGACACTTCGCTGAAAAAATGTCAAAAATACCCCGTTTTTCACCTTAAAAGGGTGAAAAAAGAGGATTTCCGACCACTTTCGTGATCGAAAATCCTTGGAGGTGACGACCAGATTTGAACTGGTGAATGACGGTTTTGCAGACCGTTGCCTTACCACTTGGCTACGTCACCATATGAAATAAGGAACTGACAAGCAGTTCCTTATTTGTTTGGAGCGGGTGACGAGGCTCGAACTCGCTACCTCCACCTTGGCAAGGTGGCGCTCTACCGGATGAGCTACACCCGCAAATGGTGCCTCAGGCCAGAGTTGAACTGGCGACACGCGGATTTTCAGTCCGCTGCTCTACCTACTGAGCTACCGAGGCGGATAGAAG
>JAEEZZ010000024.1 GCA_016292255.1 Oscillospiraceae bacterium
AACTATTTCCCGAAGCACCAGCGCGGCCTCAATAGATTTTGACCAAAACAGTTGGACTTATTCAACGACCTTATCAATAAAAGGCAACTCAGTTGGGATATCTGTTGTTACATTCTCAAATAATGTTAATTCCCAGCAGTTCAAGATAATCGTTATAGTAGAATAACAGGGGATGATTATAATGGGACAACAAGAGAGAATTGGCAATAGTGGAAAGTGGGAATTTAACTCAATTCTGATTGACTATTTTGGAGAAAGAACATGAGAAAAATCTGTGTTGTTGTGTATTCCCTTTTGCTCTGCATTCTTCTGTCTTCGTGTAGCATTATCAAAACCTCGAATACTCAACGCCATAGTAAAAGGGCCGAGGAATATGCAGTGGATGTCGAGGAATACGATCCTGGCTCCGCAGAATACCATGCATTTTGTAAAGGCTTTGATTCCGGCTGGGATCTACATAGCGAGGAACACAATGAAGATGATGCATGGGAACGCGGACTTGAAGATGGATACAGCGACGGTCATTCGGATGGATATAATGAGGGCTACGATGACGGCTATGAAGCTGGTAAAGATTATGTCCGATACAATGACGATGACTTTATGGCAGAAATAAGAAATAATGCATTTGAAGAGATTGATCGTTCATTTGACGACGAATACGGTACGGGGCTTTGTGATGGATACTACGAGGGATATACAGACGCAAAGGATGGAAAGCAAAGTCAGTATGAATTGTTTGACTATACGTGGATTGATACAATAAATGAAAACATAGGATACTGGAGCGGATACGAAATAGGCTATGTAATCGGTTATCGGGATTGCAAAGCTGGTGTTCCATATGATACGTCCTTCGACTATTAAAGCACTTGAGGAGTTGAAGAGTATGGCCGAAAGCCAAAACATAGAATTCAAAGAGTTCTGGCGGGACGAATATCTGAAATGGGTCTGCGGGTGCAAACGCGCAGGGCGGTCAGATTTATATCGGCCTGCGGGACGACGGCAGCGTCGTCGGCGTTGCGGATAGCAAGCGGCTTTTGGAGGACATTCCAAACAAGATCCAGGACACCATGGGTATTGTGGTTGACGTGAATCTGCTGCAGCAGGACGGCAAGGACTACATCGAGATCCAGGTCCGACCCAGCGCTTATCCTGTCGGCTATCATGGGGAATACCACTATCGCAGCGGCAGCACGAAGCAGCAGCTCCGCGGCACGGCGCTGACGGAGTATTTGATGCGCAAAACCGGTGTCCGCTGGGAAGACGTTACCGTGGACGATATCACTGTGGACGATCTGGACGATGAGAGCTTCAAAATCTTCCGCAGAGAGTCCCTGCGCAGCAAGTGCATGACCTCAGAGGATCTGGCTGTTTCCAACGAAGAGCTTCTGAGCAAGCTGCATCTGATGAAGGACGCAAGCTGAAACGCTCTGCGGTGCTGCTCTTTTACCACGACCCCAGCGTGATCCAGAACGGCAGCTATGTAAAAAACTGAAATACTTGAAAGCGAAAATCAGTTATGAGCATGACCGGCGGGTGGAGACCTACCCCTTCGCCCGCGACGCCATCCGTGAGGCGGTGTACAACGCCATTGCCCACAACTGCTATATGTACGGCAGCCCGATCCAGATTCGCATCGAGGAAGATGCCATGATCGTCAGCAATCGCTGCATCCTGCCGGAGGGCTGGACGGTGGAAACCCTGATGGAGCCCCACGATTTCATGCCCTATAACCCGGATATCGCAAATGTGTTCTACCGCGCCGGTTGCATTGAGCATTGGGGGCGCGGCATAGAGAAGATCTGCAAAGCTTGCGACGAGCTCGGTGCCACCCGTCCCGAATATGAACTGCTCGGAAACGGCCTCCGGGTGCGTTTCCCGGCCCTGCAAAGCGCGTTATTGAACGTCCAAAGCACGCAAAAGCACCAAAGCACCGACGAACGTGCTTTGGAAGAGACTTTGGCTGATAAGGTTTTATTGATACTTGAAATAAACCCAAGATTATCGCAAATAGAAATTGCGAACAAGCTGAATGTTACAAGACGTGCAGTTTAAATTGCTATGAAGAAACTGCAAGACGCAAACAGAATCGTGAGAATCGGCAGCAAGCGTTTTGGACATTGGCAAATTCAGGAATGATGGCCTCTCAAAAACAGCTTTACGGGCGGCACAGGGTTGCCCTGCACCGCCCGTAGCTGGCAAATTATCGTTACGTATAGATCAGCTCGCTGTTTACGATTTCTTCCGCACGGTTGCGGATGCTGTTCATGCGCCGAACCCATTCCATTTGATCGGTTGCTTTGAGCTGCTCAGTGACGCCCTCGCGTTCAGCCATTTGGCGGACCAGCAGATCCAGCATGGCGTTGGCCTGCTCGTCGATCTGAGCCAGGTAGGTACCGAGCTTGCCTTCGGCGACCAGTTGAGAATAGACATGCCGCTGGGTGCGTTTCAGATAGGCTGCGTGGGCTCTTCCAAAGCGGCCAATTGCAGGCCGCTCCGAGACTACCGCGTCTTCCGTTTTTGGAGTTGAAGTAACATCATCCGGAGCAGCGTTTCCGTCTTCTTCGGGGTCTGCATCCTCAAAACGCGTGCCAGCAAGCAGATAGTAGTCTCCCACCAGCTCGTATTTCCAGCCGGTACGTTCGTCGATGATAAATTTGTCCATCGTCGCTCCCTCCATCACCAGGCGTTTTCAACCTGATCTGTGTTTTGCTCCATCCACACAAGCAGCTTATCCTTCGCCACCAGCAGGCGGGAAGCGACGTGCAGCGTCGGGAAGTCTGCTCTATGCAGAAGCTGATACGCACCGGCGCGGGAGATTCCCAGATAGTCCTTCAGTTCTTTCACGCTGAGCACTCCGGGAAGATCGTCATAG
>JAEEZZ010000025.1 GCA_016292255.1 Oscillospiraceae bacterium
ACCCCTCCGCCCCAGTGTGCGCACTGGGGCACCTCCCCTGCTTGCAGGGGAGGTTTTGTGGACGGCAACTTTCAACTATCAACTATCAACTTTCAATTTGACCGACAGGAGGTCCCCCATGGGTAAATACATCCTCTCCCTGGACCAGGGTACCACCAGCAGCCGGGCGATCCTGTTCGACAACGAGCAGAACATCGTCGCCATGGCGCAGAAGGAATTCAACCAGTACTACCCCCACTCCGGCTGGGTGGAGCACAACCCCATGGAGATCTATTCCAGCCAGTACGCCGTGATGATGGAGGCCGTGACGGAGTCCGGCATCGACGTGGCGGACATCGCCGCCATCGGCATCACCAACCAGCGGGAGACCACCGTGGTCTGGGACAAGAACACCGGCAGGCCCGTCTGCAACGCCATCGTGTGGCAGTGCCGCCGCACCGCCCCCATCTGCGACGAGCTGGAGCGCCGGGGGCTCAAGGATTACATCAAGCAGACCACCGGCCTGGTGCTGGACGCCTATTTCTCCGCCACCAAGATCAAGTGGATCCTGGACAACGTGGAGGGCGCCCGGGAAAAGGCCCAGCGGGGCGAGCTGCTCTTCGGCACCGTGGACACCTGGCTGCTGTGGAAGCTCACCAACGGCAAGGTTCACGCCACCGACTACACCAACGCCTCCCGGACCATGCTCTTTGACATCCACAAGCTCTGCTGGGACGAACGGCTCCTGCAGGAGCTGGACATTCCCCGCTCCATGCTGCCGGAGGTCCGGGATTCCAGCTATGTCTACGGCACCTGCAACATCCAGGGCGTGGACGTGCCCATCGCCGGCATCGCAGGCGACCAGCAGGCCGCCCTGTTTGGCCAGGGCTGCTTCCACCCGGGAGACGCCAAGAACACCTACGGCACCGGCTGCTTCCTGCTGATGAACACCGGCGCGGAGGCCTGCGAGAGCAAGCACGGCCTGGTGACCACCATTGCCGTGGGACTGAACGGGAAGGTGCAGTACGCCCTGGAGGGCTCCGTCTTTGTGGGCGGGGCGGTGATCCAGTGGCTCCGGGATCAGATGCGCTTCATCCGGGAGGCCCGGGACGCGGAATACTTCGCCCAGAAGGTGGACTCCACCGAGGGGGTCTACTTCGTCCCCGCCTTTACCGGCCTGGGGGCGCCCTACTGGGATATGTATGCCCGGGGGGCTATTGTGGGCATCACCCGGGGCACCAAGCCCGAGCACATCATCCGGGCCGCCCAGGAGTCCATCGCCTTCCAGAGCGCCGACCTGGTGCTGGCCATGGAAATGGACACCGGGGCCAAGCTGACCGAGCTGAAGGTGGACGGCGGCGCCAGCCGGGACAGGTTCCTGATGCAGTTCCAGGCGGACATCCTGGGCAAGCAGGTGCGCCGCCCCATGATCCGGGAGACCACCGCCCTGGGCGCGGCCTATCTGGCCGGTCTGGCCACCGGCGTGTGGAAGGATCAGGCCGAGATCGTCAAGCTCTGGCACTGCGACTCCACCTTTGTTCCCCAGAAGGACGAGGCATGGCGGCACCAGCAATTCCAAGGCTGGAACAAGGCCGTGGGGCGCTCGCTGCATTGGGCCGACTGAGTATATATACCCGCGGGGCAGCCAGTTTTCTGGCTGCCCCGCGGATTTTTTGCGGGCTATCCGCCCGCGCTGCGTCGCTACATATAGCGATTCTTTAACTCCGAGAACGGCGCCAAGTAGGCCCGGTCGAAGCTCTCCAGGCCGGAGAGGTGGACCAGGAGGGCCAGGAGGCCGAAGGTCAGGCCCCAGAGACCGGCCAGGGCCGCACAGACGGTGAGGGCGAAGCGGCAGAGGCGGATAGCGTCGGCAAAGCTCTTGCCCGGCAGGGCGAAGCCGCAGATCCCTGCCGCAGCCACTAAGATCAGGGCCGCCGGGGAGATCAGATTGGCCTCCACCGCAGCCGTGCCCACCACCAGGCCGCCGATGATGGACACCGGCTGGGACACGGCCTTGGGGGCGGAGAGCCCTGCCTCCTGCAGCAGCTCAAAGGCCGCCAGCAGGCCCAGGATCTCCAGCACCGTGGGGAAGGGCACCTTCTGCTTGCTCTCGATGATGGCCTCCAAAAGGGGCGTGGGCAGCATCTCCTGGTGGTATTCCGCCATAGCCACATAGAGGGCCGGCAGCAGCAGGGCGCAGGCCAGGGCCACCAGCCGCAGCAGCTTGAGGAAGCGGGCGGAGAGGTAGTCCGTATCCTTATCCTCGGCGGCCTCCAACAGATAGCCCAGATTCACCGGGGCCAGGTAGCCCACGGGGAGGCCGTCTACAAAGAGGCCCACCCGCCCCGCCAGCAGTCCGGCGGCGAATTTGTCGGTGCGCTCGGTGTATTGCAGCAGGGGGAAGGCTGTGCGCCGCTTCCCCGGCAGCACGTGCTCCACCGCGGCGGGGGTCAGCAGATCCTCCGTGTCGATGGAGGCCAGACGATGCTGCATCCGCCGCACCGTCTCCGGATCCGTGAGGCCCTCCAGCCAGAGCAGGCTCACCCCCGTGCGGCTCTCCCGGCCCACGGAGGTCTCCCAGAGCCGGAGCCGGGACGTCCGCAGATGGCGGCGCAGCAGGCCGGTATTCGTCCGGGCCGTCTCGGTGAAGGCGTCCTTGGGGCCCCGGGTGGTGCTCTCCACCTCCGGCTCCGAGGGGCCCCGCTTCTCCCCGGTCTTCGTCTCAAAGGCCGCGATCCCGGCCCCCGGCACGATCAGCAGGCAGAAGCCCGTCAGCAGCTTTTCCTCAGCCTCCGCCACATCCTCGCAGACCGCGGCCACAGCCGTCTGCGCGCCGGCGCTTACAGCCCGCTCCAGCAGGGCCCCCGGCAGGGGCCTGCCGGAGAGCTGCTCCAGGGGGCGGATCACCAGCTCCCCGATCTCGGAGCCGGACACCAGACCGTCCAGAAAGCAGAGGGTGCAGGCCGTCCCCGCGACGCTGAGCTCCCGGGCCGTGAAATCCGCCGCGTCGGCAAAGCGGGCGGATAATTCAGAAAAATAGTCCATTGGGACGCCTCCTTTTGGAAAAGCTTGCCCGATCCGGGAAAAACTATTCCTGCGGCGGAAAAACAGCGGATTTTGTTGGGTTTTTTCCTGTATTTTTTCAAAAAAGTATTGCATTTCTATATAAGATGTGCTATAATTGCACCGTTATTAGGGTAGGAAGTAGTTAGAGAGGCCGTCAAGCCTCTCTTTCTTAATGTAATATCCGATTTTCGATGCGTTTTTGGCCTGCGAAGGCAGGAAAGTCGGTGCCCCGGGGGACTGCGATGGCGCACCGGTGTGCGCCGCTACAGGAGGTTCTATGAAAGTTACGGATCGGGTTTGGGGCTTTGCCCAGCCGGTGGTGGAGGCCCACGGCTGCTCCCTGTGGGACGTGGAATACGTCCGGGAGGGCGGCGAATGGTTCCTGCGCCTGTATATCGACAAGGACGGCGGCGTAAATATCAACGACTGCGAGGCCATCTCCCGGGACATGGATCCCATTTTGGATCGGGAGGATCCCATCGAGGGCAGCTACCGCTTTGAGGTCTGCTCCGCCGGGCTTGAACGGCCTCTGAAACGGCCCTCCGACTTCGAGGCCTTCCTCGGCGCGGACGTGCTGGTGAAGCTCTACCGGCCCGTGAACGGCGTCCGGGAATACCCCTGCGTGCTGCGGGGCTACGACAACGGAGATATCACCGTGGAATACGGCGGTGAAACATTGACATTTCAGAAATCCCAGGTCGCGCTGGTGCGATTGCGTGTGGATTTTTCGTAATTGCAGGAGGTTAGCACAATGAATCAGAATACAAGCACGGAAATTTTCGCCGCACTGCGGCAGCTGGAGCGGGATCGGGGCATTCCCGTGGAGTACATGACCGAGCGCATCACCCAGGCGCTTCTGGCCGCCTACAAAAAGGATCGGGTCGGCTATGTGGACAACGTCTTTGTGGAGCTCACCGAGAAGTCCCTCAAGATGTACGCCCAGAAGGAAGTGGTGGACGAGGTCCTGACCCCTGCCACCGAGATCCAGCTGGAGGCCGCCCGCCGGATCGAGCCCAACTGTGAGCTGGGCGATCTGGTCAACGAGGAGATCCAGACCCAGGCCTTCGGCCGCATCGCCGCCCAGACCGCCAAGCAGGTCATCATCCAGGGCATCCGCGAGGCGGAGCACGGCATGATCTACGACAAGTTCTCCTCCAAGGAGCATGAGATCCTGACGGCCACCGTCTCCCGGGTGGACAACAACTCCGGCGACATCGCCGTCCGCATCGGCCAGGGCACCGACCGCACCGAGGCCTGGCTGACCCAGAGCGAGCAGGTACGGGGCGAGCGTTACCACGAGGGCGATCTGATCCGCATCTATGTGGTGGAGGTTCGCCGCAGCACCCGCGGGCCCCAGATCGTGGTCTCCCGCACCCACCCCGGCTTGGTGAAGCGGCTGTTTGAGCTGAACGTCCCCGAGATCGCCTCCGGCGAGGTGGAGATCAAATCCATCGCCCGGGAAGCGGGCTCCCGCTCCAAGCTGGCCGTCTACGCCGTGGACGAGAACCTGGATCCCGTGGGCACCTGTGTGGGCCCCCGGGGCACCCGTGTGGCCGCTGTGGTGGATGAGCTCCACGGCGAGAAGATGGACATCGTGGTCTGGAGCGAGGATCCCGCCAAGTTCGTGGCAGCTGCCCTGGCTCCCGCCGACGTGGTCAGCGTGACCATGGCCGAGGGCGAGAAGGCCTGCCGGGTCATCGTCCCCGACGATCAGCTCTCCCTTGCCATCGGCAAGGAGGGCCAGAACGCCCGCCTGGCCGCAAGACTGACGGGATATAAGATCGATATCAAGCCTGAGTCGCAAGCCAACGAAGAATGAAAATATGAAACTATGAAAATATGAAAATATTTCGGAGTTTTTCAAATTGCAATTTGAAAAACGCATTCATAGCCTCATAGTTTCATAGTTTCATAGTTCAGGAAAGGAGGGTTTCCGAATGCCGAAGCACATTCCCGAGCGCCAATGTCTGGGCTGCCGGGAGATGAAGCCCAAGGCCGAGCTGGTGCGGGTGGTTCGATCCCCGGAGGGGACGGTAAGCCTGGATCTGCGGGGCAAGGCCCCGGGCCGGGGCGCTTACATCTGCCCCAGCGCGGACTGCCTGAAAAAGGCCCAGCGCTCCAAGGCTCTGAGCCGCAGTCTCGGCGTGGAGATCCCTCCGGCAATTTTTGAAGCGCTTGCCGCGCAGATGGAGGCAGCAGATGGAACAGACAACGGATAAGGCCATCGGCCTGCTGGGGCTTGCCCGCAAGGCCGGAAAGCTGGAGACCGGAGAGGAGACCGTGGGCTCCCTGCTGCTGCAAAAGCGGGCGCGGCTGACCCTGCTGGCCGCAGACGCCGGAAGCGCCGTGGCCCGCAAGATGCACGGTCTGGCCGAGGGCACCCGCCAGCGGATCCTGGCGCTGCCCTACGATAAGCTGACCCTGGGTGCAGCCCTGGGAAAGCAAAGCGTCTCCGTGGCGGCATTTGCAGACGTTTCCATGGCCCTGGCCTTTGTCAAGGCCCTCCCCCCGGGCCTTGCAGCCCCTGAGCTTTTAGAGGATTTAGAGCGCCGCGTCGCCAGAGTCAAGGCGAAGCGGAAGAAGAATTGACAGTTGCGTGTTTTGCCGGCTGTCAACTGTCAGTTGTTTTGGAGGTGGCTATATGAGTTTAGTTAAGTACAGAATCAAAGAAGTCGCGGCTGATCTGGGTATGCAGGCCAAGGATATTGCCGCTATTGTGGAGCAATATTACGAGAAGCCGAAGAGCACGGCCCAGGTGCTGGAGGAGGATCAGCTGAACCTGATCTTTGACCTTCTGACCCAGCGCAACCAGATCGAATCCGTTGAGGTCGTCTTTGCCGCAGCCTTTGCCGCCAAGGAGGCCGAGGAGAAGCGCAAGGCGGAGGAGGCCGCGAAGAAGGCCGCCGAAGAAAAGAAGAAGCCGGAGGAGAACAAGGCCTCCGGAAAGCCCGCACCGGCTCAGCCTGCGCCTGCCGCCAAGCCGGAGGAAAAGAAGCCCGCCCAGCCCGCCAAGCAGCCCGCAGAGCCCCAGCGCAAGCGGGAGCGCCGGGTGGTGGACACCTCCGCTGTTACCGTCAATGCCGACCGCTTTGACGACCGGGTGGACACTCTGATCTCCGAGCGGGATCAGAACCGCTCCGGCGGCAAGCAGAAGATCGTGGGCAAGAACAAGAAGCAGCAGCAACAGGGCCAGAAGGGCGTCAAGTCCAAGGAGGACGAGCGCAAGCGCATGACCCGGCTCCGCTTGGAGGTCATCAAGAAGACGCCTCTGGTGGTGAAGATTCCCGACGAGATCACCGTGGGCGAGCTGGCCGTTCGCATGAAGAAGACGGCGGGCGAGCTGATCAAGTGCCTGATCAAGAACGGCGTGATGGCCACCGTCAACCAGACCATCGACTTCGACACCGCTGAGTTTGTGGCCACAGAGCTGGGCTGCAAGGTGGAGCGGGAGGTCGTGCTGACCATTGAGGATAAGCTCTTTGACGATCACCAGGATACCGCGGAGGAGCTGGTCACCCGGCCCCCTGTGGTGGTGGTCATGGGCCACGTGGACCACGGCAAGACCAGCCTGCTGGACGCCGTGCGGAAGACCAACGTGGTAGCGGGCGAGGCCGGCGGCATCACCCAGCACATCGGCGCCTACACCGTCAAGATCAACGACAGCCTGATCACCTTCCTGGACACCCCGGGCCACGCGGCCTTTACCTCCATGCGTGCCCGCGGCGCCATGTGCACCGACGTGGCGATCCTGGTGGTGGCTGCCGACGACGGCATCATGCCCCAGACCATTGAAGCCATCAACCACGCCAAGGCCGCCAACATCCCCATTGTGGTGGCTGTGAACAAGATGGATAAGCCCGGCGCAAATCCGGATCGCGTTCTGACCCAGCTCACCGAGCATGACCTGGTTCCCTCCGAGTGGGGCGGCGACACCGAGGTGTGCCGCATCTCCGCCAAGACCGGCATGGGCATCGACGAGCTGCTGGAGACCGTCATCCTCACCGCTGAGCTCCGGGATCTCAAGGCCAACCCCAACCGTTCCGCCAAGGGCACCGTCATCGAGGCCCGCCTGGACAAGACCCGCGGCCCCATCGCTACCCTGCTGGTGCAGAACGGCACCCTCAATCAGGGCGACATCATCATCGCCGGTACTGCCGTGGGCCACGTCCGCGTCATGACCGACGATAAGGGCAAGTCCATCAAGCACGCCGGGCCCTCCATTCCCGTGGAGATCACCGGTCTGGCGGAGGCGCCCGCCCCCGGCGACGCCTTTGAATCCGTTTCCGACGAGCGTATGGCCCGCCAGCTGGTGGAGCAGCGCAAGCAGAAGGCCAAGGACGAGCTGGCCAAGCAGCAGTCCAAGGTCACCCTGGAGAACCTCTTCGACCAGATGAAGAAGGGCGAGATGAAGGATCTGAACATCCTGGTCAAGGCTGACGTGCAGGGCTCTGCCGAGGCTGTGAAGGCCAACCTGATGAAGCTCAGCAACGACGAGGTGGCCGTCCGGGTCATCCACTCCGGCGTGGGCGCCATCAACGAGTCCGATATCCTGCTGGCCTCCACGGCCAACGCCATCATCGTGGGCTTCAACGTCCGGCCCGACGCTGCGGCTGCGGCCTCGGCCCAGCGTTCCAACGTGGACATCCGCCTGTATTCCGTCATTTATGAGTGCCTGGAGGAGATCGAGGCCGCTATGAAGGGTATGCTGGCGCCCAAATACCGGGAGGCCGTCATCGGCCACGCCGAGGTGCGCGTGCTCTACAAGGTCAGCGCCATCGGCACCGTCGCCGGCTGCTACGTCAAAGACGGCAAGATCACCCGGGACTGCAAGGTCCGGGTCCTGCGGGACAACGTGGTCATCTACACCGGCGAGCTGGGCAGCCTGCAGCGCTTCAAGGACTCCGTCAAGGAAGTCCAGGCGAACTTCGAGTGCGGTATGTCCGTGGCCAAATACAACGACCTCAAGGAAGGCGACATTTTCGAGTGCTTCGTGATGGAGCAATACCGCGACTAGGCGATACGGATATGGGCGGCGTTGTGCCGCCCATATCTGTATCGCATGAAGTATTGCTGACGCGATATGAAGTATGCTCCGCATATGAAGTACGCAGGGCGTATGAAGTATCGCTTCGCAATATGATTTCGGCGTGAGAGGAACGGAAATGAGAGAAGATAAGCTGTCGGTTTTATCCATGCGTTTTTCAGTGGAGATTTTCCGACTGACGCAATGGCTGCAGAGCAGAAAGGAATACATCGTTTCCAACCAGCTTGGACGCAGTGGGCTTTCCATTGGCGCAAACATTCGGGAAGCGCAATACGCCCACAGCAAGCCGGATTTTATCGCAAAGCTGCAAATCGCGTTGAAGGAAGCCAATGAATCCGGGTATTGGCTTGATCTGCTTCATGAGACAAACCTGCTCTCTGACGAAAACTACAAGCATCTTTCCGGCGCCTGCGGAGAGCTGCGGGCCATCTTGATCCATTCCATCAAAACCGCGAAGGCAAATGTGAATCATAAAGAATCCAGCTAATTGAACGTCAATGTGCGAAGCATACTTCATGTCGAAGACACTTCATATGCGAAGCACACTTCATATCTCCAACGGAGATACTTCATTCCTGACATAAAAGGAGGCTTTACCATGCCCTCAAATCGAATTGGCAGAATCAACGAGGAGATCCAGCGGGAGCTGTCTGACCTGCTGCGGACGGTGAAGGATCCCCGGGTGCAGAAGACGATGGTCTCCGTGACCCGGGTGGACACCACATCCGATCTGCGCTACGCCAAGGTCTTCGTCTCCGTCTATGACAAAGAACAGAGCAAGGAAGTCATGAAGGGGCTCAAGGCCGCGGGCGGCTACCTGCGCCATGAGCTGGCCAACCGGCTGAGTCTCCGCTACACGCCGGAGCTGGTGTGGACGGAGGATCACTCCATCACCTACGGCGCCCGGATCCTGGACATCCTCTCCACCCTGGACATCCCCAAGGACGAGGAGGAATCCCCTGTATGGGGCGGCGTCCACGACGCCCCGAGCTTTCCGCAGTCGGAAAGCTCCGGGATATCAGAACCGTCTGCCCCTGCGGAGAACGACGCGGAAGGGACATCTTTGGAAGGCGAGGAAGAACAGTGAGCGTGCAGTTTTCCCTGGCGGAGGCCGCCGCGTTCCTGCGGGGCCATGACAACTATCTGATCCTCTCCCACCGTCGCCCGGATGGGGACACGGTGGGCTCCTGTGCTGCCCTCTGCCGGGGGCTCCGGGCCCTGGGCAAGACGGCCTGGCTCTACCCCAACCCCCAGTTTACGCCCCGATTCGCGCCGTATCTGGACGGCCTTGTAGGGTGGCCTGACCTCAGGCCGCCGTTCGGTGGGTGTTCAAACGAGGGAGGCGGCGGCCAGGGGTCTGGCCGCCCTACTGCCTGCGTAATCTCCTGCGACGTGGCCTCCCGGGGGCTGCTGCCCTTCGGGATGGAGGACGCCGCCGTGGAGCTGGCCCTGGATCACCACGGCACCAACGACGGCTTTGCCGCCCGGACCCACAGCGACGAGACCAGAGCCGCCTGCGGGGAGCTCATTCTGGAGCTGCTGTCCCTGCTGGGCGTCCGGCTGGACAAGGAGATGGGCGAGGCCCTCTACGTGGCCATCTCCACCGACACGGGCTGCTTCCGCTACACCAACGTCACCGCCGACACCTTCCGCTGCGCCGCCGCCTGCATGGACGCCGGAGCGGAGATCTTCCCCATCAACCGCGTCTTCTTTGAGGCCAAGCGCCGCCCGCGCCTGGCCCTGGAGGCCTGGCTGGTGGAGCACATGGAATACTTCGCCCAGGGCCGGGTGGCAGTCTCGGCCATTCCCCAGGCGCTGATGGAACGCCTGCAGCTCACCGAGGACGACATTGACGACATTTCCGGCTTCGGCCGCGCCATCGAAGGCGTGGATGTGGCCGTCATGCTTCGGGAGGTGGAGGGCGGCAAGGGGAAGATCTCCCTGCGCTGCAGCCCCGCCTTCAACGCCGCCGCGATCTGCGCCAAGCTGGGCGGAGGCGGTCACCCCGGCGCCGCCGGCGCCTCCGTAGAAGGCGGCATTCCAGCCGCCAGAACGGCCATTCTGAAGGCCATCGGGGAGGAAATAGAGCTGTAAACGAAAAACAAATAACGAAAAATGAAAAACAATTTGAAATCCGTCGCGAAGCGACACCTCAGTTTTTCGTTCTGCCTTTTTCGTTTTTCGTTTTCCCAGCGATTACCCTTGACAAGGAGAATTCCATGCCGAACGGAATACTGATCGTAGACAAGCCCGCGGGCTGGACGTCTCAGGACGTGGCGGCCAAGCTGCGGGGGGTCTATCATGAAAAACGGGTGGGCCACGGGGGCACCCTGGATCCCATGGCCACCGGGGTGCTGCCCATCTTCCTGGGCCGGGCCACCCGGGCCGTGCCCTTCTTCGAGCACGCCGACAAGGTCTATGAGGCCGTGCTGCAGCTGGGCCTGGTCACCGACACCCAGGACAGCACCGGCCGGGTGCTGGAGGAGCATCCGGTTGACATAACGCAAGATCAGCTGGAGGCCGTCCTGCCCCGCTTCCGGGGGGAGATCCGGCAGATCCCGCCCATGTACTCCGCCGTGAAGGTAAACGGGCAGAAGCTCTACGCCCTGGCCCGGAAGGGCCAGGAGGTGGAACGGGAGCCGCGGGAGGTTCATATTTTTGAGTTGACGCTCCTTGATCGGGATAACGCTCAATTCTCAATTCTCAATTCTCAATTCGCCCTGCGCGTCCACTGCTCCAAGGGTACCTACGTTCGCACCCTGTGCCACGACATCGGCGCGGCCCTGGGCTGCGGGGGCTGCATGGCGGCCCTGCGGCGGACCCGGGCGGGGCGCTACGGCATCCGGCAGGCCCACCCCCTGGACGAGATCCTGGCGGATCCGGACCCGGAACGCTTCCTGCTGCCCATTGACAGTCTCTTTGCCGACCGGCCCCGCTGCACCATCAACGAGGCGGGGGAGAAAAAGCTCCGCAACGGCGCCAGCCTCCGCACCGGCAAGCTGGCCGACGGGGAATACCGGGTCTACGGCCCCGGTGGGGACTTCCTGGCCCTCTGCGCCGTAAGCCGGGGAGAGCTCAGCACGATCAAGAGCTTTTTTGAGGTTTGAACGAAAGGCAGGCAGATTGCCTGCGCTACACTTACGCATTGAGGACGAGTTATGCAATCTGTTATCGCGCTCGGCTTTTTTGACGGTGTCCACCTGGGCCACGGGGATCTGCTGTCCCAGACGGCGGCCCTGGCCGCGGAAAAGGGCTGCCGCTCTCTTGCCTTGACCTTTGACCGGAGCCCCGGCAAGGACGGGCGGCTGCTGACCGCCGTGGCCGACCGGGTCCGGCTCATGCAGAGCCTCTACGGCCTGGACGGGGTCGTGGTGCTGCCCTTTACCGAGGAATTCATGCACCGCCGCTGGGACGATTTCCTGGAGGGTCTGGTGCGGGACTACGGGGCCGCCCATCTGGTCTGCGGCTGGGACTACCGCTTCGGCTACCTGGGCCAGGGGACTCCCGCCCTGCTGCAGGAATGGTGCCGCGCCCGCGGCCTGGGCTGCCACGTGGCGGAAAAGCGCGTCATCGACGGGATCACCGTCTCCGCCACCCATCTGAAAACGCTGATCGAGGCCGGGGACGTGGAGACCGCCGCCCGCTTCTACGGCCACCCCCACACCCTCTCCGGCACCGTGCGGCCCGGAAAGCACCTGGGGCACACCCTGGGCTTCCCCACGGCCAATCTGCTGCCCGATCCCGAGCTTGTCCTGCCCAAGGATGGGGTCTACGCGGTGATTGGGTATGTGCCGGTGCAGGGCGGGAGCGGACAAGCAATGCTTGTCCCTACAGAGCGGAAAAAATACGTGGGCGTCTGCAACGTGGGAACCAACCCCACGGTAGGCGGCAGACAGCGCACCGTAGAGACCTGGCTCTCCGGCTTTGCGGGGGAGCTCTACGGCCGGGAGCTGACAGTGGATTTCTATCACCGTCTGCGGGACGAGATCAAGTTTCCCTCCGTGGACGCACTGAAAGAGGAGATATACAAAAACCAGGCCCAGGCAGAGGCTTATTTTCGGACAAATCATGCGCTACGAAAGGAGATTGCCCCATGAACAACCCGTTTTTCCCGGAGATCCATGGCAAATTCGGCTTCGGCTGTATGCGTTTCCCCAAGCTTGGCGAGGAGATCGACCAGGAGCAGGTCTGCCGGATGGTGGACGCGTTTCTGGCCTCCGGTCTGAACTACTTTGACACCGCCCACGGCTATCACAGCGGGCTCAGCGAGACCACCCTCAAGGCCTGTCTCAGCTCCCGCTATCCCCGCGACCGCTATCTGCTGACGGACAAGCTCACCGGCTCCTATTTCACCACCGAGGCGGAGATCCGCCCCCTCTTTGAGAGCCAGCTTGCAGCCTGCGGCGTGGATTACTTCGACTTCTATCTGATGCACGCCCAAAACGCCCGCAACTTTGAGCAGTTCAAGGCCTGCCGGGCCTATGAGACCGCCTTCCAGCTCAAGGCCGAGGGCAAGATCCGCCATGTGGGTCTTTCCTTCCACGACACGGCGGAGGTCCTGGACAAGATCCTCAACACCTACCCCCAGGTCGAGGCGGTGCAGATCCAATTCAACTACCTGGACGACGGCGACCTGGCCGTGGATTCCCGCCGGGTCTACGAGACCTGTGTGAAGCACGGCAAGCCCGTCATCATCATGGAGCCCATCAAGGGCGGCACGCTGACGAATCTGCCCGAGGAATGCATGGCCTTCTGCCGGGAGCTGGGCAAGTCCCCCGCGGAGCTGGCCCTGCGCTACGCCGCCGGGCCGGAGCAGGTGTTCATGGTGCTCTCCGGCATGAGCAGCATCCAGCAGATGGAGGAAAACCTCAGCTTTATGGTGGAGCCCCAGCCGCTGAACCGGGCCGAGGCTGCCGCTGTGGACAAGATCCGCGGCCATTTACGCAGCATGAAACTCATCGGCTGCACCGGCTGCCGTTACTGCGTGGACGGCTGCCCCATGGGGATCCTGATCCCCGATCTGTTCCACACCCTGGACTTCCGCAGCGAAAAGCACGACTGGAACCAGGATCGCTACTACCGCACCGTGCTGACTGCGGAGCACGGAAAGGCCTCCGACTGCCTGGGCTGCGGCGCCTGCGAGGGCGTATGCCCCCAGAATCTGCCCATCCGGGACTATCTGGCCCAGATCGCGGAGAAGTTCGAGAACCAGGAAGATGACGACGATTGATCTTTCCCCACAAATAAACAGGAGGAACCAGAGATGAAAGAACTGAAGCAAGGCTTTTTTACCGGCGAGCGCGCCCTGTTCGGCGAGCACGATCTGCGGGTGGTGGACTCCGTCTTTGACGCGGGCGAATCTCCCCTGAAGGAATGTCACGATCTGGAGCTGCGGGGCGACCTGTTCCGCTGGAAGTACCCCCTGTGGTACTGCAAGAACGTGGACGTGGAGGGCTGCACCTGGTTTGAGATGGCCCGGGCCGGCGTCTGGTACACCGACAACATCCGGGTCAAAAACGCTGTGATCCAGGCCCCCAAGAACTTCCGCCGCTGCAACGGCCTCACCCTGGAGGACGTGGCCTTCACCAACCCCACCGAGACCATCTGGGCCTGCAAAAACGTGAAGATGAAGAACGTCAGCGCCGCCGGGGCTCCCTACTTCTGCATGAACAGCGAGAACCTGGAGATCGACGGGCTGACCCTGGACGGCAACTACTCCTTTGACGGGGCCAAGAACGTGGTGATCCGCAACTCCCGGATGCTGACCAAGGACGCCTTCTGGAACACGGAGAACGTCACGGTCTACGACTCCTTTATCTCCGGGGAGTACCTGGGCTGGAACGCCAAGAATCTGACCCTGGTGAACTGCACCATTGAGAGCCTGCAGGGAATGTGCTACATCGAGAATCTGAAAATGGTCAACTGCAAGCTGATCCACACCACCCTGGCCTTTGAGTATTCCAGCGTGGAGGCGGAGATCAGCTCCAGGATCGACAGCGTGCTCAACCCCAGCTCCGGCACCATCAGCGCCCCCGCCATCGGGGAGCTGATTATGGAGAAGGACTTCATCGATCCCGGCAAGACCCGGATCGTCTGCAAGGACATTGCCGAAAGCTTCGAGCACCCGGAGTGGAGACGCTGACTTGAATTGAAAATTGAGAATTGAAAGTTTTCAGAGTTTTTCAAATTGCAATTTGAAAAACACATTCATTTTCAACTTTTCACTTTCAACTTTCAACTGACAAGGAGGCCATGATGCAACGCTACAACTTTGACAATCCTCCCTCCCGGCGGGGAAGTCTGTGCTATAAGTGGGACTGCGGTCCCGATGAGCTGCCCATGTGGATCGCGGACATGGATTTCGAGGCCGCCCCGGAGATCCGGGCCGCCCTACAAAAGCGGCTGGATCACGGCATCTTCGGCTACGACGACATGGGCCCGGATTGGTACGAGGCCTACATGGGCTGGTGGCGGGAGCGCCACGGGCTGACCATGGAGCGGGAAAATCTGATCTTCTCCACCGGCGTGGTGGCCTCCATTTCCTCCCTGGTGCGGAAGCTCACCACCCCCAACGAAAACGTGCTGATCCAGACCCCGGTGTACAACATCTTCTTCAACTCCATTGTGAACAACGGGGCCCGGGTGCTGGAAAGCCCGCTGATCCGGGAGGGCGAGGGCTGGGCCATCGACTTTGCAGATCTGGAAGCCAAGCTGGCGGATCCCCAGACCACGCTGATGATCCTCTGCAACCCCCACAACCCTGTGGGACGGATCTGGACCCGGGCGGAGCTGGCCCGGATCGGCGCCCTGTGCCAAAAGCACCACGTTACGGTGATCTCCGATGAGATCCACTGCGATCTCACCGCCCCCGGCCTGAGCTATCAGCCCTTCGCCGCCGTGGACGAGGTCTGCCGGGCCGTTTCTATCACCTGCATCGCCCCCACCAAGACCTTCAACCTGGCCGGGATGCACAGCTCCGCCGTCTACGCGGCGGACCCGGTGCTGCGGCACAAGGCCTGGCGGGCCCTGAACACCGACGAGGTAGCGGAGCCCAACAGCTTCGCCGCCCCTGCCGCCATCGCGGCCTTCACGCAAGGCGGGCCTTGGCTGGATGCGGCCCGGGACTACATCTGGGCAAACAAGGCGCTGGTGAAGGACTTTGCAGATCGGGAGCTGCCCGGGGTCAAGCTGACCGTCAGCCAGGCCACCTACCTGCTCTGGGTGGACGTGTCCGCTCTGACGGAGAACGTGCAGGACTTCACCCACCGGCTTCGGGCCGAGACGGGCCTCTGGGTCACCCCCGGCACCGCCTACGGCAAGGCCGGCGAGGGCTTCTTCCGGCTGAACGTGGCCTGTCCCCGCGCCACCGTGGAGGACGCTCTGGGGCGCTTGCAGCGCTTTCTGCGGGGATAAAAAACAGCGAGGATGTGAACCGCATCCTCGCTGCTATTTTATTATGCCAAATTCAGGTGCTTCTTGGTCATGAACCAGGTCAGGAAGTAGTAGACCCCGCCGAAGAATGTGAGCTGGGCCATGGAAAACCAGAGCATGGTGGAGGGGATGGTGTTTACCGCGTCCATCTCCATGGCAAGGGAGCCCGTTGTGGAATACTCGGCGGCAATGACGGCCACCATGACGACGGAGCTGATCAGCTGCTGGGCGAAGTACAGGACGAAGAAGAACAGGACGCTCTTGCCGGTCTTGCCGGTGGCGAAGCTGTGGCCGATGGAAATGGCCGCAGAGATCATCAGGATCGTCACCAGGATCCCCATGCCGAGGATGCAGCCCAGGCGAAGCAGCATGGAGCCGGTGTCAATCCCCACCTGGTTGAGGATCGCACTGAGGTTGAGGCCCATGGCCTTGTATGAATTCACCCCCAGGGTGGCAATGCGAACGCCCAGGTAAACCGCACCGAAGGACAGCAGCACCGCCACGAAGCTCACCAGCAGGTGGCTCAGCAGGATGGTGCTGACGTTGACGGGCAGGGTGTGAGTCAGATAGCCCTCGTCGCTGTGGACGGACTTCGCGAAGCGGACCATCATCAGGATCATAGTGGTGACCACCATCGCGGCGCAGCTCAGGAAGAAGGTCCCGATCAGGAAGACGGCGATGACGTTGGTGACCGGAGAATCCACGGTATCCACCAGCCAGATGGAGCCCCGGGCCAGCAGGGACATGGCCAGCAGGCCCAGCAGCAGGGGCAGCATGGCCCGGGCCGCGGCGTGAGATTCGTGCTTTACCAATTTCAGAAACATTTGAATTCCTCCCTGAACAGGGCGTCCACCGACATACCCATCTGCTCGCGGATTTCGTCCACGGGGGTATGACGGATGATGTGGCCGCCGTTGATGAATACGACCTCGTCCAAAAGCTGCTCCACGTCCGCGATCAGGTGGGTGGAGATGATGACGGCAGCGCTGGGGTCGTAGTTGCCGATGATGGTGTTGAGAATGTAGTCCCGGGCAGCCGGGTCCACGCCGCCGATGGGCTCATCCAGCAGGTAGAGCTTCGCCCGACGGCTCATCACCAGGATCAGCTGCACCTTCTCCCGGGTGCCCTTGGACATTTGCTTGATCCGCTGGGTCTCCGCAATATTCAAATGCTCCAGCATTTTCACGGCCCGCTCCCGGTCAAAGTCGGCGTAGAAGTCCTGGAAGTAGTCCAGGATCTGCCGCACGCTCATCCAGTTGGCCAGATAGGTGCGCTCCGGCAGATAGGAGACGATGGCCTTGGTCTCCACGCCGGGGGCCTTGCCGTCGATCAGGATCCGTCCCTCGGTGGGGGTCAGCAGGCCGTTGGCCAGCTTGATCATGGTGGACTTGCCGCTGCCGTTGGGCCCCAGCAGGCCCACGATACGGCCCGGCTCGATGTTTAGATTGATGTGATCCAGGGCCAGGACGGTTCCGTACCGCTTGGTCAGATTCTCACAGGTAAAAATCGGCATTAATCATTCCTCCTCTTTGTGTTCCAGCTTCCGATGAAGCAGCTCTGCGGTCTCCGCTGAGGTAAATCCAAGCTCCTGCATACTTTGCAGAAAGCGCTCTGTCTGCATTTCCGCCAGGGCCTCCCGGGCCCGGGCGATCACGGCCTGGTCTTCGGTGACGAAGTGGCCGGAGGTCCGCTGGCTGTAGATCAGCCCGCCCCGCTCCAGCTCCGTCAGCGCCTTCTGCATGGTGTTGGGGTTGACCCCCGCCTCCTGGGCAAAGACGCGCACCGAGGGCAGCCGTTCCCCCGGCGGCAGCGCGCCGGATACGATCATCCGCTCTACCCGCTCCATCACCTGGGCGTAGATCGGAGACTCGTTGTGAAATTCCCACCGCATGGCGTCGCCTCCTGTTCTTATTGTGTGGTTGTATTATTGTTTTACTGTGTTATTGTTATAATACAATTTTGGTCATTTGTCAAGCACTATTTTAAAAAAATAGGGGCCGATGTGGTCATCGGCCCCTACGGGTGAAAGGATTCCGTTCTTTTTCAGTTCTTCCGCATCTGGTGCAGGAAGGCCCACACGGCCACGGACAGCAGACCCAGGGCCCAGGCCAGGACCACCCAGAGGTGGGACAGAGCGCTACTCAGGGTGCCGGCGTAGGCCGCCCGGCCCAGCTCTACCCCGTGGTAGAAGGGCAGGATGTTGGAAACGGTTTTGAAGAAGCCCCCCACCAGCTCCACATCGAACCAGATCCCGGCGAACCAGCCGGTGAGGTTGGTGAGCAGCGCGCCGCAGATGCCGCCCACCTGCTTATCCGTCAGCAGGCTGCCGCAGAGCAGGCCGGTTCCGATAAAGATCCAGCCCACCGGAACCGTCGTCAGCAGGCAGAGCAGAAGCCGCGGCGTCCAGGGCAGGCCCAAAATCACGCCGAAAAGCAGGGTGATGGCGGACTGCGCCAGGGCAATAGGCACCATGGGCAGCGCGTAGCCCAGGATATAGTCCAGGGGCCGCAGGGGCGTGGTATAGAGCCGGAGCAGCAGGGCGGAGCTGCGATCCCGGGAGATCAGCGTGGCGGAAAACAGGCTCATAAAGGACAGGCCGAAGACCGCAATGCCCGGGGTCAGCTGATCCAGCGGGAACAGTTCCTTGGGGACATTGGCCTGAATGGCCGTCAGCAGGCCCAGCAGCACCAGAGGAAAGCCCAGGCCGAAGCAGAGGTTCAGCGGATCCCGCAGGATCTCCTTGGCGTTTCGCTTTGCCAACAGCAATGCACGTTTCATTTCGCCGCCTCCTTTGCCAGAGCGATAAAGGCCTTTTCCAGAGAATCGGTGCCGGTGGCCGCCTCCAGCTCCGCCGCGGTGCCCACCTGCAGCAGATGGCCGGCGCCCATGACGCCGATCCGGTCGGAGAGCTCCTCGGCCTCCTCCATGTAGTGGGTGGTAAGGATAATGGTCATATTCCCCTTGAGGCTCCGGATCACTTCCCAGAGGGCGGAGCGGGCCAGCACGTCCAGGCCCAGGGTGGGCTCGTCCAGGAAGAGGATCTTCGGCTCCAGGATCAGAGCCATGGCGATGCTCAGCCGCCGCTGCCAGCCGCCGGAAAGCTTCCCCGCCGGACGGGTCAGCACCTCCTGCAGGCCAAGCTGACCGGAGAGGGCCTCGATCCGCCGCTTGGTCTCCGCCTTGTCCGCGCCGGAGATCCCGGCCATCAGCTCCAGATTCTCCCGCACGGTGAGCTTGGGGGCCACGGCGGTCTCCTGGGGCGAAACGGCCAGCAGCTTCTTTACCTCCTCCGGCTCCCTTGTGATGCTCTTGCCCAGCAGCAGGGCGTCGCCCCCATCGGGGCGGGTGAGGCAGGAGAGCATCTTAATGGTGGTGGTCTTGCCCGCGCCGTTGACGCCCAGCAGGGCAAACAGCTCTCCCTGCCGCACCGTCAGCCGCAGGCCGTTCACCGCGGTCAGCGCTCCGTAGCGTTTGGTAAGGCCTTCGATCTCAATGGCATTCATGATTCTTCCTCCCATCTTGCTTTGATGCCTTGGAAGGCGTCCGTCAGCATACGGCTGACGACCTCCTCCTCCAGGTTCAGATAGCCCGTGGCCAGCATCACGGCGATGCCGTGGACCACGGCCCACATTTCCAGGTGAAACAGCGCCGCCGCCTGCCCCGAAAGCCCCGTGGTGCTCCCGGCCCGGGCCGTATCTGCGGGCCAATCCGGATCCTCCGGGCTGGCCGTCTCTCCGATCCGGCTTCGCATAAAGAGCAGGCGGAACAGGGTGGGCTCCGCCCGGGCGAAGCCGATATAGGCCATACCCCGGGCCTTATAGGGCGGGTAGGAGGAGCTTGCCACGGCGTCCTCCACAAAGCGGTGGTAGACCGCCAGGGCCTCCTCCACCACGGCCTGCCGCAGGGCCTCCATGGAGGGATAATTCTTGAAGATAGGCTGGGTGGAGCAGCCCAGGGCGGCGGCCAGCGCCCTGGCGTTCAGCGCCTGGGGCCCCTGCTCCCGGACCAGGCGCAGCGCGGTCTCCCGGATGGCGGTCTCCGTGATTCGAACCTGGGCGGCCATAGATTTCCCTCCCTGCTATAAAATAACACTTGTTATTTTATAGCAGGGAGGGCCTTTTGTCAAGCAGAAAAACAGCCTGCAGCGTTTGGATGCTGCAGGCTGTCTTTTATGGCTGCGTGCGGTTCTCCAGGATCCGCAGGAGGGTGCTCAGGGGGACGATCAGCGTCCCCAGGGCCAGGTTCCCTGCGGCATGGATCGCGTCCCAGGGAAAGCCCGCGGCGATCCAGGTCAGGGTCCTCTTCCAATCCCCCTGCAGGAAGGCGTAGCACTGAAAGGGTGCGTACAGGGTCCCGTAGGCCAGGCCGAACAGGGCGCAGGCCACGGCATACACCGGGACGCCCCACCGGGCCGGAAGCTGCCTGGGCAGCAGCATGGTGACGCCCCAGAGGATCGGCCAGAGGTAGAGGTAGGGGATCCACCAGGTGCTGAAGCCCCAGAGGGTTCCCTCCAGCCCGATAAACAGGAAGACGGGGATCAAGGCCCACTTCCGATAGACCAGAGTGTAGACCATGGTGAGGGTGCTGACCAGCTCCACGTTGGGCAGAAACTCCAGCGCCTGCTTGGAGAGGAACATCAGTCCCCCCAGCATGGAAAACAGGATCGCGTGCCGTGCGTCAAGCCCGGTCTCGGCCTCCATCAGCCCTTGGTGGCGACGAAGGCGTAGGTGGTGCCCTCGGTGATGGCAGTAGAATCCACGCCGGTCATGGCGTACTCGCCGTTCTCATAGAAGGCCCAGTACATACCGTTGGCGTCGTAGTCCAGGGTCTCCTCCCCGACGGTCTTGACGTAGAGGCCGTACTCGCTCTCGTCGCCGGCGATCAGATCCAGGCCCACCAGCGCCTCGCCCACGGTGGCGGCGTCGGTGTGGATGGCGTAGGAGCTGGTCTCCCCGTTGGAGAAGGTCACGTCAAAGTAGAAGAGCTTGCTGCCCTCGCCCAGCTCCTGCTTCTCGCCCTCTGCGGGTTGGGCTGCAGCGGTGGTGTCGGGGGCCGGCGCCTCGGTCTTGGGGGCCTCGGTCTGGGCCTGGGTCTGGGCCGGGGTCTTGGGGGCCTCGGTGGTTTTCTCGTTTTGTGTGCATCCGGTCAGCGCTGCCGCCGCAAGCAGCAGAACCAGGAGCAGGCACAGAAGGGATCTGCGGGTGTGTTTCATGTGCGTTTTCTCCTTTTTTTGTTTTTTGACTGCAAAGGCTCTGCCGTCTTTGGGGAGACGCAAACGCCCTCCCTGCGGTCATCAACCGGTACCGATGCAGGCATCGGCCCCGGCGGACCGCCCCGGAGCTCGCGGCGGCGACATTGCGTTGGGTCAGTCTTCCGGCTCATGGCGGAACGGACGGACCTTCTCGGGGTGAGACAGCTTTCCGTGGCGCACCGGTGTGCGCCGATTGCCGTGGCGCACCGGTGTGCGCCGCTACGAAAAACTGTCTGTAATCCCAATGGTCTGTTCCCGCTTTGCGGCAAGCGGTCAGTCCGGTCAAAAATGCCATCTACGGCCACGGTCTGGCGCAGGTTTTCGACCTGCTTCCTGATTAAGTGCTGGGCACGCCCGACTTTGCAGAGGACATTATAACAAGTCCCCACATTTTTGTCAACAAAGCGCCGTGCATATTTCCGCGCCGGACACGTATGCTGTACAAACAGATCCGGGAGGGACAAATATGCGAAAAATGCTTTGTATGATCCTGCTTGCGGGAATGCTGTTGGGCCTGCTCCCGCGGGCTGCAGCCGAGGCCCCGGCAGAAGCGGCAGCCGAGACCCCGGCGGAGGACGCGGTGGAGGCCGCAGCGGAGGCGCCGGTGGAGGTCCATGCGCCCTCGGCCATTCTGATGGATGCGGCCACAGGGACGGTATTGTTTGAGAAAAACGCCGACGATCGGCGGGAGCCCGCCAGCGTCACCAAGGTGATGACCCTGCTGCTGGTGATGGAGGCCCTGGACGCGGGGCAGATCGGCTGGAACGACCGGGTGACTGCCTCCGCGGCCGCTGCGGGCAAGGGCGGCAGCCAGATCTATCTGGAGGAGGGGGAGCAGCTCTCTATGGACGAGATGCTGAAATCCGTGGTGGTCAGCTCCGCCAACGACTGCGCCACTGCCCTGGCGGAGCACGTGGCCGGCAGCGAGGCGGCCTTCACGGCAAAGATGAACCTCCGGGCGGCAGAGCTGGGGATGAACAACACCCATTTCGTCAACTGCACGGGGCTGGACGACGAGCCCGAGGCCAAGGAGCACCTGACCACTGCCCGGGACATTGCGATCATGTCCCGGGAGCTGCTGCGGCACGACGCCATCCGCCGCTACACCACGATCTGGATGGACACGGTGCGGGACGGAGCCTTCGGCCTGTCCAACACCAACAAGCTGGTGCGCTTCTACGAGGGCACCACCGGTCTCAAGACCGGCTACACCTCCCGGGCCGGGCACTGTCTCTCCGCCTCCGCCAAGCGGAACGGGATCGAGCTGATCGCGGTGATCCTGGGGGCTGATTCCTCCTCCCACCGCTTTGAGGACGCAAAGGCCCTGCTGAATTGGGGCTTTGCCAACTACGCCCTGGTGGATCCCACGGAGGGCTTCACGCCCACGGCTGTGCCGGTGATCCTGGGCACCCGGGACACGGTCACGCCCCTCCCGGCAGACTGCGGCCCGATCCTGTTGGAGAAGGCAAAGGCCGCGGCCGTGACCCGGGAGGTGGAGCTGGCGGAGAACTGCGAGGCCCCGGTGGAACAGGGGCAGGTGCTGGGGACCCTTCGGCTTCTGGCCGGGAAGGAGGTGCTGGCCGAGCTTCCCCTCACCGTCCCGGAGGCCGTCCCCCGGCTCAGTTTCGGACAGATCTGGCTGCGGGTGCTGGCGGCGATCGTGGAGTAGTGCGCAAAAAAGGGGCCTCTGTCGGTTGACAGAGGCCCCTTGGTTATGCGTTGGCTCAGCCCGCGACATACTTGTAGATCTGCGGAAGAACCATAGATGCGGTGGCGGCGGAGGTGTAGTTCATGAATCTCGGGCTGTTCACGTTATACAGGATCCGGCCATACTCTCCGACGGTCGCCGTTGCGTTGCCGTCGGCGTCGATCACGATCGTCCAGGTAGTCGTGCCGCTGCCGGTGTGATTCAGGCTCTTGGCCGCAGTCGCGCCGATCACGCCCTCAGAGGTGGTCATCGTCCACGCACCGGCCTCTCCGCCGAGGGTGATCTGGATCGCGTCATCTGCAAAGAGCTTTCCGTCCTCAACGACGGTCGCCGCAGTGGTAAAATACTTCTGGACTCCCATCGCCGCGCAGGCAACATTGTTCGTCTCGCTGACGAAAATGATCGTGTCGCCTGCCTTCAGCGTGGAGGCATCCGTTACCTTGACGTAATGAGGCGTCGAGGGCTCAATGCCATTCTGCACAGTCCAGTCAGAGTTGATGAAGGGCGTAATGCCGCCGTTTTTGGCGGTCTGATCCTTGATGTAGCTGACCAGCAGTGCGCGGGCCTGGCCCTCATCCTCGCCCTGGATCATGTCGAACTGGGTGGAGTAGATGATACGGTCGGGATCGTTGGCTACAAAGTCGCAGTTGTGATTGTTGAGCCACTTCACATAGTTGCCGCCGCCGTTGAAGCGGTAGTTGTTGATGACCACGGTGAACACCTGATCGGATTTGACCGGCTGACCGTTGTAGGTCATGTTCACCACGCGGTCGTCCTCTTCTCTGGACACGTCGATGTCATAGTGGAAGCCTTCGCCCATGATGATATCATAGTAGGTCAGGTCGCCGCTGGTGACGTAGGGCTTGCCATCGCCGTCCAGCTTGATCTTGGTGGCGGCGAACTCGAGCCACTCCTTGACCTCTTCGCCGCTCATGGTGATCTGGTAGAACCAGTTCTCGAAGCGGTAGAGGCCGAACATATCGCCCAGGTAGATATCGCCCGCGGGGATCAGGTTGGCCTTGTCGCCGGCGGTCAGAGGTGCGGAGATGGACAGCATAGCGGGAATGTCGTCCTCGGTCTTATCGGGGGTGTTCTCGCCGGTGCGGTCATAGGCACCCCAGATCTGCACCGTGTTGATCAGATCCATAAAGGCGGAGGGGGCGGTGCCCAGGTTGGCGGCGGGGTAGTCGCCCAGGGCCTTGCCGATGGGCTGGAGCATATAATTCTCCCAGGTATCGGTCTCGTAGGGCTGGAGCAGGGTGGCCAAACTTTCGTCCAGCGTATAGCCCTCCATGTTCTCGATGGACGGAGTCACGGTAACATTCTCGCCGTCCACGACCACCTTGACCTGGGCAATGGCCCGGG
Organism: Oscillospiraceae bacterium; assembly: GCA_016292255.1. GTDB lineage: Bacteria > Bacillota > Clostridia > Oscillospirales > Oscillospiraceae > JAFRPC01. The sequence continues at coordinate 23,845 of JAEEZZ010000025.1, forward strand.
CCTTGGTGTAGGGCTGCAGAACGGGGATATCCTTGCCGTCGGAGTTCTGGATCATGGTGACCTTATTGCCGTGCTCATGGCCGGAGAACGCGAAGGCGATGGTGTTGGTCTGGTTGATCAGGCGGGCCATGAAGTCGGAGCCCTCGTCAGAGCCGATGCCGCTGTGGGCCACGACGACGATCATGTCAGCCTTTTCGAGCATCTCAGCCTCATAGTGCTGATAGGTCTCGATGATGTCGGCAAAGTAGATTCCCTCCCAGTTGGCGGGGACATCCCACTTGGGGATATTGGGGTTGCCGAAGCCGATAATGGCGACCTTGTAGCCGCCGAAGTCCTTGATGACGTAGGGCTCGTTGTCTCTCCAGCAGGCCCAGTCCTTGGTCTCGTCGTTGTTGGTCTCGGCCTTGAGGTAGTTGGCCATGCACATGGTCAGCTGCTTTTCGGTGGAGGTGCTGGGGGAAACGGCATAGTCCATCTGACGGTTCAGGATCTCCAGACCGTAGTTGAACTCATGGTTGCCCACCAGCCACATATCGTAGCCAATGGTACGGAAGGCCAGGATCGCGGGATCCTTTGCCTCGGGCCTGTTGAAGGCGTAGTAGTAGGTCAGAGGCGCGCCCTGGAAGGTGTCGCCCATATCCACGGTGTAGAGATTATCGCCGTAGATGGCTCTCTGCTCCTTGATGTAGGAGGAAACGCGGGTCAGGCCGCGCTTGTAGGTGCCGGACTTGTCATAGGGCAGGGTGTAGTCGGTGGCGTAGATCTGGCCGTGGAGGTCAGAGGTGACCAGGAACTCGAAGGAGGTGGGGCCGGTGACAGGCTCTTCGTCCATCAGATCCACATACGCATGGAGGAAGGTCACGATCTGGGCGCGGGTGCAGGTCGAGTTGGCGCCGAAGGTGCCGTCGCCCATGCCGGCGGTGATCTCGTTGGCGCGGGCCCACATGACGGCCTTGTAGTACCAATCGCCCTCGTTGACGTCGGTAAAGGTTTCAGTGGGCATCTCAAACGCGGGCTTGCCGGCCGCGGCGTAGAGGAAGGTCGCGATCTGGGCGCGGGTGCAGGTCGAGTTGGCGCCGAAGGTGCCGTCGCCCATGCCGGAGGTGATGCCCTGGGAGAGGGCCCACATCACGGGCTTGTAGTACCAGTCGCCCTCGTTGACGTCGGTAAACGTCTCGGTGGGCATCTGGAACTCGGGCTTGCCTGCCGCGGCGTAGAGGAAGGTGGCAACCTGGGCACGGGTGCAGCCCGCGTCGGGAGAGAAGGTGGTGGCAGTGGTGCCGGAGGTGATGCCGTTCTCAAGGGCCCAGTAGACGTGCTTGAAATACCACACGGTGGGATCCTTCACGTCGTCGAAGAGGAAGGGCTGGGTGATCCGGCCCTGGGGCTCGGCGTAGGTCTCGCCGATGACGCCGCCCAGCTCGGTGCCGATGTAGTCCATCAGCATCTCGTCCATGGGGATGCCGGTGTCGAACTGGCTGGAAGCGGCCTTGAAGGCATAGTAGGTGTCGCCGCCGGCGGAGCAGAAGTTATTGGTGACAACGGCGTAGGTGGCGTTCTCATCGAAGGCCTTGCCGTTGATCTCCTGGATGGTGACACGCTGGATGGAAGCGGGCTTGTAGTAGGTGGAATCGGGATACTGCTCGCCCTTGTCGAAGGGAACGCGGGTATTGATCTCGTACTTCATGCCGCTGACCTGGGGGAAGCCGCCCACAGCACCGGGGGTGGAGTAGGTAGAAGCCTCCAGGGCCTCCAGCAGCTCGCTGCCCTTGACGTAGACGACCGCCACAGTGTTGCCGAAGGGCAGGACGGTGTTCACGTCGTTCATGGTGACGTTGCCGGCGTGGATCCAGGCGCGGATGCCGCCGCCGTTGGTGATGGCCACCACGTTCTCCTCGGGCACGCCGAGGGTCTCGGCGTCCATATCCTTGAGCACTCCCCAGCGCATGGAGTCGGTGATCAGGTCGCCGAGATTGGTTTCCATGTTGCGGTTGCCGGGCGCCTTGTCGCCGTTGAGCTCCACCTCGGATTTGGCGAAGACGGCGCCGTACTCGGCGTCCACCGCGTCCATGATCTCCTGTGCCGCGGCGGCAACGGTCTCGTCAACCGGTGCGTCCTCGCCCAGGGGGATCAGATAGTTGTCCTCGATGGTCTTGGTGGCATTGTCGATGATGATGCAGCCCACGTTCATGAAGGCCGTCTTGCTGGCCTTGGTGCCGGTGGACTGGATAGGCTCCCCATTGGGGCCCTCCGTCATGACGGTGTGGGAGTGGCCGTCGATGAGGAAGTCCACATCGTCCTTGACCTCGTTGTACAGGTCCACGGAGCGGTAGGGCTCTGACTCGTCGTCCACGCCCAGGTGGACCAGGCCGATGATAATGTCAGCACCGGCATTCTTCAGCCCGGCAATGGCATCCTGTGCGCCGGAGAGGAATTTGCCGTTCTCGTTGGTGCCGAATTCGAGCTCCGTAATCAGACCGGGGTTGACCTTGGTCTGTGTCTCGGGGGTCTCCATGCCAAAGAAACCGATCCTGAGCCAACTGCCCGACGGGACATCGGACAGGCACAGATTAATCATCGTATACGGGGCAAACGCAAGTTCGTCTGTCCCCTTTTTGTATACGTTTGCGCAGACAGTACAGAAATACTCCCCGAGGTTCTGCCTGAGCTGTTCATAGCCAAAGTCAAACTCGTGGTTGCCAAGGGTGACGACGTCGTAGCCCGCCTTCATCATAATCTGAGCGGCGGCGGCGCCCTTGTTGGTGGAAACGTAGGTGGTGCCCTGGCTGAAGTCGCCGGCGTCCACCAGGATCACGTTTGCGCCCCTGGCTTCGTAGTCGGCCCTGACCTTGGCCACCTGCGCGAAGCCCATGAGCGCGCCATGGGTGTCGTTGGTGTGCAGAATCACGGTCTTACCGACAAGATCCTGCTCAACGTCCCGCACTTCCCCGGCGAAGACCACGGGCACCAGAGACAGCACCATGGCCAGCGTCAGCAGAAGCGCAACGATTCGCTTGGAAACGTTTGTCTTCATAAAACGATCTCCTTTTTTGTTTTTTCTGAAAGTCCGAAGCGGACATTTTCAGTCGTATCATTATAGCACATTTTTCCGACGCGGACAAGCGTTTTGCGCTCGGTTCGCGGCGGGGGAGCAGAGAATTTCCCCATGAAAACTTGTGCGTTTTGCACATGGGAGCTGCAGCGAAAAACCCGCAGTCCCTTCGGGAAGCATAGAAAAGCCGCAGCCCCTTCGGGCTGCGGCCGAGATGCAATGCGATTACTTGGCGACCTTGTTCTTCAGCGCCTGGCCGGCCTTGAACGCCGGGGTGCGGGAGGCGGGAACGGTCACGGTCTCACCGGTGCGGGGGTTCTTGGCGGTGCGGGCTTCGCGGTCTCTGGTCTCAAAGGTGCCAAAGCCCACCAGCTGAACCTTCTCGCCGGCGGCGAGGGTCTCGGCCACGGTATCGAGCACGGCGGCAAGCGCCTTCTCAGCGTTCTTCTTGGACAGTTCGGTCTTTGCAGCAATGGCTGCCACGAGTTCGGTCTTGTTCATGGATAAATCCTCTTTCTTCAATAGAATAGTTTTCTGCTCCCGCTCCGCCGCGGCCTTCTGAGGAAGGGCTGCGCGGGGCAGGCGGACGGGGCTCCGTCGGCGTGGTCGAACGCCGGGCTGCGCGTTGCAGGGCAGCCGAGCCGCCCGGTTCCCCTTGTTTGGCTCACTTGGTAAAATCTATCATATTTTGTGAGATTTCGCAAGTATAAATTCAAAAAAAACTATGTTTTTTCTAAGAATTTTCAAGTTTTTTCTGTTTCCTGCCCCGGATCTCCGCCTTAGCGGATCCGCAGCAGCTTTGCGATCTTCTCTCCCTTGGGGATCAGGCTGCAATCATCCGGGGTGATGATCTTCATCAGCACCACCAGGACGACGTAGATCACGCCCGCGCCGAGGATGGAGAAACCGGTCCGCAGCACCAGCGGCAGCCCCAGCCGCAGGGACAGACTGTTGAGCAGGAAGGCCACGCCGCCCATGGCCACCGCAGCCAGAGCAGGCTTGCCCACGATCCGCAGCAGCTTCGGCGGATCCTTCAGCTCCCGCCGGATGACGATCAGATCCAGCAGGGCGATCAGGGCATAGCAGGCAACGGTGCTGATGGGCACGCCGATGATGTTGATCTCCGGGTTGCGAACCAGAACGTAGGTGATGATCACCTTGGCCACGCCGCCCACAAGCATATTGATCACCGGCAGGACGACGAAGCCGTGGGCCTGCAGGATGGCGTTCATCAGCAAAACGAAGGAGTTGAAGAACACGCAGGCGGCCAGGATCCGCATGAGGGTGGAGGCGATCGCCACGTCGGCAGGATCGGGGTAGCGGCCCAGCAGCTGCATGATGGGCTCCGAAAGCACCGCAAGCCCCACAGAGCAGGGCATGGCGATCAGCGCCATGACCCGGGTCCCGGATTCGGCGATGGTGTTCGCCCGGCGGCGCTGGTTCAGCGTGAGCTGTTCGGTCAGCGCGGGGATGGTGGAGATGGCAAGCGGCGTGATAAAGGCGCAGGGCATATTATAGACCGTCTGGGCGAAGTTGTAGATGCCCTTGAGTCCGTCCGCCTGGTCGGCAAGACCGGCGGGGCCCTTCAGCTGGGCCATAAAGACCGCCGCGTCCACGGTCGTGATGATCTGCAGGCCAACGGAGCCCAGCGTAATGGGGATCGAGATCGCCAGCAGCTTTTTCATGGTAGCCCGCGTGGAGCTGACGGTGGGATCGGTGCACTCCTCCAGCTCCGCGTCCGCCTTGCGCCGCCGCAGCACCATATAGACGGCGGCGACCACGGTGCCCAGGGTCACGCCCAGGATGGCAAGGCCGGCGGCCTTGGCGTGGGCGTTGGAGAGGGCAGCCGCCTCCGGGCTGCCCGCAGGCAGGGCGCTGCCATCCGGCTGGGCCGTCAGCAGGCCGGCGTTCTTCTGCAGCATCATAAAGACGCCCGCCAGGGTAAGGCCGATCACCAGCTTGCCGGCCGCCTCGATGATCTGGGAAACGGAGGTGGGGATCATGTTGGACTGGCCCTGGAAGAAGCCCCGCTCCACAGACAGCACGCCCACGAACAGCACGGCGGGAGCCAGGCACAGAATGGCAAACCAGCTTTGCTCCGAGCTCATGACGCCGGCCAGCCAGCGGCAGAGCAGAGCCATGCCCAGGGTGCCCACGGTGCCGATGGTCAGAAAGAGGATCCGCGCCGCCCGGTAGGTCTGCCGGATCTGCTTCGTCTGGCCCAGGGTCTTGGCCTCGGAGATCATCCGGGACATGGCCACGGGCAGGCCGGTGGTGGACACCATCAGCAGAATATAGTAGATGTCATAGGCCGTGTAGAAATAGCCGAAGCCATCCTTGCCGAGGATCTGATTCAGCGGGAGCTTGTAGACCGCGCCGATGATCTTGACCACAACGGTGGCCAGCGCCAGCACCGCCGCGCCGCCTAAAAAGGTCTGTTTTTTGTTGGTATTACCGCGTTCCAGCTTCGTTCAGTCCTTTCCTTCCGTCTTTTCGTCATCCAGGAACACTTTGGGCATGGCGTGCTCCGCCAGCTCGCGCACCACGGCGTCCAGGTCGATGGTGGGCCACTTCCCGGCGGCATAGAGGATCTTGCCCCGCACCATGGTCATCACCACGTCGTGGCCGGAGGCCGCGTAGCAGAGCTGAGAGAGCACGTCATGGCAGGGCATGAGATGGGGCTGGGTGAAGTCCAGCAGGATCAGATCCGCGTCCATGCCGACCTTGAGCATACCGCATTCCTTCTCCCGGCCCTGAGCCCGGGCTCCGCAGACCGTGGCCATCATCAGCGCCGCCTGGGGCGGCAGGGCCTGGGCGTCGGCGTGGACGTCCTTGGCCATCAGAGAGGCCGCCTTGATCTCTTCAAACAGATCCAGATTGTTGTTGGAGGAAGCGCCGTCGGTGCCCAGGGCCACGTTCATTCCGGCCTTGACCATGGCGATCACGTCCGCTCTGCCGGAGGCCAGCCTGAGGTTGGACACCGGGCAGTGGACAGCCGTGACCTTCCGCTTCGCCAGAAGCTGCATATCCTCCGGCTCCAGCCAGACGCAGTGGGCCGCCTGGGCGCGGGCAGTGAACACATGGTGGCAGTCCAGCACCTGGGCCGGGGTCAGGCCGTACTTCTCCTTGCATTCCTCGTGTTCTTTTTTGGTTTCGGACAGGTGGAGCTGCATCCCAAGCCCCTCGTTGCAGGCGTACTCCCCCAGGGCATCCCAGAGGTGATAGTTGGAGGTGTACTCCGCGTGGACGGAGGCCTCCGCCTTGATCCGTCCGTTGTCGTAGCCGTCCCACTGCTCCCGCAGCGCCCGGAGCTCCGCGCACTTGGGATCGGTCTCAAAGTCGAAGTCCTCGGACCAGAGGGTGATGCCCCGGCTGAGGTTGGCCTTGATCCCGCTCTCGGCCACAGCCTCTGCGATGGCGCCGCAGTGGTCGTACATATCCGAGACGGAGGTGGTGCCGAAGCGCAGGCACTCGGCAATGGACAGCAGGGTGGCCGCCTTGACCGCCCGGTCGTCCAGCTTGGCCTCCCGGGGGAAGATGTAGTCAAACAGCCAGGTTTGCAGGTCGTGGCCCTCGCCGTAGCCCCGCAGCAGGCTCATGGGCAGGTGGGTGTGGCAGTTGATGAGGCCGGGCATCAGCACCATGCCCTCGCCGTTGATGATTTTCGCAGGCTTTTCCTGGGGCGGGTTCTTCCCGATGTAGGAAATCTTCCCGTCGGTCACGCCCAGAAAGGCAGCGTAGTAAACGTGCATGGCCTCGTCCATGGTGACGAGGGTGACGTTGGAGAATAAGGTATCCATAGTGCTCCTTTCAGTCGCAATGAAGTATGCCTTGGGGCATGTGAAGTATCGCCTGTCGGCGCTATGAAGTATCTTCTTCTAAGATATGAAGTATCCGCTTCGCGTATATTTTTAAAGCAATACAGGTACAGGAGCTAATCTTTCCCTCTGCGTCAAATATGGATCAGCCATACTTCATAAGCGGAGCGTCTTCACGCGGCGCAGCCGTACTTCATATTTGCGCAAGCAAATACTTCATTTGCGAAGCATCCCTACTCCTTCGGCAGGAACTCTTCCTTCAGCAGGGAGGTCTCCGGGACGTAGTCCAGATCCAGGGGATCGAAGGACTCCAGGCCCTCCAGGACGAAGTCCACCAGCTTGGGCTGGGGGTGCTCCTCCAGCTTCAGCAGCATGGGCTCGGCGATGCTCCGGAAGGCCGCCACCTCGTAGCCCAGGGAGGTATCGATGGCGTAGTGGGCCGTGCTCTTGAAGGGAGAGATGTACTTTCTTTCGCCCAGACGGACGTTCCGCCACATCCCCAGGGTCTCCTCTGCGGAGGCGCCCCGGAAGTAGTAATCCCGGACGATCCGGCGCAGCAGCCGCATCCAGACCCGGTCAAAGACCTCCACGTCCTCCTCGTAGATCGAGGACGCGGGGGACACGAACAGACGGGTGGCCTCCGGGTTCTTGCCGGTGAACATGGGGTTCAGGCCGTGGATGCCCTCGAAGATGACCACCTCCTGATCGTGGAGCTGGATGGTGCGGTACTTCTCCGGCACCTGATCCTGGATCTGGAAGTCAAAATAGGGAACTACGATCTCCCCGCCCTTATCCAGGGCCTCCAGGTGCTGGCCGATCAGCGCGATGTCCAGGCCCTCGGGGGCCTCCAGATCCGGCTCGCCGTCCTTGGTCTTGGGGAAGTCCGGCTCGTTCTTGGAGCGGTAGTAGTCGTCCAGGGAGATCATATGGGTGAAGACGCCCCGATCCGCCAGGGCCTGCCGCAGGCGGGAGGCCGTAGTGGTCTTGCCCGAGGAGGAGGGGCCCGCCAGCAGGACGACCCGGCTCCGGTTCAGACGGCTCACTACCGTATCGGCGGCGGCGTTGACCCGGTTGTCGTAGAGGTTGTCGCACTTGGTCACGTAGGCCTTGGGGTTGGTGCGGATGGCGGTATTGATATCATTCAGTTCAATTCGCATAATGATAACTCCTTTTCTCTTGAGTCTATGGGTTTAATCGATTTATTATACCCGCTTTTCCGTCGCTTGTCAATTCTTCCAGCAGCGCCGTTTTTTCCTGCAGCAGGGCTTCGATCCGCTCCACGTATTGCTTGGGGTACTTGGGATTGCACTGGCGTTCCAGCCGGTGATCCGGCAGCAGCCGCTTGCTGACGGCCCCGCCCCCCAGGGCCAGGATGTCGGTGAGCTCCTCCATCATATAGATGTTGTACAGGCACAGATCCCCGTCCCGGCACCAGCCCACGTTTTCCAGGCTGCCGGTCATATACTTCTGCCGGTAGAGGTAGTAGGGGGCGTAGCCCTTGCCGGAGAGGGTGGCGTTGGCGTGCTCCACCATGGTCTCCACCGCGGCCTGGGGCGGCAGGTCCTCCCTGCGAGAGAAGAGATCCGCGCCCTTTTTCAGAGCCAGGGTGTGGACGGTGACGTTGGAGGGATTCAGGGCCAGGACCCGATCCAGGGATCGGGCGAAGCCCGCGGGATCGTCTCCGGGCAGGCCCGCGATCAGATCCATGTTGATGCTGGTGAAGCCCGCTCCGACCGCCTGGGCGTAGGCCCGCTCCACGTCGGCTGCGGTGTGGGGCCGGCCTACGGCCCGGAGCACGGCGTCGTTCATGGTCTGAGGGTTGATGCTGACCCGGTTGGCCCCCAGATCCCGGATCACCGCCAGCTTCTCCGTGTCGATGGTGTCGGGCCGCCCGGCCTCCACTGTGTATTCCATCAGACGGGACAGGTCAAAATGCCGGTTGACCGTCTCCATCAGCAGGCGCATCTGCTCTGCGGACAGGGTGGTGGGGGTGCCGCCGCCGATGTAGAGGGTGCGGAGGCTCAGCCCCGCCCGCTTCATCCCGGCTCCCACGGTCTCGATCTCCCGGAGCAGGCAGTCCAGATAAGGCGTCAGCAGCTTCCCCGCGCTGCCCTCGGTCTGGCTCACGAAGGAGCAGTAGCTGCAGCGGGTGGGGCAGAAGGGGATGCCGATGTAGACGGAGACGTCGGAAGGGATCAGCCGCCGGACGGCCTCCAGGGAGGCCAGGCTGGCCCGGACGCAGAGCTGCCGCCGGGCCGGGGTGACGAAGAAGCTCTGATCCAGCAGCCGGTCGGCGCTCTCCGCCGTGCCCCCCTCCAGCAGATGGCGGGTGGTGAGCTTGGTGGGGCGGACGCCGGACAGGGCCCCCCAGGGAGGCGCGGCGGGAAGCTGGGGCAGGGCCGCCAGATAGTAGGCCCGCTGCAAAATGCGGCGGCGCAGGGCGTAACTCTCCTTCTCCAGCGGCAGGCGCTGGACGCCGTGGGTGGTCTTCCCGCCCCGGGTGATCCTGGCGGTGGCGGTCAGATATTTCGTTCCGTAGCTGAGCCGGGAGACCGCCCCGTCCCCCCGGAAGGGCTGCTCGCAGAACTCCATGGGCTCCTCGGGAAAGAGGCAGAGCTGGAGCTGCTCCAGGGCGTAGCGGTCGCTGTGGCCGGATAGATATAGCTTCATGGCAAAATCATCCTCATTGTCAGAAAAACTATTTGGAATAGTATAACACGCAGGCGGGGTCAATGCAAGAAAAACCCTTCTCCGAGGCCAAATTGCCCTTGTCAAGCACGGCTTCCTGGGGTATAATACGGGATAGGGACGAATAAAACACCTATTTTTGTTACGAGAGGAGCGATCCCATGAAATTTTCCGAAATGAAATACACCCGCCCCGACCCGAAGACTGTCATCGCCGAGATGCAGGCCTTCACCCAGCGGCTCAAGGACGCCAAGAGCTACGCCGAGGCCCGCGGCGTCTTCCTGGAAGAGGAGGAATGGAACAAGCACCCGGAGACCATGGGCACCCTGGCCTACGTCCGCCACTCCATCGACACCCGGGATCAGTTCTACGACAAGGAGATCGAGTTCTGGGACGAGATCGGCCCGGAGCTGGAGGAATACCAGCAGGAATGGCTGGCGGCTCTGGTGGACTCTCCCTTCCGCAAGGACTTCGAGGCCGAGTACGGCGACCTGCTCTTCGTCAACGCGGAGATCGACCGGAAGACCTTCTCCCCGGAGATCATTTCCGAGCTGCAAAAGGAAAACGAGCTGACCACCGAGTACGGCAAGCTGATTGCCTCCGCCCAGATCCCCTTTGAGGGAGGGGTCTACACCCTGTCCCAGATGAGCCCTTTCAAGACCTGCGCCGACGATGCGAAGCGTCTGGCCGCCTGGAAAGCCGACGGCCAATGGTACAAGGACAACCAGCCCCGGCTGGATTCCCTTTACGACGAGCTGGTCCATCTCCGGGACGCCATGGGCCGGAAGCTGGGCTTTGACGGCTACACGCAGCTGGGCTACTACCGGATGGAGCGCAACTGCTACGGCAAGGAGGACGTGGAGAAGTTCCGCGCCGCGGTGCAGAAGTACCTGGTGCCCGTGGCGGACTCCGTGATGCGGGCGCAGGCCAAGCGCCTGGGCAAGTCCTACCCCCTGTCCTTCGCGGACGCCGCTCTGGACTTCCGCAGCGGCAATCCCCGTCCCGCCGGCACCCCGGAGGACATTCTGAACCAGGGCCAGAAATTCTATGACGCCCTCTCCCCCGAGACCAGCGAGTTCTTCCGGGCCATGCGGGAAAACGAGCTGATGGATGTGCTCTCCACCGAGGGCAAGGAGGGCGGCGGCTACCAGACGGAGCTGCCTCTGTACCAGGTCCCCTTCATCTTCGCCAACTTCAACGGCACCCAGCACGACGTGGAGGTGGTCACCCACGAGGCGGGCCACGCCTTTGAATACTGGATGAACCGCACCCGGATCCCCACCGAGTATTCCTGCCCCAGCGCGGAGGCCTGCGAGGTCCACTCCATGAGCATGGAGTTCTTCGGCTGGCAGAACGCCGAGGGCTTCTTCGGCCCCGACGCCCGGAAATTCCTGTACAGCCATCTGGCAGGCGCCATCACCTTCATCCCCTACGGCACCATGGTGGATCACTTCCAGCACATTGTCTACGAAAAGCCGGAGCTGAGCCCCGCCCAGCGCCACGCGGAATGGAAGCGGCTCCTGGGGATCTATATGCCCTGGATGAAGCTGGACGGGGAGATCCCCTTCTACGCCGAGGGCGAGGGCTGGCAGCGGCAGGCCCACATCTACGAAACCCCCTTCTACTACATCGACTACTGTCTGGCCCAGACCGTGGCCCTGGAGATCTGGGCCATGATCCAGAAGGATCCCAAGGACGCCTGGAAGCACTACATGGCCTACACCGTCCAGGGCGGCAGCCACACCTTCGTGGATCTGCTGAAAAACGCCGATCTCAAGACGCCCTTCGACGAGGTCTGCCTGCGGGAGGTCTGCGAGACTGCCACCAAGTGGCTGGCGGACTTCGATCTGACCGGGATCGAATAAGCAGAAAAGAACGGATTTCTCGCTGCGCTCGAAATGACGGGCGGGGCAGCTTGAATTGACAGGCGGGTACTCCGTGGAAAGGAGGCGCAGGATGGATCCGCAAAAGCAATATCTTGCCATTGATCTCAAATCCTTCTACGCCTCCGTGGAGTGCGTGGAGCGGGGGCTGGATCCCCTGAACACGGCGCTGGTGGTGGCGGACGAGAGCCGCACGGACAAGACCATCTGCCTGGCGGTGTCCCCCGCCCTCAAGGCCTACGGGATCCCCGGGCGGCCCCGGCTGTTCGAGGTCAAGCGCACCCTGGAGCAGGTGAACGCCCGCCGTCTTTCCGCTGCGCCGGGGCGGGCCTTCACCGGGGCCTCCGCCCTGGCGGACGAGCTGCGGGCCAACCCCGCTCTGAAGCTGGAGCCCATCATCGCCCCGCCCCGGATGGCCCGCTATATGGACGCCAGCGCGGGGATCTACCAGACCTATCTGAACTACGTGGCCCCGGAGGACGTCCACGTCTATTCCATCGACGAGGTCTTCATCGACGTGACGGCCTACCTGCGGACCTACGGCTGCAGCGCCCGGGAGCTGGCCATGCGGATGATCCGGGACGTGCTGGCCCGGACGGGGATCACCGCCACCGCAGGCATCGGCACCAATCTCTACCTGTGCAAGATCGCCATGGACATCGTGGCAAAAAAAATGCCCCCGGACAAGGACGGGGTGCGGATCGCAGAGCTGGACGAGCGGAGCTACCGGGAGCAGCTCTGGGAGCACCGGCCCCTGACGGATTTCTGGCGGGTGGGCCGGGGCATCGCCCGGAAGCTGGCCGCCAACGGCATCACCACCATGGGCGACATCGCCCGCTGCTCCCTGGGCACAGACCGGGATCGCTGGAACGAGGAGCTGCTGTTCAAGCTCTTCGGCGTCAACGCGGAGTTGCTGATCGACCACGCCTGGGGCGTGGAGCCCTGCACCATGGCGGACATCAAGGCCTACCGCTCCGAGGAAAACTCCCTGTCTGTGGGCCAGGTGCTGACCCGGCCCTACCGCTTCGAGGAGGCCGGGATCATCGTCCGGGAGATGGCGGACTCCCTGGTGCTGGATCTGGTGAAAAAGGGCCTGGCCACCGATCAGATCGTGCTGTCGGTGGGCTACGACGTGGAGAACCTGGCCCCGTCGGCGGGAGCGGCGCCCTTTGCGGGCAAGGTGGAGCGGGACGGCTACGGGCGCTTCATGCCCCGGGGCGCCCACGGCTCCCAGAACCTGGGCGGCCACACCGCCTCCACCCGGCAGATCACCCAGGCCGCGGCAGCCCTCTTTGCCCGGATCGCGGATCCGGCTCTGACGGTGCGGCGGCTCACCATCGCGGCGAACCATGTGCGCCCGGAGCGGGAGCTGGAAGCGGAGCCCCGGCAGCTGAGCCTGTTCTCCGGCCAGGAGGCCGACGAGGCGCGGGAGGAAGCGGCGGCCAAGGAGCGCCGCCAACAGGAGGCCATTCTTGCCATTCGGGAGAAGTTCGGCAAAAACGCCGTCTTCAAGGGTATGGATCTCCAGGAGGCCGCTACCGCCCGGGCGCGGAATGAACAGGTAGGCGGGCACAAGGCCTGAGCCGACGGCTCTGGCCTTGGGAATGCAAAATGCATAATGCATAATGCAAAATTAAGCTGTTCTCAAATTGCCACTTGAAGCAGAAAGAATAGGCTGTCCCGATGATTTGGGAGAGCCTATTCTTCTTTTTCATACCGCAGAATGTCGGAAACCTGGCAATCCAAGGCGGCACAGAGCGCATCCAGGGTTTTTGTCGTCATAGGCATTCCCTTACGGATACGGTGAATCGTATTGGCTGAAAAGCCCAGCTTATAAATCAGATGGTACTCTGTCAGTCCTTTTCGATACAGCGTTTCATAAAAAGGCCGGTAGCTGATCAATTTGCATCACCGAGAAAAGTGTACCACATTCTCCCCCTTGACTACGCCTAATATATTGACTATAACGCAACCCTCCCTGTGATTTGCAATTGCCCATCCGCCTTTTGAGAGGGAGAAAACCCGCGTGCAGCATCGTTGCACGCGGGTTTATAATCATTATTTGGCGTAATCTACGGCCTTGGTCTCGCGGATCAGGTTGATCTTGATCTGGCCGGGGTATTCCAGCTCGGCTTCGATCTTCTTGGCGATATCGTGGGCCAGCAGGATCATGTTGTCCTCGGACACGTCCTCGGGGCGAACCATGATACGAACCTCGCGGCCGGCCTGGATGGCGTAGGCCTTCTCCACGCCGGGGAAGGAACCGGTGAGCTCCTCCAGCTTCTCCAGACGGCGGACGTAGTTCTCCACGTTCTCGCGGCGGGCGCCGGGACGGGCTGCGGAAATGGCGTCGGCGGCCTGCACCAGGCAGGCGACGATGGTCTTGGCCTCCACGTCGCCGTGGTGGGCCTCGATGGCATGGATGACCTCGGGGGATTCCTTATACTTCCGGGCCAGCTCCACGCCCAGCTGGACGTGGCTGCCCTCCATCTCGTGGTCCACGCTCTTGCCCAGGTCATGCAGCAGACCTGCGCGCTTGGCCAGGGCTACGTCCTCGCCCAGCTCGGAGGCCAGCAGGCCCGCGATGTGGGCCACCTCCATGGAGTGGTTCAGCACGTTCTGTCCGTAGGAGGTACGGTACTTCTGGCGGCCCAGAAGCTTGATGAGCTCGGGGTGCAGGCCCTGCACGCCGGTCTCGAACACGGCGCGCTCGCCCTCCCGCTTGATGGTGGTCTCCACCTCCCGGCGGGCCTTCTCCACCATATCCTCGATGCGGGTGGGATGGATGCGGCCGTCGGCGATCAGCTTCTCCAGGGCGACCCGGGCGATCTCACGCCGGACGGGGTCGAAGGAGGAGACTGTGATGGCCTCCGGGGTATCGTCGATGATCAGATCGACGCCGGTGATGGTTTCCAGGGTGCGGATGTTGCGGCCCTCACGGCCGATGATGCGGCCCTTCATCTCGTCGTTGGGCAGGGAGACGACGGAGACGGTGGCTTCCGCCGCGTGGTCGGCGGCGCAGCGCTGGATGGCGGTGGAGATGATCTCACGGGCAAGCTGGTCGGCGTTGTCCTTGAGCTCGGCCTCAATGTCCTTGAGCTTGACGGCGGCGTCGTGACGCGCCTCCTGCTCCACGTTCTTGATGATCAGGACCTTGGCTTCCTCCTGGCTCAGGCCGGAGATCTTCTCCAGCATTTCCAGCTGGGACTTCTTGATGAGGCTGACCTCCTCCTGCGTAGCGGCCACGGCCTGCTGACGCTTGCGGAGCTCCTCCTCCTTGCGTTCGAAGTTGTCGAGCTTCTTGTCAAGGGACTCTTCCTTCTGCTGCAAGCGGCGTTCCTGCTTGCTCAGCTCGGTGCGTCGTTCCTTGATCTCCTTTTCGTTTTCTGTACGGGTTTTATGGATTTCCTCCTTGGCCTCCAGGAGCATTTCACGTTTTTTGCTCTCGCCGGCCTTGATGGCCTCATTATACAGGCGCGTGGCTTCCTCGTCCGCGCTCTTGATTTTTACAATCGCATCCTTCTTCATTTTGCTGAACACAAGAAGGGTAGCAGCCGCGCCTATGATCAGACCCAGAATGGGCAAAATAACATGCCAAATATCCATATACTCCGCACACCTCCTTTCATAATGAATTGGGTATGCCGAGAAAAAGAAATACCCGAACCGGCCCCTCAAACAGCGGTCGGGCACACTAATCCACCGGTTATTTTACCGATAAATGGAGCGCTTGTCAAGCATAATTTTATGTCAATCTTGCATTTTTCGTAGATATGCAGTATAGTTATTTATCATAACAGAGAGGGGGGGGCGCCTATGATCCTGCGCTGCACGATGACCCGGCGAACCAAGCTGCTCTCGGCGCTGCGGCGGGAGCTGCGGATCTCCGACGGGCTGGTGCGGCGGCTGAAGCCGCTGGACGTCTTTCGCGTCAATGGGGAGAGCGCCCACACCAACCGCATCCTGGAGCCCGGAGACGAGCTCTGCGTGACGATCCGCGAGGACGCGCCGGACTTCCCGGCGGAGGACGGGCCGCTGAACGTGCTCTATGAGGACGAGTGCCTCATCGCGCTGGACAAGCCCCAGGGGATCCTGGTGCACCCCAGCTTCTCCCGGCAGACCGGGACGCTGGCGAACCTGCTGCTGGGCTATTACCGCCGCACGGGGCAGCCCTGCGCGGTCCACGTGCTGACCCGGCTGGATCGGGACACCATGGGCGTGGTGATCTACGCCAAGAACGCCTGGGCCCACTGGCTGCTGATGGAGGAGCTGGACGCAGGGCGGGTCGAAAAGACCTACGAGGCCCTGACCGTGGGCGGGCCGGAGGCGGACAGCGGGCTCATCGATCTACCCATCACCCGGCGGCCGGCACCCAGCCTGCTGCGCTGCGTCAGCCCGGACGGCAAGCCCGCCCAGACGCGCTACCGTGTGCTGGAACGGGGCCCCATCTGCCGCCTGGAGCTGCAGCCCGTGACAGGCCGGACGCACCAGCTCCGGGTGCACTGTGCCCACGAGGGCTTCCCCATCCTGGGCGACCCCCAATATGGGCCGGACCCGGCGGCCTCCGGCCAGCAGCTGGTGGCCCGGCAGATCTGCCTGGATCATCCCCAGACCGGTGCGCGCCTGTGCATCGAATCGAACATACAGCTGTCCCGCTGAGCCTTGCGCGGGCAAAACAATTCCCCTCCTTCACCCCGATTTGCACCGGGGGAAGGAGGGGAAAAGCATTCCGTGCTCTGTTGGATCAGTTCATCATCGCAGCCTTGTACAGGAAGGTGATGATCTGTGCACGGGTGCAGGTGCTGTTGGAGCCGAAGAGGCCGTCGCCGATGCCCTTGGTGATACCGTTTTCTGCGGCCCAAAGGACGGCGTTGCAGAACCAATCGTTCGCGGTCACGTCGCTGAAGCTGCTTTCGGTAGAAGTGGGGGCGGGCTTGCCGTTGGCGGCCCAGAGGAAGGTCATGGCCTGGGCGCGGGTGCAGGGCTGGCCGACACCGAAGGTCCCGTCTTCCATACCCTTGGCGATCTTATTCTCCACAGCCCACATAACAGCCTTGCAGTACCAGGCGTTGGAATCGACGTCGCTGAAGCTGCTCTCGGTAGAAGTGGGGGCGGGCTTGCCGTTGGCGGCCCAGAGGAAGGTCACGATCTGCTCACGGGTGCAGGCGTTGTCAGCACCGAAGTGGGTGTCGTCCACGCCGTTGGTGATGGCGGGCTCGTGGCCGATGGCCCACATCACGGGGTTGAAGTAGTAGTCTTCGCTGGTGACATCCACGAAACGGTCCATGGCAATAAACCGGATGCCGTTCTCTGCGGCGTAGGTCGCGGCAGCACTGTCGGAATAACCGTAAACGGTGAAGCCTTCGATCAGATAGGGAACGCCCTTGTGGCCTTCTTGATAGCCATAGCCAAAGGCCATATCGCCGATGGTGGTGACGCTGGCGGGGATTCTCACGCTGGTCATGGAAGTGCAGTTCATGAACGCCCACTCGCCGATGGTGGTGACGCCTTCGGGGATGTTCACGTTGGTCAGTGAGGAGCATCTGCTGAACGCATCGTCGCCGATGGTAGTGACGCCTTCGGGGATGTCCACGTTGGTCAGATTGATGCAGTAATAGAACGCGGCTCTATCGATGCTGGTAAGGCTGTCGGGGAGGGTCACGTCGGTCAAGGATGTGCAGCCCAGAAATGCACCCTCGCCGATGTAAGTAACGCTGTCGGGAATGGTCACGCCGGTGAGCGCCTCACAGCCGTCAAACGCGTACGCGCAGATCTCGGTGAGGTTGTTGGGAAGGGTCACGTTGGTGACGGCCTCGCAACAGTAGAACGCAAACTCGCCGATCCTTGTCACGCCGTCTTCCAGGTTCACATCGGTGATCATGTCCGCAAAACAATTCCAGGGCGCCGGATCCATGTAGTCATAGTCTGCCATCGCGCCGTTGCCGGAGATGTTCAGCAGACCGGTTTCCATATCAAAGCTCCAGGTCAGCTCGTCGCCCGATACGCCGCAGGTGCCGGTGAAAACCGTGGTGTCAGACAGGGGAACAAAATTGAAGCCATTGTCCTTCGCATAGCGGTAGGCAGCGGAGCAGTATTCACCGCGGATGGTAAAGTCTTCGATCGGCGCATAATAATAGTATTCGTCTTCATCGCCAAAACGGTATCCAAATGCATAGGCCTCGATGGTCGTAACGCTTGCGGGGATCGTCACTTCGGTCATGGCGCAATTGAAAAACGCACATTCTTCAATGTACTTCACGCTGTCCGGGATCGTCACGTTCTTCAGCGCTTCGCAGCCAGAGAACGCACTATAGTAAATTTCGTTTACAGTGCTCGGGATGGTCACTTCGGTCAGGCTTGTGCAGTTGGAGAATGCAAACGTGTCGATGCAAGTCAGGCCCTTCGACATTCTCACCTCGGTCAGAGCAGGGCAGTAGATGAACGCAGCTGAGGGGATCTCCGTCACACCGCTGCCAATGGTCACCTTCTGCAGAGCGGAGTTGAACTCGCACATACTATAGCCCAATTCCGTCACGCTGTCAGGGATCACCAGCTCGGTCAGGCGGTTGCATCCGGAAAACGCATGCGGCCCAATGATCATCACGCTGTCGGGGATCCGATAAGAAGCATCCTCTTTGCCGGCGGGATATTGGAGCAGCTCAGAGCCCTTACCGTCGAGCAGGACGCCGTCCTGGCTGAAGAAGTACTCGTTTTCGGGTGCAACACGGATGGCGGTCATTCCGTAGCAGGCGCGGAACGCGCTCTCGCAGATGGTGTCCACATTTTCGGGGATCGTGATCTCGGTGAGTGCGGCGCAGCCCCAGAACGCGCTCTGGCCGATGTTCTTCAGGCTGTTGGGAAGCGAAACGGAGCCCAGCTCTTTGCAGCCCGCGAAGATCGCGCCGCCGGTGCCGGTGATTCCCTCGTGGATCTCGGCGCTCTTTACGTACTCACTCAGTTCATCGTCATGCCAGGGAAGATCTTCGTCGGTATCCCAGTTGCTGCGGATATCGCCTTCGCCGTCGATGGTCAGAAGGCCGGTGTCGGTGTCAAGGGTCCACTTAACGTTGTCGCCGATGGAGCCGCTTAGGGTCTCCGCATGGGCGGTGATGCTTATTTGCGGAAGCAGCGCGCAGAACAGCGCAAGGCAAAGCGCTAAAGCAGTCCATTTTTTGATCGTTTTCATTTTTTCGTTCTCCTTTTCGGTTTGAAGTTCCCCCGCATCGGGGTTTCTGTCTATAAGACTCTTTTCAGGCGAAAAAGGTTTACAAATTTTGAAAAAAATATTGTGTAGCTTTTGTGAAGATATATTTCTATAAAAAAACCGTACTCCCGCGCCGTTCGTCGGCTTCTCAGCCTGCGTCGAACGCAGCGAAAAACCCCATGACCGCCGATCGCTCGGCGGCCATGGGGTTTCGCTTGCCCGGAGCGGTTTCCCGCTCCGGGCGTTATTGGTTTTTTCTGTGAACGCGCTTGCGCGGTTCACGGAGGCATGGGAAGGATTAGTCAGCCAGGGCGTTGCCGGTGTAGTACCGGTACAGGTACAGAACCACAGTCACACGCGGGCAGGGAGTGCTCTCAGCGAACACGCCGTCCTCGCCCTTCTCCAGGCCGTTCTCGTAAGCCCAGATCGCAGCATTCTTATACCAGGCATCATCGGGGACGTCGGTGTAAGGATTCTCGGCGGTGACTGCGGGCTTGCCCTCAGCGGCGTAGAAGAACTGCAGCATCTGCGCACGGGTGACCTCCATGTTGGGACCGAAGGTGCCATCGGGGAAGCCCTTGGTCAGGCCCTTAGACAGACCCCACATCACGTACTTGTAGAACCAGTCGCTCTCGGAAACATCGGAGAAGGTCTCGGTGGGCATCTCGAAGTCCGTGGGCTTGCCGTTCACAGCGTACAGGAAGGTCATCGCCTGGGCACGGGTCACGATCGTGGCGGGGGAGAAGTGGGTCTCATCCATGCCCTTGGCATAGCCGTGGGTGTAGGCCCATTCAATGGCCTCATGCTCAGGCGTGCCGTAGGGATACTCCTCCAGGTCGACGAAGTGGCTGATCTTGCAGTCGTGCTCGTCTTCTCTGTTGGCGTAGAACTGGATGGTGTACATATTCTCCTTGCCGGTCTGCAGGCCGTAGATGGAGAAGTAGTCCTTGCTGGAGTAGTACTCGAGGTACTGAGCCTTGTTGCTGTAGGTGACATCGGCGCTCTTGACGTAGTAGGTAGCGTCGGCGTCGGCGGCCTCAAGGATCCACAGGTTGTGATCCTCGCCCAGGCCCAGGCCAGTCTTGTTGCTCTCGTCCAGAGTAGCGGTCAGGGTGTTGCCCTCAGCGTCCTCGAACTTGACGCCTTCCTCGGTGATGCGGACAGTCCAAACGGTGTCAGCGTCGGGGTTGACGATCTTGTTGTCGGTGGGAACAACGTCCTTGCCGGCGAGGTACTTCTCGGAGGCAACGTCAGTGGAAAGGGCCTTGTTGAAGCCGCTGTTCACGATGACGACCTCGTCGCCGTCCTTCAGCTCATGGACCAGGTTGTAGATCTTGTCTTCACCGATCTCGATCACGAGAGGATCTTCGTCGACAGCGACGTTGTCGTTGCGCTCCACAGTGGTAACGACCACGTTGGTGTTGATGTCAGCGTCCTCGTAGGTGAACTTCAGGGTGGCCAGGACATTCTCAGCAGCGATCTCGTCAGCGGAAGCGTAGGCGAAGACGATGACGCCGGTCTTCAGCGCGGGCTCTTCGCCCTCAGCGGGCTCAAAGATCTCGTGGTGGATGGACTTGAGGGAAACGCCGGAGACAGTGTCGACATAGGTCAGCTTGTCCGCGTCGTAGGTGACCTTGATCAGGCCGTTGGTGACAGCGACGTCCTCAGACAGCTTGATCTCCACGTTGCCGTTGGAAACAGAGGTCTCGTCAACGGGCAGCTTCAGAGGCTCAACGCTCAGGCCGGCCTTGGCAGCGTTGGTGCCGCCGACAACAGCGTTGGTGGTCTCGCCGAGCTTCTGCATCTCGACGTTGTTGTCGATGGCAGAATCCATGCGGGCGTAGCCCAGGTCGAGATCAGCCTTCAGGAAGGCGGGCGTGACAGCCTCGTAGTTCTTGGCAGGCACTTCAGCGGAATCACCCGTATCCGCCAGGCTGATGACCTTGACAGTATCAAGCCAGAACTCATAACCGTCGTAGTTCGAGTCGTGGAATGCGATGTAGACAGTCTGACCGGCGTAATCGGAGAGATCGAACTCATAAGCGGTCCAATCGTCATCATAGCCTGTGGTCGGGTTGAGGTTGGAAAGCAGGGTCATCTCCTGAGTGTTCGTGGAGGTGCCGACATAAACATCGACGGGCTCGGGGTATTCTGCGTTCGCGTTGGTTGCGTAGAAGGAAAGCTTTGCTCCCTCCGCAGGCAAGGCAACAGCAGGCGAGATTGCCCAGTTGTCCGCCTGGTAAGCACCGACATTGTCGATGAAGGAGGCGCTCATGATGAAGTGAGTTCCATCATTCGCATGGGTGGAGTAATCATAGTTTCCAGGATTGTTGGTGGACCAGTACCAGTTGACACTTTCCGTACCGTTGAAGGTCCAGCCATCAGCCTCGGGATCGGTCTCGAAGGACCAGCTGGCAATGGCGTTGGGATCGGGTTCGGGTTCGGGTTCGGGTTCGGGCTCTTCGATCTCGCCGAGGGAGAGCATGCTGTCGAAGGTGCCCACCAGGCCGGAGACGTTCTCAGCCTCCAGGGTGCCGATCAGGCAGACCACGTCGTCCATGTCCTCAGCGGTGAAGTCGAGGTACCACAGCTTCTTGGTGCCGTTATCAGCGATCACGATGCCCTGATCGCCCAGCTCCACGCCGCCTTCGCCGGTGAGGCCAACGGTGGTGATGAAGGCCATGGAGACCTCGCCCAACTCGAAGCTGATGCCGGTGTTGAGAATCTCGCCGTAGCTCAGTTTACCGGTCACAGGCTTGATGTCAATCTCGTAGAGAGTGCCATCAGTGGTCAGCAGATAGTAGATGTACACGTCGTCGCTGCCGTCCTTAGCGGTACCCGCGAAGCAGATGCCAGACATGTTGGGGAACAGCGAGCTCAGATTCCAGCCGGAGTAGTCGGGCATAACCAGCCAGCCGACATTGGTGGTGAACAGGAACTTGTGGTTATCCACAACGCCTGCGTCATCGGTGAACATCGGGAAGTTGGCCACGTCCAGTGCAGGATACTGGCTGTAGAAGCTGTCGACGCCGTTCCAGATATCGGTGGTCTCGAAGGTCTCGGCATCCAGGATGCTGAAGTTGGTGCCCATGCCGGCGAGGTAGACGTCGCCGCCACGGCCGCCGGAGGTCACGTCGCCGGGAGCCTCAACACCGTTTCTGGAAGCGGTGGCGTCGGCCAGGCTGATCTTGGTGAAGCGGGTGCCGCGCTCATCGGTGACCTGCGCGGTAACGAAGGCTTCGATGCTCTTGAGGCCCTTGACCTTGACGTTGATGGTCTCGGTCAGGTGCTCGCCGGCTTCATTGGTATCAACGGTGGTAACAGTGATGGTGGTTTCGCCTTCCTTCAGGCCGGTGATGACGCCGTCCTCGAAGGTGATGATGCTGGGATCGGCGATCTCAGCGGTGTACTCGTTGGTCTCGCCCAGCTTGACCTTGATCTTGACCTCAGCGGTGTCGCCCTCGAACATCACGACGTCGGTGGGGTTGACCTTCAGGCTAAGATCAGTAGCGGGGGTGTACTCGTACAGGCCGGTGACAGGCCACACATTGGTATTGAAGTTGCCGGTCTCGCCGACGCGGGAGGTGTCGTTGACGTCGATCGCATACAGGTGAGCAAAGTCGTCAACGCCGTCGTAGTGGGATACGTACAGGAACTCATTCTCCGCATCGTAGACGGAGGAGGCCCAAATCTGATTGGTAGAGTCAGCCACGCCGGTCAGGTCGAGGCCGGTCTCGCCGACCAGCTCCCACATCACGGAGCCTTCATGGTTCATGGTGAAGAGGTACAGATTGCCGCTCTCGGTCATGACGTAGAACAGAGGAGCGTTATCGTCGGTGCTCTCGCCATCGTCATAGAAGCCGCGTCCGGCGTAGGCGATGGTAGCCATGGGATCGCTGCCGAAGACGTAGCTGCTCAGGTTGAAGTAGAGAATGCTGCCTGCAACGGGATCCATCATGGTCAGATAGGTACCGTTGTTGTTGGGGCCGAGGACGGGGCCAACTTCGTAGCCCATACCGGCAAAGGCGTCGCGGACGTCCTGCGGCAGCTCGACTGCGTCGGAGGGGATCCACATGGAGACGATGCCGCCGTAGGTCTCGAGCTCGTAGGTGTCGGCGTCGAAGCCATACATGGTGTCGTCGGTAGAACCGTAGACCATGTCGCCCACCAGGGCGCCCCAACGGAGCTGGCCGACCTCAGCGAGGGCTTCCCAGTTCTCGGTGTCGTTGGAGTTGAAGACAGAGGCCTGGCCCTTGCCGTTCTCGTCCCAGATAATGCCGCGGAGCTCCGCAGCGGGAGGCTCGGTGACGTTGACGGTGACAGTGGCAGTCAGAGGCTCGCCATTCTCAGCCTTCGCCACAGTGGTGACGGTGATGGTGGCAGTGCCGATGTCGGTGGAGGTGACAGTGCCCCTGTCATCGACAGTAGCAACGTTCTCGTTGTCGCTGGCGAAGGTCACGTCCTTGTCGGTCAGCGTCCAGGGCAGAACAGTGACGGTGATGTCCTTGGACTGGCCCTTGAACATGTTGATCTCCTCGGGCTCAACGATCAGATCGGTAGCCTCGTCGGTGGGCGTGATGATGGCGCTGGTGCCGGGGATGATGATCAGGCCGCAGACGTTGGCGTACAGACGGCCGGAGATGTTGGAGTAGCCGCTGCCGGTGCCGACGGTGTTGGCACGGTCGGCCACGCCGGTCTCGGTGTTGACGATCCACAGGTAGTGGTCGTAGTCGCCGGTGGCGCTGTAGTTGGAGACGGCGTAGAGGATACCCTTGTTGTGGTCCCAGGCGAAGCCGCCGCCGTTGCTGTAGTTGTAGAAGCCCAGGTAAGCGGTGCCGACGGGAGCGGCGGTGATGACGCCCTCGTACTGCGGCTCGACGGGCTCGTCGCTGATCTTGTCGCCCTGGATCTGCACGGCATCAACGTAGAGATAGTACTGGTCTCTGCCGCCGTCGTGACGGATGGCAACGTAGACCTCTTCCTCGCTCAGGTAGTCGGCAAGGTCAACCTTCACGTTGGTCCATTCGGCAACCGCCGGGGTCTGGGGAACGACCTCGACCATTTCGTCCGGGTTCTTGGTGGTGCCGACATAGACGTCATAGTTCTCCTCCCACGTGGAAGAGGACTTTTTGACCCAGAAGGAGAGCTCCGCGTTCTCGTACTCAGTCAGGTCGATGGCCGGGGAAATCGCCCAGTCGTCCACGTTCGCGCTGGAGCACCAGCGGGAGCCGATGCCGCCGGTGCCTTCATAGGCGGCGCCGGTGTTGTAGCTGAAGGTGTTGCCGTCGCCGTCCCTGTCAAGCATGGTCCAGTCATTCAGCTCGGCCGAGGAGTTGAAGAACCAGCCGTTGTCGTAGACGGGAATCTCGACCATCTCGAGAGCGTCCAGCGTGAACTTGTAGAGCTTGGCAGCGGAGCTGCCGCCGTAGTTCGCGGTGTAGAAGTTGCCGTCGTCGTCGATGGCAAGGGCGTTGAAATTGGCGGAAGCGGAATCCGCCGCGGCCAGTCTGGCGAACTCGGTCAGCGCGCCGGTGACCAGATCCATGGTGTACAGCTTGTTGTTGTTGCCCAGGACGTAGAGCTGCTTGTCACGGTAGTTGAAGGCCATGTCAAGGATGGTGCTAACCGTGTCGCTGTACTTGCCGACCATCATGACCTCGTCCATGGCGTTGACGTCGGCCACATAGAAGCTGCCGTCGTTGCCGGCCATGAAGATGTAGCCGTTCACGTACTCAGCGGCGGTCACAGTCACGTTGATGTTGGCAAACAGATCAACGCCGGTCAGGCTGCCGCCGGAGTTATCGCTGCTGACCTCGTCGGGATTGATCTCCCAGACACGGTCGCCGCTGCCCACGCCGGTGGTGCTGCGCGCGCCGACAAAGCCGAGCATGGTGCCGCCGAGCTCGTCGCCGCTGTCGCCGCCGCCCAGGTTGACCTTGAAGGCGACCTCGTTGCCGGCGTAGTCGCCCACGAGCAGGGTGACTTCCTTGGGCAGAGTCCCTTCGATGTTCAGAGGAACCTCGAGGACTTCGCCAGCGGCAGTCTGCTCGGGAACAGTGCCGAAGTAGAGCTTGCTGCCGGACTTGTTGGTCACAGCAACATAGGCAACGTAGTTGTTGTCGGAGCACTTGACCACGATGTTGCCGGTGATCAGATCCTGCATCGCACCAATGACGGTAGGAGCAGTGTCGTCAACGGTAACCGTGTACTTGATGCCAGCGCCGTCGCCGACGATGCCGGACTCAAGAACGCTCTTGAAGCCATCGTTGTCCAGGCCGCCGGTGGTGGCAACCTCGCCGTTGTTCTTGGCGTTCACAACGCCGTAGTACTCGGGCAGAGCATAGAAGCCGACGGTGACCTTGTCGCCTTCCTTGACGCCGGTGGAACCGAGGGTCTTGCCGACGTTGTAGTTGCGGGTGCCGACGTTCTGCCAGGTGGCGCCGTTCACGTAGTAGTAAGGCGCGAAATTCTGGCCGGCAGCAGCCTGGCTGTAGATGACCTTGCCGTCCTCATCGGTCACGGCAAAGGCCTGGGTGGCGATGTTGCGGATGGGCATATAGGTGAAGGACTGGATGGTGGTTTCGCTGTTCATGGCCAGACGGTCAACGGGGAACTTGTCCTCGATGGCGTAGGGGTTGCCCATGTAGACAGTGGCGCCGTTGGCGTCCTTCACGGTCATGTAGTTGATGTTGTTGTTCTTGAAGTAGGGGCGCTTGCCGGTGCCGTAGGCATTGTCGATGACGGAGGTACGGTCCAGCATGGAGGCGTCCGTCCAGGAGCCGTAGAAGGCGAGGATGGGGATGGAATGGACAACGTCCATGCTGCCCTCTTCGTCAGCCACGGGATCCACGTAGGTGTAGCCCTGGATGTAGGCAGCGTTGAAGAGGTAGTCGATGACTTCCTTGGCGGTGTCGGTCAGCTTGATGTTGACAGTCACCTCGGTGGGGCCATTGGCAGTGATGATGGGAGTCGCAGCGGACTGCAGGATCAGGTGAGCGTCGTAGGTGGTGATCTTGCCATCGCCGTCGACGTCAGCGATCTCAGCGTCAAACGCAGCGTCTTCCGCCAGCTCGCCGGCAACATGATCCAGGATAGCCTGGGCGTCGGCTTCGTTGGTCTCGCCGTCGCCGTTGACGTCAGCCTCAATACGGTAAGCGTTCTCGTAGGTCTCGCCGTTCACAACGTAGGAGACTTCATAGCCGGGATCGCTGATGCCGAACCATCTGGCCAGGAAGGAGCTGATGCCGCGGGTGGCAGTATTCTGCACCAGGCCGTAGCCGGCGTTGCCTGCGAAATCCTGCAGGAACAGATCGGTGCGGAGGGTGAACTGCTTGGTGCCCTCGATGGGGTTCACGGTGAACTTGTAGCTGTATTCGCCGGTGCGGTCGGGATCGTCGCCCAGCTCCGCCTTGACCTTGCCGTCCTTGGCAGAGTCGGGGAACATGGTGGAGCCTTCATCCATCAGGATGTAGGACTGAGCGGCGGAAGCGTCAGCCACGTTGCCGAGGCCGGCGCCGACACGGAACACGGGCCAATATTCGCCATTGGCATCGTAGACGGGATGGGCGGTGGACATCAGCAGAGAGTTGATCAGCTGACGGGCCGTCAGGCCGGTCTTCTCGCACAGGCCGTTCTCGCGGATGTACTGACCCATAATGGCAGCCATACCGGCGACCTGGGGAGAGGCCATGGAGGTACCGGACATGACCTCGTACTGGTCATGGCCGCCGCCTTCGTTGTTCAGGCCGTTGACGGAGTAGATGCTGCCGCCGGGGGCCAGGATCTCGGGCTTCAGAACCAGAGTGCCGGGCATACCGTAGGAGGAGAACTCGGAAACGGTCACGGTGTCGGTGACCTCGGGAACCTGAACTTCCAGCTCTTCGGCAATGCTCATGGTGCCCTTGTAGTACAGGACAGTCTCGCCATCGGTGACAGCCTCGGAGTCAGCCTTGATGGCGTCGCCGTCAGCCTTCAGGATGGAAACAGCAGGAGCAGTGTAGCTGTAGCCGGTGAGGTTCATGTTGATGGTACCGGCCTGGTTGTTGATGATGATGACGCCGATCGCACCCTGGGCCACAGCAGCGTTGGCCTTCGCGAAGAAGGAGGAGGAGCCGCGGTAGCACATTGCGATCTTGCCGGTCAGGACCTCGGAGCCGAGGGCCATGAACTGGTCGCCTTCCTGACCGACGTGGTCGTTGTCGTCAACGCCGGGGCCGTCCACCAGGACGTACTCGTACTCCTGGCCGGCGATGGTGGCGATGGGCTCATTGCCGTAGCCGGAGGTCTCGGAGTAGAACACATGGCGGTCACCGAAGACCAGGGGCATACCGGTCTGACCCATGTTGTCCACAGAGGCAACGGTCAGGGAGTTGGTGAAGGAGCCGGGGCTGCCGGCGGTGTCATACTTGACATCGTCCATGTAGATGTAGGGATACATGTCACCGTCGTAGGGCGTGCTGTACCAGCCGTAGCTGTTGCCGGCGGACATGGCGACGACCATGCCGTTGTCGATCAGCTTGTTCATAATGGCCTCGTAGCCAGCGGAGAAGCTGAAGCCGGCGCTGCCGGAGCCCAGAGACAGGTTCGCGGAGTCGCAGCCCAGAACGATGGCGTCCTCGATGGCGACCATGTAGTCGGAATCGTAAGCGCCGCCGCCCTTGCCGAAGACCTTCATGACCACAAGCTGAGCGTCGGGGGCGACACCCTGGGTGCCGACAGCCTCGAGAGCGGGCTTGTACTCTTCGCCGACCTTGATGAAGCGGTTGGCAGTGGAGATACCGGAGACGTGGGAACCATGCTCGCCCTGGGTATCCTGGTCATGGTCAACGTAGGTGACGTTCTTGTCAACGTAGTTGTAGCCGTAGGGGATCTTGGTGGTGCGGTAAGCAGCTTCGCCGGAACCGATGTTGGCGTTCAGCTCACCCTTGACAGCCTCGATCTTCTCGGCAGTCAGCAGATCCAGGGAAGCGACGTACTCGTCGTAGGTCATGCCCTTTTCTTCTGCAGTCTGTGCAAAGGCGTACTCGAGGCCTTCGCCGGAGAAGGACTGGTGCAGGGTGTCAGCACCGGTATCGATGATGGCAACCTTGCTGCCGGCACCGGTATAGCCGTTGGCCCAGGTGATGTTGGAGCCGATCATGTAGGAAGCGGAGCCGTTGTTGGGCTCGTCAGCGTCCACCTCGGTCTGAGGCTCGTAACGGTTCTCAACGAAAACTTCCTTGACACCGTCGATAGCCTTGATGGCATCGAGCTTGCCATAGGTGACGTTCGCGGAGATGATGTTGGCCGCAAGAGTCAGGTTCCACTGGACGTCCAGCTTGCCACCGATCGCCTGCTCAATCTTGGCGGTCATGGCAGCCTGGTCGGCGCGGAGGCCCTCGCGGTAGGCCATAGCCGCGGCGTTGTTCGCGATGTTCTCGGTGCTGAAGCCGGCATCCAGAGTGGAAGCCTTATCCAGAACGATAGACACACGAACCACGTCAGTCAGCGCATGGTCTTCCATGGGGACGGAGGCGTCATTCGCTTCGGCTTCGCCGAGCTTCAGACTCTCCAGGGCGCTGGCGTCTGTCGGGATGAGCTCAAGCTCTCTCGTCGTCGGCTCGGTCTTGGTGGTCTCGGCGCTGGCCGCGGGGACCAACAGAGAGCCGACCATGGCGAGCACAAGGACTACCGACAGAAACCGGCGGAACAGCGATGTGTTCTTCATTGTCATGTCTCCTTTTTAAATTTTTTATATCATCCGCCCGGTTCCCTCGAACGGGTAATATACAAGACTCTACTGCATACTATATTTTACCAGAAAATCATCTTAAGGTCAAGATTTCCTTTTGGTTTTTTGAAAAAATATTCTGAAAGCTGTTTATAAGCAGCTAATGCCCGGGGACGTATTATAATGTATAGAAAGACGCCGACGGAGCAAACTCCGTCGGCGTCTTTCCGATCCTCAAAGCGCTGTCTCGCCCCGCAGGATCACCGTAACCAGCTCGGGCTTGTTTTCGACCCGCAGGGGGAAGGAGGAATTGCCCAGCCCGCGGCTGACGCACATCACCGTATCCCCCAGCCGGTACATCCCGGCCGTGTATTTGGGCAGCGGGCCCTGCCCCGGCGCAAAGAGCGCCCCTACCCCAGGCAGACGGAACTGCCCGCCGTGGGCGTGGCCCGTGAATACCAGATCCACCCCCGCCTGCCGGTAGTACTTGGCGTAATGGGGCTTGTGGGAGAGCAGGATGTTCAGCTCCTCCGGCGGGCGATCCGCCATCAGCCTGCGAAGCGTGTCCGTCCGCGCCTGATTGCAGTCCACCCCGATCAGCCGGAAGCCCTTGCCCAGGCCAAGCGTCACCGCCTCGTTGCGAAGGACGATCACCCCTGCCGCCTCCAGGGCACGGTAGAAGGAGGTCTGCTTCTCCACGCTCATGCGGTGCTCGTGGTTCCCCGTGACGTAGTAGCACGGGGCAAGCTTCGCAAAACGCCGCGCCGCATCCAGCGCCCGCTCCAGATCGGGGTGGTAGCTGTCCATCAGGTCGCCGGTGAGCACCAGCAGATCGGGCAGCTGGGCCTCCACCAGGGCCATCAGACGGCAGTTGTCCCTGCCGAAGACCTTGTTGTGCAGGTCGGAGATCTGGGTGATCCGGAAGCCCTCCAGGGCACCCTGCACCTTGGGCGAGCGGAACACGTAATGGGACGCGGTCAGATCCGTATTCTGGTGGTAGAAATAGGGGACGGAGGCTGCCGCCAGCGCGGTCCCCGCCGCGGCAAAGGCCGCCACAGTTCCTTTTTTCATGGGGCTCCTCCTTCTCTATTGTCCGTTGTTGAGATACTCTGCGATCAGGTAGTTCACCACCAGACCGTAGGATTTGACGCCGGGCTCGTTGAAGCTCTTGAGATAGGCGTCGTTCACCGCCTGGGCGGCGTCCTGCACCACGCCCACGTACTGCCGGTTATGCTCCACCTGGACGTCGCTGTCCCGGAGCATTTCCGCCGGGCAGAGATCCCAAAGGCTCCGCGCCGCAGAGGGGCTGTCCTCAAGGAGGGCGTTGTAGCAGTAGATAAAGGCGTTGTAGTAGCCCGAGTAGCGGAACAGGTCGCTCTCGGAGGCCCGACAGGCCAGGAAGCCGAGATAGTTGGCCTCGTCCTCCCGGGCCACCGCCAGGCTGTGGCCCAGCTCGTGGCAGATGGTATAGGGTTGGGCCAGGCCGAAGGTCTCCGTGGAGACCCCAGGCTCCCCGGTGAGACAGACGAAGATCCCGGTGGTCCCCGTATAGGCGAAGGCCTTACTCACCAGCAGGGGCTTCGCCCCCGGCACAGACAGGGAATAGCGGTCGTTATACGCCGCCAGCCGCCCGTAGGCGGCCACCGCCTCGTCGGACATGGCGGAGAAGGACGGCAGAACGATATTCCCCTCCGCGTCCCGCTCCACCCGGGTGGCATAGCTGCCGGCCATCTCCGCGTAGTAGGTCGCGGCGGCCTTGAGCTGCGGCGTGGCATATTGCCCCACCTGCAGGCCCGTCTGCTCGCCGATAGTGGGGGCGAAGTGGTTGAGCCCCCAGAGGCCCACAAACAGGAAAACCAGCAGCAGCGCCAGCTCCAGCAGGGCCGTGAACCAGCCCAGCACCCGCTTCTTGCGGATGGCGACCACCAGGCCGACGATCACCAGCAGCACCAGCAGCACCAGCAGAAGCTCCCAGGCCGGGAAGGGGCACCAGCCCCAGACCGTCCCCAGAAGGCCCATGGCTTTCCGGGAGAAGCCCGTGTAGAAGGAGAACCAGAACTGGGGCAGCAGTCTGGCCAGCAGCACCGACACTGCGGTGAGCACAGTCAGGATCCCGGCGCCGATCAGATGGCGGACAGGCTTGAACATAGGGGACTCCTTCCCGTTGCACGGGGGAGTCCCCGTCAACTTATCTTATTGCAGATCCTCGCCGCGGAAGTACTTGCCCAGGGGCTTGTAGAGCAGCAGCACCACGATGACGGACAGGATCATCTCGCCCAGCATATACCAGCCGTTGTAGAGCATGGAGTAGATCCAGGGATTGGTCATGGTCATGCCCATGAACTCATCCGGCATCCACACGCCCCAGATCCATGCGCCGGAAACCAGGTGGCACAGGAAGCGCAGGGTGAAGGTGACGATCACGCCGACCACAACGGCGGTAGGCTTGCTGGTATCCCGGAAGACCTTATTGAAAATACCGGACAGGCCCAGGACCGTGTAGGCCACCACGTAGTCCAGCATCACAATGCCCGCGGCCATCACGAAGGTCTCGCCGTAGGACACGTTTTTCAGACCCAGGACCAGCTGGATCAGACTGTAGGCAAAGGACGTGGCAAGGCCCCAGCCGATGCCGTGCCGGTGGGAAATCAGGATGATGGGGAGCATACTGCAGATGGTCAGACCGCCGCCGAAGGGCAGCTCGATCTCGAACAGGCTCAGCACCGTGGCAATGGCCACCATCAGGGCGCACTCGACGAATTTACGCATGGGGAAGCGTTTGTTTTGGGTACTCATGTTTCTGTCTCCTCTGTTTAATAAAAATCCCGACGAACGCACGCCGCCGGAATTCAAAGGAGCAGACACCCTTTTCCTACGACGGTATGATCCGTATCAGGTTCACGGGTGAGAGCGCCATTCTCGCTCAGTCTCAGCCGGATCGGTCCGACTCCCCGAAGAGCGTCCATATTGTACCGCGAAAGTGCGGAAAAGTCAAGTGGGAGACGCGGGGTATTTTGCATTTGCGCCGGCGGCCGGGGTGCATCCCGTGGCGCACCGGTGTGCGCCGCTACCGCCCCGTTCCCTCATTTTGCATTTTGCATTTTGCATTCGCGCCGGCGGCTGCGGTCAGCAGCATGGCGCACAGGCAGAAGGCGCTGATGAGCATGGCCCCGTTGACCAGCGCCTCGAAGCGGCGCATGACCCCCAGCACAGACACGCCCCGGGCCAGGGTGCGGAAGGCCGCGGGCTCCCCCGCCAGCGCTGGGGAGAGGATCCCGCCTGTAACAGCAGACGCCCCCGCAGCCAGCAGAGCCGCGGCCCACCAGGGCCAGCAGGGCATTCTTTGATCCTCCCCCAGGGCTCCCCGCAGGCAGAGCCCGGCCCCGGGCAAGGTCAGGGCGGCCCAGACCCGCAGCGCGTCTGTGGGCGCGCCCGGGCCGGGCCGCAGCCACGGCACATGGATCTGGGGCAGGCTGAACAGCAGCACGATCCCGTAGAGCCCGCCGCTGACCCAGAGCAGGATCCCCGCGCATCGGCCTGCGGCGGCAGGGCCGAGCCGGGCCGCCCAGGCCGCCAGCAGAAACAGCAGCAGCGCCGCCAACAGGTTTCCCGCCGTCTCCGGGAAGGCAAAGCTCCCCGCCCAGGCCGCGGCTGCCGCCCCGGCCACCAGCAGCGGCGTCAGACCGGCAAGCCAGCGGGGCCCTGCCCCGGCCGCCGGGCCCCGCCGATTCAGCAGCAGCGTCAGGCCGGAGAGGGTCAGGGCAGCCGCGACGCCCCCCGCCAGCGTCCACAGCCAATGGATCCGGCAGCAGTACTGAAACACCGGGACGCCTGCGGCGCTCAGCGCCAGCGCCCCCAGCTGCCGGGCGGAGATCCGATCCCGCCGCTTATCCATCGACCCGGAAGCCGCCGTCCGCCGCGTGGATCACCGGAATGGCAGGGCGCTGCCCCAGGGCCAGGGCCGCCCGCACGTCCAGGATGGTCACGTCGGAGGGGTGCGCGTCCAGATAGGCCCCCAGGGCCTCCGCATCCGGCGCAGGCTCCGGCGTCAGATAGATCCCCGCCGCGGGGCGGAACTCCGTCTCCTCCGCCACGGCCTCCACCGCGCCCTCGGCAGGCTCCGTGATAATCACCTGCTCCGCGGTGGGGAGAAACACCTGGCCGCTGACCTCCTCCCGCAGCCGATCCAGCGCCTGCCGCAGGGTATCGCCCACCGCACGCACGCCGGAGCCGATGTCCACCACGTATTCTTCTCCCGCCTTGGTGACGATCACCGTCTTCACGGGCAGCAGCTTCGAGGCGTCCACGGCCCGGAAGGGCAGCAGCCCCATGGCCGTGAGCACCCCTGCCGCAAGCAGGACAAATAACAGCTTTTTCATGGTCGTTTCCTCCGTTTTTCCAGGTTTCTATCGGCATTTTGCACGTTTTTCAAAAAAATATTCCGGCCAGCGCCGCGGAACCGGCCCGACGCGCCGCCAAGGCAAAGGATCGGTATATCTGCCAATTTTGTATCGTTTTCCCCCTATATCTTGTGCCGGATGCACAAAAATTTCAATTTGTAACCGTTCTGTTCCCGTCTTTTTATGTGTCGATATTCTGAATTTTGTTGGTTTTTTCACGGTTTTTTCAAATGAATTTCAAAAAAATACTTGCAAAATCAAAATAATCGTGCTAAAATGGTTACGAAATGATACCAAATGGTTCGTTTTTTCTTTTGCTTCCCCATCGTCCAAACCAGAAAGTGAGGGTTCTATGACGAAAAAAATCATCGCTGTGCTGCTTGTGTTCTGTCTGTGCGCGAGCCTGGTCCCCATGGTCAGCTCCGAAGAGCCCACCCTGCAAAACAGCGTCGACCTGGATCAGCTGGTGGAACACGGGATCGCCCTGTGCCGGGCCCTGGAATCCGGCGGAAGCTATGACAGCGTCGTCAACACCAGCCTCGGCTGTGTGGGTATGGGCATTTTGGGCTGGATCAATTCCGCCGCGCTGCAGCTGCTGCGCTGGTGCGGTACCGAGTCCAAAGGCGGCGACCCCGAATACTGCAGATCCATTTTGGGCGACGATCTCTTCAACGAGGTCATGAACGCCCCCATCCCCTCTTGGAATGCCGACGACCTGATGCCCTCCTGGGGCTATTGGGGCAGCCGGATCTTCAACGAGCAGGAGCTGGCCGCTGCCAGAACGCTGCTCGGCTCCGAGCTGGGCATTCGCGTGCAGAACAATCTGGCACGCCTGTACATCACTCGCCAGGCCCAGCACGGCTGGGACGCCGGCGTCCGGACGGAAGCCGGTCTGCTCTACTACTGCTCCGCAGAAAACCACTACGGATCCGGCGGCGTCAAGAGCTTTATGCGGGCTGTCCGGAACGCCCTCGGCTTAGAGGAAGACGATCTGATCCTCTCCCTGGATCAGTTCCACCAGGGCACTGAGCTGGCCGCCGCGGCCGGTGAGGTGAACACCCTTGCCTACCGCAGAAAGGTCTACAAGTACCTGACCGAGACCCTGGGCCTCTCCTCCGGACCGGACACCGATGTGGTCATCCCCTTTACCGATCTGCCCGATCCCGATCACTGGGCCTATGACGCGATCGTCTGGGCCTACACCAACGGCATCACCGCCGGCACCTCTCCCACCACCTTCTCCCCCGACGGGACTCTGACCCGCGCCCAGGCCATGACCTTCCTTTGGGCCATCGCCGGAAAGCCGGAGGCCTACAACAAGGTCAACCCCTTCGAGGACGTCCACGAGGGCGATTGGTTCTACTCCGCTGTGCTTTGGGCCGTGGAGATGGGATACACCGCCGGCACCTCTCCCACCACCTTCTCCCCCGACCGGGAGGTCACCACCGGCGAGATGCTCACCTTCCTGTGGGCGTTTACGGGCCGCTTCGATTACGGCGTCAATGACAATCCGTTCTCCGATATCTCCGAGGGCGACTATTTCTACCGCGCCGTGCTCTGGGCCTATTACTCCGGGATCCTTGTGGGCAACGAGGGAAGCGGCGACCAGCTGCTCCCGGAAACGCCCTGCATCCGCGCCTATGTCGTGACCTATCTGTATCGCTACATCATGAGCGAGTTTCACTGATTCGCCCGCTTCCACTTACGAAAACCGCCGAATTTGAAGTTCGGCGGTTTTTTTGTTGCAAATTGGGCATTTCTGTACTATAATGACGGGAGTATGCTGAGGCGGAACCGCAGCCCGCTCCGGGCCTGGCTCCGCACCCCCGAAAGGAGGCCCCGCTTTGGTCTTTTCCAGTATGTTGTTCGTGCTCCTGTTCTTTACCGCCAATATCATCACCCAGGCGCTGGTGAGCGATATTCGGAAAAAGAACATCGTCATGCTCTCGTTCTCCCTGGTCTTCTACGCCTGGGCCGGTCTGAGAGGCCTGGTGCTGATGCCGGTGCTGACCTTCATCTGCTGGCTCTCCGCCCTGCTGATTTCCCGCCGCGAGCGCCGGGAGGACAAAAAACCGATCCTCATCGGATGCGTGGTACTGGTGCTGGCGTTCCTGGGCTATTTCAAATACACCGGCTTCCTGGCCCGCAATCTGGGGCTGGAGGATCCCGGCATCGTCCTGCCTATCGGCATCAGCTTCTACACCTTCCAGCTGCTGTCCTACGTGATCGACGTGTACCGGGGCGACGCGGAGGTCCAGAAAAAATATTGGCTGCTCCTGCTCTACGCAGGTCTGTTCCACCAGTGCATCGCGGGCCCCATCGTCCGCTACCGGGACGTGAATGAGGACATCCTCCACCGGAAGGTCAAGATGACGGAGCTGAGCCGGGGCATCACCCGCTTCGCCATCGGCCTGGCTAAGAAGGCCCTGCTGGCCGACGGCTGCCTCCGGCTGGTTGACGGTCTGATCGGCGACCGGGCCGGTCTGGCAGAGCGCCCCGTGCTGGGCCTCTGGCTGGTGGCCATCGCCTTCACCCTCCGGATCTATCTGGATTTCTCCGCCTACTCCGACATGGCCATCGGCATGGGCCTGATGTGCGGCTTCCACTACAAGGAGAACTTCAACTACCCCTACGTAGCGGATTCCGTCACGGACTTCTGGCGGCGCTGGCATATCTCCCTGTCCACCTTCTTCCGGGATTACGTCTATATCCCCCTGGGGGGCAACCGCTGCTCCAAGAACCGCCACATCTTCAATCTTCTGGTGGTGTGGTTCCTCACCGGTATGTGGCACGGCGCCAGCTGGAACTATATCTTCTGGGGCCTGTATTACTTCGTCTTCCTGGTGATCGAGAAATACCTGGTGGACATCCGCCGAATCTCCAAGCCCCTGCGCCATGTGCTCACCTTGCTGATCGTGGTCTTCGGGTGGGTGATCTTCCAGTTTGAAGACAGCGGCGAGCTGTGGACCGTGCTCAAGGGGATGTTCGGTCTGAACGGCAACGCCTTCCACGCCACGGGCGCCTGGCTGCTGTTCAAGAACAACATCTTCTTCCTGGCCTTCTGTATCCTGGCGGTGACGCCCGTCGGGAAGTACCTCGGAAGCATTCTGAAAAACCTGGGCCGCCGCAGCATGGGCTGGCTCCGGGTCTACAACGTCCTGGACACCGCGCTGCCGGTTCTGCTGCTGCTGCTGTCCATAATGGCCCTGGCAGGACAGAGCTACAACGCCTTCCTGTACTCCCAGTTCTAAGAAAGGAGTGCCTATGAAACCCACAAAACAGGAATTTCAATCGTCCCGCTACCTTGCCATTCAAATCAAGCAATTTCTGTTCCTCGGCTTTCTGGTGGTCTTCGGTCTGATCGGGCTGAGCCCCTTCCGCCCCTTCTACTCCGAGGTGGAAAAGCGGGATCTGAAGAAGCTTCCCACGCTGAGTCTGAAGGGGCTCTGGTACGGCGACTTCTTCTCCAACGACTATGACACCGGCAGCAGCGAGGAATCGGAAAACGAGAAATCGGAGGACAAGAAATCGGAGAAGGAGGAAACCAGCATCTCCGCCTGGTACTCCGACACCTATCCTCTGCGGGAGCTGCTGATCAGCATGAATGCCAAGACGCAGTCCCTCTACGGCTTCCGGGGAGAGCAGATGCTCAACGAAGGAAAGGCCGACGAGATCCCCGAGGGTACTGTGGATCTGGAGGCTCTGGCCGCCCAGGCGGGCAAAACCACCACGGAGCCCGCCGCGCCCCCCGCCAGCTCCAAGCCCGCTCAGCCCGCCGAGACCAACAACGGCGGCACCCCCGTCAACACGGAGCCCAGCGTCCCCGCCACCACGGAGTACGACGGCCACGGGGCCGCGGACGTGGATCAGGATCTGGTGCAGGCCGGTTCCATCTATATTGCCAACGGCGCGGGCTACGGCGTCTACTATTTCAGCGAGGCCAACTCCGCCAAGTACTGCCTGCTGGTAAACAAGCTGGCCGAGAATCTGAAGGGCAAGGCCCAGCTCTACTCCATGCTCTGCCCCATCTCCGCAGGCGTGATGCTCTCCGAGCGGGTACAGGAATCCATCGGCTGCTCCGACGAGGCCAAGGCCGCCGACTGGTTCTACCGGAACATGGATCCCTCCGTGAAGACCGTCGCCATGGTCAACGCCCTGCGGGCCCACAACGACGAGTATATCTTCTTCCGCA
Organism: Oscillospiraceae bacterium; assembly: GCA_016292255.1. Taxonomy (GTDB): domain Bacteria; phylum Bacillota; class Clostridia; order Oscillospirales; family Oscillospiraceae; genus JAFRPC01. The sequence continues at coordinate 60,791 of JAEEZZ010000025.1, forward strand.
CCGACCACCACTGGACCGCCCTGGGCGCCTACTACGCCTACCGGGAGTGGTGCAAGGTCAAGGGCGTGACGCCCCATGAGCTCTCCTACTTTGAGGACACCTACACCTTTGAGGGCTTCCTGGGCACCTTCTACAGCAACTCCGACCAGAATCCCTCTCTGGCCGCCAACCCGGACACGGTGATCGCCTACGTGCCCAAAGGCACCAACACCATGACCATGTACAGCGACTACAACAGCGACGTATACAACGAATACACCTGGCGGATCATCTACGACGTCTCCAACTACCCGGACGGCGGACTCTACGGCACCTTCGCGGGCGGCGACCAGCCCTACAACTACGCCCACAACGAGGAGATCACCGACGGCTCCTCGGTGCTGGTGGTGAAGGACTCCTACGCCAACGCCTTCATTCCCTTCCTGATCGACCATTACGAGTACGTCTACTGGATCGACTTCCGCAACTACAAGAAGTGGTGCAGGCAGGAGGGCTACGACTGTGGCATCTCCAGCCTGGTAGAGCGGAAGGGGATCCAGGACGTGATCCTCTGCCAGAACATTTCCATCGTCTCGTCCTCCTCCGCACTGGAGGTCATGGAGGACATTTTCCGCTGAACGCACAGCACCATCGCATCTGCTGTCGAAGGGCGCCGCTCCCTGTGGGAGCGACGCCCTTTTTGCGTTTTCCGGCCGAAGCCTGCCGAATCATTTGGAACGACTTTGCTTGCGTCCGGCCCCGCCGCATGGTAAGATGTTCTCGAAATAAAAACCGGTTTTGTTTCGCATACGAACGCTCCAACTTTGCACATTTCAAGAAAGCGAGGTTTCTATGAAGCAAAAAATCATCGCCGTTCTGATCACCATATGCCTCTGCGCTGCACTGACGCCGGACGCCCGCGCGGAACAGTCCTCCCTGGAAAACAGCGTCAACCTGGATCAGCTGGTAGCCCACGGAATGCAGATCTACCTGGAGCTGGAGGGCAATTACGACTCCGTCAGGCCAAAGGACTCCAACGCCCTGAGCATCGGCTTCCTGCAATGGCACGGCGTGTCCGCGCTGAATCTGATGAAGCGGATCTGCGAGGCCGTCCCGGCGCAGGCCGTCGAGACGCTGGGCTCCGCCCTATACAACGAGATCCTGCAGACCCCGCTCTGGTCGAGTCAAAACGGCTGCGGCTGGAAGAACCGGGTCCTCAGCTCCGCCGAGGCCGAGGCGGTTCGCACGCTGATCAGCTCCGACGCAGGCATCACCTGTCAGAATCAGTACGCCCGGGAGATGATCCTGGAGGAGGCCGGGCACGGATGGGATCGGGGCGTGCGGACGGAAGCCGCCCTGCTCTACTACTGCACAGTGGAGCACCAATACGGCGTGGGCGGCGTGTCCTACTTCATGCAGTACGTCCGCAGCACCATGGGGATCACGGAGGCCGACACCATCGACTCTCTGGACGCCTTCCACGGCGCTGTGCTGGAGGCCGCCGATACATATTCCTCCATCCGCAGCTATCTCGGCGGCCGCAAAAAGGCCTACAATTTCATCGTCAACACCCTGCAGCTGTCCGCAGGCCCGGACAGCGACCCCACGCCCCTTACGGATCTGCCCGCGCCGGGGCACTGGGCACGGGACGCCATCCTGTGGGCCTGGTGCAGCAGCCCGCAGATCATGGGCGGCAGCTCCGAGACCTGCTTCTCCCCGGACAAGACCGTGACCCGGGGGGAAGCCATCACCGTTCTCTGGAAGGCAGCGGGCTGCCCGGAGCCCGTGGGGACGGCGCTCCCCTTTGAGGACGTGGACCCGGACTCCGACTGCTGCAAACCCGTCCTCTGGGCCGCCGAGAACGGCATCACCTGCGGCACCTCGGCAAGCACCTTCTCGCCGGAGAACGAGGTGCTGCAGGGGGAGATGCTCACCTTCCTCTGGGCCGCGTTCGGACGGGAAGCGGCGGAGGGGGACCCGGAGTCCTTCGCCGAGCTGACGCCGGATCAGTTCTACTTCCAGCCGGTGCTCTGGGCCGCGGCAAAGGGCGTCCTGGTGGGCAGCGAGGAGGGGACCCCGGCGCCGATCTGCCCCACGGAGGCTTGCACCCGGGCATATGTTGTGGCCTACCTCTACCGTCTGTACCGTATGGCATAAAAACAGCAGCCTTCTCCCGACGGAGAAGGCTGCTGCTCTTCTTGTGCACAGAGACAGGCTGCGTTAATTTTCTGCGCAGAAGGTTTTATACAGGAAGGTGATGATCTGTGCGCGGGTGCAGGTCTGGCCGACGCCGAACATCCCGCCGCCGATACCGGCGGTGATGCCGTTCTCAGCGGCCCAGAGGACCGGCTTGTAATAGTACGCGCTGGGATCCACATCCGAGAACTGATTGCCCGTCGTCTGGGGTTCCGGCGCGCCGGCTGCCTTCCACAGGAAGGTCACCGCCTGCTCACGGGTGCAGCTGTAGCCCACGCCGAACAGTTGGTTGCCGATACCGGCAGTAATCTTGTTCTCCAGGGCCCAGATCACCGCTTTGTAGTAGTATTGGCCGGGCTTCACATCGGTAAAGCTATTGTTCTGCTCCTCGGTCTTCGGGGACCCTTGGGACTTCCAGAGGAAGGTCACGATCTGCTCACGGGTGCAATCCTGGTGCGGGCCGAAATGGGTCGCATCCACACCTGCGGTAATCTCCAGATCCAGCGCCCACATGACTGCGTTGTAGAAGTAATCGCTCTCCAGGACGTCGTCAAAGGGATTCTCAAATACGAATCGGAAGCCGTTCATCTTCGCGTAGGTCTGCGCCTCACTCTTTGCTGCGCCGTAGATGGTAAAGCCTTCCACCTTCGCCGCATCGCTCTCCTCACTGCCGTAATAGCCAAACGCCATGCCCTGGATCGCCGTCACGGACGCAGGGATCGTCACAGAGCTCATGGCAGGGCAGCCGAAAAATGCCAGCCATCCGACGCTCTGCAGTCCCTCCGGCAGGGTGACCGACGTCAGCGCAGCGCTGCCGAAGCAGGCCTCGTTGCCGATCTGCGTCACGCTGGCAGGAATCACGTAGGAGCTGTCAGTCTTCGCGGCGGGGTATTGGATCAGCACCGTCTTCGCGCTGTCGTACAGCACGCCGTTGTCGCTGCAGTAATTCGTATTGCCGGCAGCTACGTTGATGGCCGTCAGGGCGGTGCAGCCGGAGAGAATACTTCTTTCAATGGTCTTCAGGCTCGCCGGGAGATTGATCACGGTCAGACCCGTGCAGCCGGAGAATGCCTGCTGACCAAGCTCCTCCAGGCCCTCGCGGATCGTGACGCTTTGCAGGCCGGTGCAGCCGAAGAAAGCCTTGCTGTCGAGTTCCTCCAGGCTTGCAGGAAAGCTCACCTCGCTCAAGCCGGTGCAGCCTTCAAAGGCGGAATCTCTGATTACCATAAGCGTCTCCGGGAAGGAAACACCCGTCAGGCCGACGCAGCCGGCAAAGGCTTCCTTGCCGATCAAGGAAAGGCTCGCCGGGAACGTGACCTCCGTCAGACCGGTGCAGCCGCGGAACATACCCTGGGCAACGCTTCCCAGTTCGGCAGGAAGCGTGACGGCGGTCAGCCCGGTGCAGCCGGAAAACACTTCCCCATCAATTCCCCGCAAGCCGTCCGGGAAGCTGACCGTTTGCAGGCCGGTGCAGTCAGCAAAGGCGGAATGACCGAGCTCCACCAGCTTGGCAGGAAGGGCGACTGCAGTCAGGCTGATGCAGCCGGAAAAGGCATACTCATCAAGAAACAGCAATTCCGCAGGAAGCTCAATGCTTGTCAAGCTGCTGCAGGAGCAGAACGAAAACCGTGCAATGAGCTCCACGCTCTCCGGGACATCGACGCTCCGGAGATTCGGGCAATCATAAAACGCTGCCGCGCCGATCGACAGCAGCCCGGACGGGAGAGCGACTGCGGTAATGCTCTCGCGGGAGTCATACCACGGTGCTCGATTGTCTTCGTCGAACGCGTCGTAGTCCTGCATCGCGCCGCTGCCGGTGATCATCAGCACGCCGCCGTCCAGCGTCCAGGTCAGATTGTCGCCATCTGCACCGCAGCTTCCGCTGGTCTCCGCATGGGCGAGCAGGGACATCTGGGGCAGCAAGGCGCAGCACATCGCCAGGCAAAGCGCCAGAGCGACCCATCGTCTCAAGGATTTCATGTTGTTTCCTCCGTTTCAATTTAAGTCGTAGAGGGGTAATATTCATAATACCGCATTTTTATTTTAGCAGAGCCGAAGGAAAAAAGCAATAGGACAGGGCAAAAAAGTCTTCACAAAGACAACAAAGTCTCCCCCGGACCCGGGGGAGACCTTGCGTCGGACGGCAAGCGCCTGTCCTTCTGAAATCATTCCAGCTCAAAGGCGCCGGTATAGAGCTTGTAGTAGGTGCCCTTCTGGGCGATGAGATCCGCGTGGGAGCCCCGCTCGATGATCCTGCCGTGATCCAGAACCATGATGGCGTCGGCGTTCCGGACCGTGGAGAGCCGGTGGGCGATGACAAAGACGGTGCGGCCCTTCATCAGCGCGTCCATGCCCTGCTGGACCAGGGCCTCGGTGCGGGTATCGATGGAGGAGGTGGCCTCATCCAGGATCATCACCGGAGGATCGGCCACGGCGGCCCGGGCGATGGAGATCAGCTGCCGCTGGCCCTGGGAGAGGCTGGCGCCGTTGGCGCTCAGCATGGTGTCATAGCCCTGGGGCAGGCGGGTGATGAAGTCGTGGGCGTTGGCCAGCTTCGCGGCCTGGATGCACTCCTCCTCCGTGGCGTCCAGCTTGCCGTAGCGGATGTTGTCCATCACAGTGCCGGTGAAGAGGTTCACGTCCTGGAGCACCACGCCCAGGGAGCGGCGGAGATCCGGCTTCTTGATCTTGGTGATGTTGATGCCGTCGTAGCGGATCTTGCCGTCCTCCAGGTCGTAGAAGCGGTTGATCAGATTGGTGATGGTGGTCTTGCCTGCGCCGGTGGCGCCCACGAAGGCGATCTTCTGGCCGGGCTCAGCCCAGAGGGACACGTCCTCCAGCACCTTCTTCCCCTCCACGTAGGAGAAGTCCACGTCGAAGAGCCGCACGTCGCCCCGCAGCCGCTCAAAGGTCACGGTGCCGTCGGCCTTATGGGGATGCCGCCAGGCCCAGACGCCGGTGCGGTGGTCGGCCTCCCGGAGGCTGCCGTCGGGCAGTTCCTCGGCGTTGACCAGGGTGACGTAGCCCTCGTCCGCCTCGGGGGGCTCGTCCATCAGGCGGAAGATCCGATCCGCGCCGGCCAGCGCCATGACGATGGAGTTGAACTGCTGGGCAATGCCGTTGACCTGGCCGGTGAACTGCTTGGCAATGTGCAGGAAGGAGATCACCACGGAGAGCTCCAGGGCGGCCCCGAAGCTGCCGTGCAGGAGCCCGCTCAGGGAGTAGTTGGCGGCGTTCAGGGTAATAAAGGCGGAGCCGGCAATGGCGATCAGCACATAGAGCATATTGCCGATATTGCCCATGACCGGGCCCAGGATATTGGCAAAGCGGGTGGCTGTGGTGCCCGCCTCGCAGAGCTGCTCGTTGACCTTGTCAAAATCCCGCTGGCAGGCTTCCTCATGGCAGAAGACCTTGACCACCTTCTGGCCGTTCATGATCTCCTCCACGTAGCCCTCCACCTCACCGATGGCCTTCTGCTGCCGGATGAAGTTGGAAGCGGACTTGCCGCCGATGTGCTTGACGGCAAAGGTCATGCCGAAGACTGCCACCAGGACGACCACCATCAGATTGGCGGAGTAGTAGAGCATAATGCCCAGCATCCCCACCAGCATGATGCCGGACTGGAACAGCCGGGGCAGGCTCTGGCTCACCAGCTGACGCAGGGTGTCGATGTCGTTGGTGTAGTGGGACATGATGTCGCCGTGGCCGTGGGCGTCAAAATACTTGATGGGCAGGCTCTGCATGGCGTTGAACATACGCTTTCGCATCTTGTCCAGGAAGCCCTGGGTGATCACAGCCATCAGCCGGGCAAAGCTGTAGTTGAAGGCGATGGTCAGCACGAACACCACCAGCATCAGCACCAGGATCCCCATGATCTCTGGCTTGGCGTCCGCCCAGGAGCCGCCGCCCAGGAAGCGCTCGATCACGTCGGTGATGTTTTTGATAAAGATGGTTGGGGTGATATTGCCCAGGGAGTAGAGGGTCATAAACAGCATGGCCAGCAGGAAGGGGCCCTTGTAGTCCTCCATCAGCAGGCGCAGCACACGGCCCATGGTGCCCTTCCGGGCCTTGGGCATCTCGCCCTTGCCGCCGGGGCCTTTCCCCATACCGGGGCGCTGCATCTTGGGATCAGGCATCGTCTTCCCCTCCCTTCGTCTGCGAGGTGTAGACCTCGCGGTAGATCTCATTGGAGGCCAGGAGCGTCTCATGGGTGCCCTGGGCGACTACCCGGCCGTTGTCCATGACCAGGATCAGATCCGCGTCCTGGACGGAGGCCACGCGCTGGGCGATGATCAGCTTGGTTACCGCAGGCAGCTCCTCCCGGAAGGCCTTCCGGATCAGCGCGTCGGTCTGGGTGTCCACCGCGGAGGTAGAGTCGTCCAGGATCAGGATCTTGGGCTTCTTCAGCAGGGCCCGGGCAATGCAGAGCCGCTGCTTCTGGCCGCCGGAGACGTTGGCGCCGCCCTGCTCGATGAAGCGGTCATAGCCCTCCGGGTGGGCCATAATGAAGGAATGGGCCTGGGCCTGCTTGCAGGCCTGCACCAGCTCCTCGTCGGTGGCGTTGGGGTTGCCCCAGCGCAGGTTCTCGGCGATGGTACCGGAAAAGAGGACGTTCTTCTGCAGCACCACGGCCACCTGGTCGCGCAGGGCCGCCATGTCGTAGTCCCGCACGTCCACGCCGCCCACCTTGACGCAGCCCACGCTCACGTCGTAGAGCCGGGAGATCAGCTGGATCAGCGTAGTCTTGGAGGAGCCGGTGCCGCCCAGGATGCCCACGGTGGCGCCGGAGGGGATGTGCAGATTGACGTCCGCCAGGGCGTAGGCCGAGGCGTCGGGGTTGTACTTGAAGCTGACGTTCTCAAAGTCGACGGAGCCGTCGGCCACCTCGGTGATCGGCCGGGGGGGATTCGTCAGTGTGGCCTCGGTGTCCAGCACCTCCACGATACGGCGGGCCGCCTCGCCGGAGATGGTGATCATCACGAAGATCATGGACAGCATCATCAGGCTCATCAGGATCTGCATGGCGTAGGTGATCAGAGAGGCCAGATCGCCCACCTGCATGGTGGAGCCGCCGTGGGAAATGATGACCTTGGCGGAGAACAGGGGGATCAGGATCATGCAGATGTAGATAGCCAGCAGCATCAGCGGGTTGTTGATGGCCAGCAGCTTTTCCACCTTGGTAAAGTCGTTGCGTACGTCCTCGGAGGCCGCGGCAAACTTCTGCTTCTCATAGTCCTCCCGGACAAAGCTCTTGACCACCCGCATCCCCTTGACGTTTTCCTGGACGGAATTGTTCAGCCGGTCGTACTTCTTGAACACCGCCTTGAACAGGGGCATGGCCTTCTTGGCGATGTAGAACAGGCCGAAGCCCAGAATGGGGATCACCAGCAGGAAGACCAGGGCGATGGGCCCGCCCATGCGGATGGACATGATCACCGCAAAGACCAGCATCAGAGGAGAGCGCACCGCGATGCGAATGATCATCATAAAGGCGTTCTGCACGTTGGTCACGTCGGTGGTCAGACGGGTCACCAGAGAGGCCGTGGAGAATTTGTCGATGTTGGCAAAGGAAAAGCTCTGCACCTTGGCGAAGAGGTCGTGGCGCAGATTTTTGGCAAAGCCGGCGGAGGCGGAGGCCGCGAACCAGCCGGAGAGGATGCCGCAGCTCATGGAGCACATGGCCATCAGCACCAGGATCGCCCCGTAGCGGAGAATGTCCGGCATGGCGGCGTTGCGCTCAATGGAGTTGATCAGATCGGCTGTGATCATGGGGAGGGTGCATTCCAGCCCCACCTCGCCCAGCATAAACAGGGGCGTGAGGATGGTATGCTTTTTGTTCTCCCGGATACAGCCCATCAGCTTTCGTATCATTTTCCTTCCTCCTTGCGTTTCTGGCAGGGGTCAAGGCCCTCCACCTGCCCGATGTTGGCGATGACGCGATCCAGCAGTCCCACAAGCGTGCGAAGCTCCTCCTCAGACAGGGTCCCGGAGACAAGGGCCTCCGTCTCCTGGCATCTTTGATTGGCGCGGTGCTGCACGTCCAGGGCCTTTTCGGTAACACAGATCCGCTTTCTGCGGCGGTCGGCGCTGTCCTCGGCGTAGGTCAGAAAGCCCTTGCACTCCAGCCGCTGGAGGATCCCGGTGACGGTAGGGTGGGACAGGTCAAAATGACGGCAGATATCGCCGGGGTTGACAGGCTCCTCCCGGTGCCGGAGCAGGTAGCCCAGCACAAAGGCCTGGGACGAGGTGAGATCCATGTCCTCCAGATCCAGCGTCCGCTTCCGCTCCAGGGCGTTGCTGATCCGTTTGATCCGCGGGCTAACAGCCAATTCTGTGAGCATACGCTCCCTCCTTTCCATGGTATCAGAATTGTTTTTGTTTAGCTTGCTAAATATACCACACTTTTTTGAAAAACGCAAGTGCTGTTCTCCACAAAACCCACATATTTTTCCACATAATTTTTCGTGCAGTTTTCCGGATTGACAAAAATCGCCCTCCGCAGGCCTGCATATTGCCCTCCGGGCACGCATAGGCTTTTTCGGAAAACAGAAGGAGGGGACAACATGGAACACGCATATCGGGTGCGGCTGGCGGCGATTGGGGTCTTTCTGCTGGCGCTGGTGGCGGGGTGGATGTGGCTGGCAAACCGGGACGCAGTGGTGGAGACCGCCTCCTGGGGGCTGAGCTTCCCCAGGCCGGGAGAATGCCCGGCGGGGAACGCCGACGCGGCGGAGCTGGCGGAGTGGGACGCGGTCTACGTGGGGGACACGGAGGAGCCGGTGCTCTACCTGACCTTTGACGCGGGCTACGAAAACGGCCACACGGAGGCCATTCTGGACGTGCTGGCCAAGCACAAGGCCCCGGCGGCCTTTTTCGTCGTCGGGCCCTATATCCGGCAAAACCCGGCGCTGGTGAAGCGAATGGCCGCCGAGGGCCACACCGTGGGCAACCACACCTGGCACCACTGGGACATGGATCGGATCAGCGACCGGGAAACCTTCGCCAAGGAGCTCTCCGACGTGGCCGACGCCTACGAGCAGACGGTGGGGCAGCCCATGCCCCGCTACTATCGCCCGCCCAGGGGCATCTACGCGGAGCAGAACCTGGCCATGGCCCAGACCCTGGGCTACCGGACGGTGTTCTGGTCTTTGGCCTACGTGGATTGGAAGCAGGACGAGCAGCCCAGCCGGGAGGAGGCCTTCGATAAGCTTCTGGGCCGGGTCCACAACGGGGCCGTGGTGCTGCTGCACAGCACCTCTGCCACCAACGCGGAGATCCTGGACGAGCTGCTGACCAAGTGGGAGGAGATGGGCTACCGCTTCGCCCCCATTTCAGAGCTTTTCCGGGACGGATAGGCCGCTGTCACACTTGGGGAGAGATCGCATACTATGGACTGAGCGAGGCTTGACGGGAAACGGTCCCGTCGTCCGCGTGCGATCTTTTGCAGGAGGTAGCATTATGTGTAATAACGGTTTTAACAGCAGCTGGTGGATCATCATTGTGATCGTTCTGCTTCTGGGCTGCGGTGGGATCAACAACGGCTGCGGCTGCGGCTGCAACAACAACTGCGGCTGCAACAACAACTGCGGCTGCGGCTGCAACAACAACTGCGGCTGCGGCTGCGACAACGGCTGCGGCTGCTGACGCTCTGTCATTCTGAGGCCTTGCGCCGAAGAATCCGTTCCTCAGAGAAAGGACGGATTCCTCGCTGCGCTCGGAATGACAGGAATGGCTGCGGCTGCTAACGAAAAAGCCCCGGGTCATCCCGGGGCTCAATAACAAACACTCCCTGCGGCGACCGCAGGGAGTGTTTGTTTGTATGACAGACAGAAGCGTCTGTAACAGATGAATTACACCAGCTCGATGACAGCCATCTCGGCAGCGTCGCCGCGACGGGGGCCAGTCCGGGTGACGCGGGTGTAGCCGCCGTTGCGCTGGGCATAGCCGGGAGCCACGTCCTTGAACAGCTTGTTCGCCACGTCTTCCTTGGTGATGTAAGCAAGGGCTCTGCGGTAATTGGCCAGGCCGCCCTTCTTACCCAGGGTGATCATCTTCTCAACAACAGGCTGGACTTCCTTCGCACGGGTGAAGGTCGTCTCCAGCTTGCCGTGCTCCAGCAGATCGGTGACCTGCTGACGCAGCATGGCCTTGCGCTGTGCGCTGGTCTTGCCGAGCTTACGAGTTCCGAACATTCAGATTATCCTCCTTCTTGAAAAGGTCGTCTGTAACGGATCCGCCGCGCCGCTGCGGCGAAAGGGTTACGATCGTCGAGTTATTGTTGTATTGCCGGGAGCCGCGGGGCAGCTCCCGTCCGCGTTAGTTGTTGCTGTTGGAGTCCTCGGTAGCGAGGGACAGATCCATCATCGCCAGCTTGTTCTGGACTTCCTCCAGGGACTTGCGGCCCATGTTCCGCACCTTCATCATATCCTCCTCCGTCTTCGCGATCAGATCGGCGACGGTGTTGATATTGGCGCGCTTCAGGCAGTTGAAGCTCCGGACGGACAGGTCAAGCTCTTCGATGGTCAGCTCCAGCATCTTGTTATGGGTATCACCCACGTGCTCCACCACAGTGGACTTGCTGGCCACAGCCTCACTCAGATCGGTGAACAGGGCCAGGTGGTCGGTGAGGATCTTGGCGCCCAAGGAAACGGCGTCCCGAGCGGAGATGATCCGGTTGGTCCAGACCTCCAGGGTGAGCTTGTCGTAGTCGGTCATATTGCCGACACGGGTGTTCTCCACGGTGTAGTTGACCTTGGTAACGGGGGTGTAGATGGAATCCACGGGAATCACGCCGATGGGCATATTGGGGGTCTTGTTGTGGTCAGACCGGACATACCCGCGGCCGTGGCTCAGATTGATCTCCATATTCAGCGTGGCGTCGGGGCCCAGAGTGGCAAGATGCAGCTCCGGGTTCAGGATCTCCACGTCAGCGTCGGCCTTGATGTCGCCGGCGGTGATCTCGCAGGGGCCCACAGCGTCGATATAGACGGTCTTGGGCTCGTCGCAGTGGAGCTTCGGCAGCAGACGCTTGATGTTCAGAACGATCTCAGTGACGTCTTCCTTGACGCCGGGGATCGTGGAGAACTCGTGCTGGACGCCTGCGATCTTAATGGAGGTGGCGGCGCAGCCGGGGAGACTGGACAGCAGGATCCGTCTCAGGCTGTTGCCGAGGGTGATACCGTAGCCTCTTTCCAGGGGCTCAACGATATACTTGCCGTAGGAACCATCCTCAGGAGAGTCGATACACTCAATACGCGGCTTTTCGATTTCTACCATTAAACTGTTACCCTCCTATTATAAATTTGCGATAACAATCGCGATTCGGTCAGTTTTGACAGCTTACCAATTATGATACGAGGGCGGGGATTACTTGGAGTACAACTCGACGATGAGGTGCTCGGCGATCTCGAAGTCGATATCGTCTCTTGCGGGCAGAGCCAGGACCTTGCCCTGCAGGGTGTTCTTGTCCCGATCCAGCCACTTGGGGGTGGCGACGAAGGCGTCGTCTTCCTTCAGCTTCTTGTAGAAGGCGTTCTGAGCGCTCTTCTCGCTGACGGCCACAACATCACCGGTACGAACCATGTAGGAGGGGATGTTGACGTGCTTGCCGTTGACGGTGAAATGACCGTGGTTGACAAGCTGACGGGCCTGACGGCGGGTGTTGGCGAAGCCCAGACGGTAGACCACGTTGTCAAGGCGGCGCTCGATGAGGCTCAGCAGGACCTCGCCGGTGTTGCCTTCGGCAGCGGAAGCCTTCGCGTAGTAGGAACGGAACTGCTTCTCCAGGATGCCATAGACGAACTTGACCTTCTGCTTCTCGGTCAGCTGCATGGCATACTCAGACTTCTTGGCTCTTCTCTGACCGCCGGGGTTCTTCTTGGAGGTCTTGGCATAGCCCATGACCGCGGGAGAAACGCCCAGGGTGCGGCAGCGCTTGAGGACGGGTTGTGTATTCTTAGCCATTTGTGTGTTTCCTCCTTCCGATCAAACGCGGCGTCTCTTGGGAGGACGGCAGCCATTGTGAGGAATGGGGGTGACGTCCTTGATGGAGACGACTTCCAGACCTGCGGCCTGCAGGGCGCGGATGGCAGCCTCACGGCCCTGGCCGGGGCCCTTGACGTAGACGGCGACAGTCTTCAGACCGCAGTTCTCGATGGCGGCCTTGGCGGCAGTCTCCGCGCACATCTGGGCGGCGTAGGGAGTGGACTTTCTGCTCCCGCGGAACCCGAGTCCGCCGGAGGAGGCCCAGGACAGAGCGTTACCGTTCAGATCGGTAATGGTGACCATGGTGTTGTTGAAAGAGGAGCGGATATGCGCGGCACCCTTTTCAATATTCTTGCGCTCGCGACGGCGCTTGACAACTTTCTTAGCAGCAGCTTTTGCCATATCTCAATTCCCCTCCTTACTTCTTCTTGTTGGCGATGGTCTTCTTGGGGCCCTTGCGGGTACGGGCGTTGGTCTTGGTGCGCTGCCCGCGGACGGGAAGACCTCTTCTGTGGCGGATGCCACGGTAGCAGCCGATCTCAGTCAGCCGCTTGATGTTCATGGCGACTTCACGGCGGAGGTCGCCCTCAATGGTGTAGTGTTTGTCGATTACTTCACGCAGAGCGGCTTCCTCAGCCTCAGTCAGGTCCTTGACGCGGGTGTCAGGGTTGACGTTCGCAGCCTTGAGGATGTCGTTCGCGCTTTTTCTGCCGATGCCGTAGATATAGGTCAAACCGATTTCGATTCGCTTCTCACGGGGCAGGTCAATACCAGCAATACGTGCCATGTTTTTTGAGCACCTCCTATTAACCTTGTCTCTGCTTATGCTTGGGATTTTCGCAAATTACCATTACGCGGCCATGGCGTTTGATGACCTTGCACTTTTCGCACATGGGCTTCACGGACGGTCTTACTTTCATGATGTTAAACCTCCAATTAATTCAACGTGTGTCTATTTACTTCTCCACGTGATGCGACCCAACGTCAGATCATAGGGCGACAGCTGAACTGTCACCTTGTCTCCGGGCAGGATCTTAATGTAGTTCATCCTGAGCTTGCCGGAGATATGGGCCAGAATGGTGTGTCCGCCGCCGATATCGACGGAGAACGTGGCATTCGGCAGGGCATCCGTGACAATGCCCTCCAATTCAATTACGTCGGCTTTTCCCAAAAATCCTTCAAACCTCCTCTTGGTTCGGTGCGGGGTCCCGGCCGAAGGCGGCCAGATCCCTGCGCAGTTCACTGTTGAGTACCTTCTCTCCGGCTCGCAGCTTTGCGGCGACCCGGGAATCTGTCCGAGTGACGAAACGAATATGTTTCAGCTTTTTCCGTTTCGGGCGTTCGAGCTTTCTGTCTTTGCCGTTGGCGATCAGGACGTACACGCCTTCTGTTCCGATCACATAGAACAGTTTGTCCCGATCTCTTCCGGCGGTGGAGACAATAATGTCCGATATGGATATCTCTTCTTCCATAGTTTACAGTCCCTCGGGGACGGTGAGGATCTCGGCCTCGCCGTCGGTAATGAGGATCGAATTTTCGTAATGAGCGGCCAGCTTGCCGTCAGCCGTCACCGTAGTCCAGCCGTCCCGCAGGACGCGGACCTCGCAGGTCCCCATGTTGACCATGGGTTCCACGGCGATGGTCATGTTCTTCACAAGCCGGGGGCCCTTGCCAGGCGCTCCGTAGTTGGGTACGGAGGGCTCCTCGTGCAGATGCTCGCCTACGCCGTGACCTACGAAGGCGCGCACCACGGAGAACCCGTTGGCCTCCACATACGTTTGGACCGCATGGGAGATGTCAGAGACTCTGTTTCCCTGACGGGCAAACCGGATGCCCTCGAAGAAGCTCTGCTTCGTGACATCGATCAGCCTCTGTGCCTCTTGGGAGATAGTCCCGCAGGCGAAGGTTGCAGCGCAATCCCCATGGAATCCCTGCCAGCAGGCGCCCACGTCAACGGAGACAATGTCGCCGTCCTTCAGCACCCGATTGCCGGGAATGCCGTGGATCACCACTTCATTCACCGAGATACAGGCGCTGCCGGGGTATCCCTGGTAATGCAGGAAGGAGGGTTTTGCACCCTGAGAAACGATAAAGTCGTGAACGGCTTTATCGATTTCACCGGTCATCACGCCGGGCCTTACCATTTCCCCTGCCAGAGCACGGGCTGCCGCGGTAATTTTACAGGCCCTGCGCATGATTTCCAGTTCTCGTTCAGTTTTGACAGAGATCATACGCTTTTCCCTAACGCCGCCAAAATCTCATTGTGCACAGTCCGGATCGGGCGGTTGCCGTCCACGGTCAGGAGCTTGCCTCTGGACTTGTAGAAGTCCTTGAGGGGCTCGGTCAGCCGGTGATAGACGACCAGCCGTTCGCGGACGGTCTCGGGCTTGTCGTCCGCACGGGCGACCAGCGCGCCGCCGCAGACGTCGCACACGTTTTCGATTTTGGGCGGGTTTTCCGTGATGTGATAGCTGGCGCCGCAGCGGCCGCAGACGCGGCGGCCGGACATCCGGGCCTCGATCACGGAGTCTTCGATTTCAATGGACACCACGTTGTCAATGGCAACACCGAATCGCTCCAGCGCTTCCGCCTGCGCGATGGTGCGGGGAACGCCGTCAAGAATGTAGCCATTCCTGCAGTCGTCCCGGGCCACCCGCTCCTCGACGATGCCGATGACGACATCGTCGGGAACGAGCTGACCGTTGTCCATGAAGCGTTTTGCCTCAAGACCGATGGGGGTCTTGTTCTGGATTGCCTCCCGGAGAATGTTGCCGGTGGAGATGGCCGGGATCCTCAACTCCTTGGAGAGGGTCTCTGCTTGGGTCCCCTTGCCGGCGCCGGGGGCGCCGAAAAGGATCAGCTTCATGCCGATTTCCTCCTCATTCCAGGAAGCCTTTGTAATGGCGCATCATCATCTGGGCCTCGATGACCTGGACAGTCTCCAGGGCAACGGCCACGACGATGATCACGGAGGTGCCGCCGATCGCCATATCCTTGAACTTGTCGTCGATCATACCGACCACGATGGGCAGGATGGCGACGATACCCAGGAAGATCGCACCGAAGAGGGTGATCTTGTTGATGACTCTGGCAATGAAGTCGGAGGTGGGACGGCCGGGCCGATAGCCGGGGATAAAGCCGCCGTTCTTCCGCAGATTGTTGGAGACCTCAACGGGGTTGTACTGGATGGTGGCGTAGAAATAAGAGAACGCGATGATGAGCAGCAGATAGATCACCAGGTACACAACGGAGGTGTTGGACCAGGCGTAGCGGTACCAGGGATTGGAATCATCCGCCTTGTTGAGGAACATCGCGATCGTGGCGGGGAGAGAAGCCACGGACTGCGCGAAGATGATGGGCAGAACACCGCTCATGTTGACCTTGATGGGCAGGAAGGTGTTCTGGCCGCCGTAGACCTTGCGGCCCACAACGCGCTTGGCGTAGCTCACGGGGATGCGGCGCTCAGCGTTGGTGATGAACACGATGAACATGATCAGGGCGACCATGCCGACGATCGCGATCAGCGCGACGTACCAATAGCCGCTGAATTCGTGCACCACGTTCTTGCCCAGGCCGATGAGCATCTCCGGCAGGCGGGAAACGATGTTGGCAAACAGGATCATGGAGATGCCGTTGCCAATGCCGCGCTCGGAGATCAGATCGCCCAGCCACATGACCAGGCAGGCGCCGGCAGCCAGGGAAAGGACCACGGTCAGACCGGGAATGAAGCCGGTGTCAACCAGCAGAGCGCTGCCCCACTGGAGGTTGTAGTTCTTGATCATGACCCAGTAGGCCCAGCCCATAAGCAGGCCCAGGACCACGGTAGAGATCCGGGTGATCTTCTCGATCTTCTTCTTGCCTTCCTCGCCGCCTTCCTTGGAAAGACGCTCCAGGGCAGGGATGGCGATGGTCAGCAGCTGGACAATGATGGACGCGTTGATGTAGGGCTGGATGGACAGGGCGAACAGGGTCGCCTTGGAGAATGCCGAGCCGGACATCATATTGAACAGGCCCAGGATGGAGTTCTGCATCTGAGCGCTGTTGAACATTTCGGACATGGTAGTCGTGTTCACGAAGGGAACAGGGATGACGTTGCCAAGTCTGTAGAGCAGCAGAATCGCGAAGGTGAACAGGAGCTTTTTCCGCAGATCGGCAATTTTCCACGCGTTGCGGATTGTTTCGAGCACCTTACACCACCTCTGCCTTTCCACCTGCTTCTTCGATCTTTGCCTTGGCAGATTCGGAGAAGGCCGCAGCCTTCACGGTGATAGCCTTGGTCAGCTTGCCGTTGGCAATGACCTTGAGGCCGTACTTGCAGTTATCGATGATGCCCTTCTCGATCAGAGCGTCGGCATCGACAACAGCGCCGTTATCAAAGGCATTGAACACCGCTACGTTCACGGCAGTCAGGGGTCTGGCAAAGATGTTGTTAAAGCCGCGCTTGGGGATGCGGCGAGCCAGAGGCATCTGGCCGCCTTCGAAGCCGGCGCGGATCTTGCCGCCGGAACGAGCCTTCTGGCCCTTGTGTCCACGGCCGGCAGTCTTGCCGTTGCCGGTGCCGCAGCCGCGGCCCTTGCGCTTGGCAACCTGGGTAGAACCCAGCACGGGAGCAAGTTCATGAAGTTCCATTCTTGTCTCCTCCTTATTCCACTTCTGTGACCTCGAGCATGAAGCCGATCTTGGCGATCTTGCCGCGGGTCATTTCGTTGTCGGGCTGAACGGTCGTCTGACCGGGCTTACGCAGGCCGAGGGACTCGGCGGTGGCGATCTGCTTTCTCAGCCGACCGTTGAGGCTCTTGACGAGCTTGATCTTTAACTGTGCCATTTCAAACTCCTCCTTAGCCGACAATCTCTTCGACGCTCTTGCCACGGATCGCGGCCACCTGCTCGGGGCTGCGGAGGGACATGAGGCCCTGCATGGCTGCCTTCACAACGTTCTGAGGGTTGTTGGAACGCAGGCACTTGGTACGAATGTTGGAAATACCAACAGCTTCCATCACCGCACGGACAGCGCCGCCGGCGATAACGCCGGTACCGACGGCAGCGGGCTTCATCAGCACGCGGCCGGCGCCGTAGACGCCGATGACCTCGTGAGGAATGGTGGTGCCGGAGAGGCTGATGGTGACCATGTTCTTCTTGGCATTGGCAATGCCCTTCAAGATCGCCTCGGAAACCTCGGCGGCCTTGCCCAGGCCGTAGCCCACGGTGCCCTTGCCGTCGCCCACGACGACCAGAGCGGAGAACTTCATCACGCGGCCGCCCTTGACGGTCTTGGAGACGCGGTTCAGGTACACGACCTTTTCGATCATCTCAGGCGCTTCCGCGGCCTGATTGTCTCTGTTGTCTCTTCTAAAAGCCATTTCTGTTTCCTCCTCTTAAAACTCGAGTCCGCCTTCGCGGGCGCCCTCAGCCAGAGCAGCGACACGGCCGTGGAAAATGTAGCCGCCGCGGTCGAACACGACCTCAGTGATGCCCTTTTCCTTGGCGCGCTCGGCGATCTTCAGACC